>CAYVEW010000047.1:0-24496 GCA_964450375.1 uncultured Bacteroidales bacterium
TAAGTAACCGCTTACAAGATGCAATTGATGCATTTGAAAAATACAAAGAACTACTCAGCGAAAAGGACCAGCATCAACATCAGATAGTTGATGCTGAAATTACAGCCTGTAAAAATGCACTTGAATTAACAAAGATTCCCACCAGTATTATTGAAAGTAACCTGGGCAAAAACATTAACTCCCAGTTTAATAATATCCGGCCATTGGTTTCCGAAGATGAAGAAACCATTGTATTTGTAAGCCAGTTAAGATTTTACGATGGAATTTTCTCCTCAAAAAAGCGTGACGGGCGCTGGCTGCCCGCTCGTAATATTTCATTGGATTTTAATTCAACGAATCCTTTATTGCCGGTTTATTTAACCAAAGATGGCAACACACTTTATCTGTCCAGAAACGATCAGGATATTTTTAACATTTATGTAAGTCGTTTCGATAATGGAGTATGGGGTGTACCCGAAAAACTGGGCAACAACATCAACTCCAACTCAAACGAAACATATGCCTGTGTTTCGGATGATGGATTAACACTCTATTTTACAAGTAACCGTGAAGGTGGTTTGGGTGGATACGACATTTATAAATCGGTTATAGATGCGGAAGGCAAATGGGGCCCTGCTGTTAACCTGGGCTCAACCGTTAATTCAGCGTTTGACGAAACCACTCCATTTATTACAGAAGATGGTAAAACACTTTATTTCTCGTCGAAAGGACATTTCAATATTGGTGGATTTGATATTTTTAAAGCCACAATGCAGGGAGATAACTGGAGTACTCCAGAGAACCTGGGTTTTCCTTTTAATACAACCGATGATGATGTTTTCTTTTTTCCATTAAAAAACGGATCCATTGCCTACTATTCTAAATACAAAGAAACAGGTTATGGCGATAACGACATTTATCGAATACAAATTTTCGAAAGAGAAAATATACCGGAAGGAGAACAGGAGTTATTTGATCAAGAGAATGAATCGGAAACCGGTGAATAATTTTTATTATTTGTGCATTTTTTAAATCGCTCAATATCAATCTATTTTAAGAAGAATGTAGGCAATGACATGAAATTTTCATTAATTTTATCTAAATTCGTGTGATTGAATAACAAGCTGTTTTTTATGAAAAAATTTATAATCCTTATAGTAAGCTTTTTTATCGTTATTTTTAATTCATTTTCTCAGGCAGAATACGAGCTTGAAGAGATGTTTCTGGATGCCGATTCGTGGTTTTTTTATGAGGATTACCAGGAAGCACTCCCCCTCTTTCTTAAGGTTCTTGATGCCGATTCGCTGAATTATAATGTGATGTATAAGATTGGGTTTTGTTATCTACACATACCGGGACAAAAACACAAAGCAATTCCATACCTTGAGAATGCTATAAAACGTACTACTTTCAGTTACAGAAACAATATTTATTCAGAAAAATCAGCTCCAATAGATGCCTTGTTCTATCTGGGGAATGCATACCTTGTGAATAATCAAATCGACGAAGCCATTGATGCCTACACTGGATTTCAAAATAAAATTACCCGCACCAAGAAGGTGGCCAATAAAGACATATACGATTTGCAATATTTAAATCGGCAGTTTGATGCATGCCGCAATGCACTTCAGTTTAAATATGATCCGATAAATTTTATTGCTGAAAATATTGGAAGTCCAATAAATACTCGTTTTAACGAATTTAACGCCATTGTTTCCGGAGACGGAAACAGTTTAGTTTTTACAGCATCGCTGCAGTTTTACGATGCAATTTTTTACTCCAAAAAACAAAATGGAGCATGGAGTTACCCGATGAATATTATGGGTCAGCTTGGAGTTGATGACAAAAGTGCAACAACAGGAATATCCTTTGATGGAAGCGAACTATATATTTATCGCGATGATGATTTTGACGGCAATATATACGTTAGTTTCTTACAGGAAGATGGTATGTGGTCGAAAGTTAAAAAGCTTGGCGACAATATAAACACCAAATACTGGGAATCACACGCTTCTCCATCTCCTGATAATCAGAAATTATATTTTGTAAGTAACCGGGAGGATATGGGCTTTGGAGATCTGGATATTTACTTTGCAGACCGGATAAATGATACCACATGGAACGATCCTGTTAATCTGGGAGAAGTAATTAATACCCAATGGAATGAAAACACTCCTTTTTTAACTCCGGATGGAAAAAGATTGTTTTTTAGTTCAGAAGGACACACAGGTATGGGCGGATACGATATCTTTTATTCAACATTAATTAATGGTGAGTGGTCTGAGCCTGTCAACATTGGTTATCCGATTAATACTACCGATGATGATATCTTTTTTGCTCCTGCCAAAGATGGAACTTTTGCTTATTGTTCGCAATTCTCAAAACAAGGTTATGGCGGACAAGATATTTACGAATTTCAATTGTTTCATCTACCCGAATACGACAATCTTCGCATTGAAGGTGTGTTAACAATGGATAATAAAGAAGATAGAAACAGAGAAAACTTTTCCATCAACATCATTAATAAAAAAACACTGGACACAATCGCAGTTTTAAATCCTGACACGGATAATGAAAATTACCAGTACCGAACACCACTAGGTAAAAATCACCTGGTATACGAGAGCTTAATGGATGAAGAATCGGGTAATCAATATTTTATCTCAAAAGAATATGCCATACGTGAAGAGTTTTTAGCTGAAAAAGTGAATGAACAAGTTGAAGCAAAGGATACTTTACCAGAAATATTGCTTGAAAACGATCATTACTTTGCCGAAACCGATAAGGAAAATGTTAAAATAAAACTATCTCTGCAAAAAGGGGGAAAGTTAATTGTTAATACATTTTACAAAGACAAATTAATTAACACCGAAGAGTTTGATATAAATAAAGAAGATTTTATTTATGAATATAAACCATTGGTAGGCGAAAGTAAAATTAGGTTTAAACTGATCGATAAACACAATAATGTTAAATCAGAAGAAGTAAGCGTATCGTATATTCCTAAAGATTTAACTGCAGAGCTCAGCATCGAAGAACAAGAAATAACTCTCTTAGAAAATGGAAGTAAAAATGTAAAAATTAAATTATCGGTTGAGAAAGGATCGAAACTATTTGTTGAAACCTATATCGATAATCAGCTAATCAATACAGAAGAGTTTAAAGTACGTAAAGAAGAATTTATTTATGAGTTTGAACCTAAGGGAGATAAAACAAAACTTAATTTTAAGCTGGTTGACAAACACAATAACATTACAAACGAAGAAGTAATCATTTCGCACACGCCAATAAATCAAGAGTTTGCAAACGTGGTGAATGAGATAAATTCTTTTGAAAGCAAAAAACTTCAAGATTTATTTAAGTCGAACGATTTTAATTCAGTAAGTTCATCAGCTTCTTTAATTGATTTATTATACGAAAAAGCTTCAGCAGCCGGATTATCGAAACAACAAATACAGGCTTTAATTATTGCATTGGCAATTTCGCCCGATAATGTGTCTGCCGGCGAGTTTATCAATAAACTGATCAATCTTTCGGAAGGAGATTTAAATCTTGTTCTAAAATCAATGAAGGAAAGTGAAAAAGACTACGAATCGAAATTGCAGGTAATTGATTATTTGGTTCAAAACATCGGATCCAACAATTACACCTACACCGAAATTATCGAGTTACTTGAAAAATACATTACAACTTCCGGCCAATCCACGCAGGACTTGCTGGCTAAAATAAATACCATTTTAGAAATTGACATTGCAGCTACATTAAAAAATTTAACCAATGCTGATAAGCTGGTAACATTAGAAGATTTTAGAAACTATTTAGCAAACAATAAATATTACTCAGAAGAAGAACTTGCACTGATCTATGCTTTAATAGACGGATTAACAATTTCTTCGAATGCAGCGAAAGAACAATTAAGTACGAATGATGCTACAAGCCTTGCTTCGAAAGATCAGGATATTGATAAAAAAAGTAAGAACGGATGGATGATTCTGTACATTAGTATTGCGGGTGTTTTATTTGGTATGATCTTTATCTTTATAAGTCGCAGGAAAAATAAAGGAAACAAAAGATAGTTAGCAATTTGTGAAAAAATAAATTGGGTTTTATTGCATATTGTATGTAAATTAAACCAAAATTATAACTCTTTTTTTACGATCGTATGAAAAAATTTATCGTTACTGCAATATGCTTTTTTACGCTGATTTATGCACATGCACAAGATGAAATAAATCTTAAAGAAACTTTTCAGGAAGCCGAATATTATCTTTTATACGAAGATTACCAGGAAGCTCTTCCGCTTTACAATCAGCTAATAGCAAACGGCCACGAAAATGCTTATATTCATTATCGACTTGGAGAATGTTACCTGTCGATTCCAGGCCAGAAAGCTAAAGCAATTGCATTTCTCGAAACAGCAAGCCAGAATATTTCAGAAAACATAAAAGAAGGATCGTTTAAAGAAACCAATGCCCCGGTGCGTACCTTATTTTTTCTCGGCATGGCATATCAGGTTAACAATGAACTCGACAAGGCGATTGATGCATTTACCCGATTTAAAGACCTGTTGGAAGTTGATGATATATATAACCTGGACTACGTAGAGCAGGAAATACAATCATGCTATCACGCAAAAGAATTAATGAGTAATCCGGTGCGTTTTAAACAAAGCAATGTGGGAGAAAACATAAACGATGGTTTTTCAAATTTTCGCCCGGTGGTTTCGGCAGATCAGAAATCAATGGTATATGTTTCCAGATTAAAATTTTATGATGGCATTTTTTATTCCGAGAAAAAGGATGGTAAATGGTTGGCCCCGGTGAATATTGCATCCGATCTAAAATCGGATGGAAATATATACCCGTGCTATTTATCTCCCGACGGAACCACCCTGTTGCTTTTTAAAGAAGATAATTATGGTGGCGATATTTATGTAAGCTATTTTAAAGAAGGTAAATGGCAATTACCTTCGAAACTAAATAGTAATATTAACTCTAGATACTGGGAAACTCATGCATCGCTTACCACCGATAAAAAAACACTCTATTTTGTAAGCAACAGAAAAGATAGTTATGGCGGTTTGGATATCTACAAATCGGTTTTTAACGATGAAATTGGCGAATGGGGCGAAGCAGTTAATTTAGGACCAGAAATTAATACCCCGTTTAACGAAGAAGCCCCTTGCATTTCAGAAGATGGAAAAACGCTTTACTTTAGTTCACAAGGACATTACAACATGGGTGGTTACGATGTATTTTATTCGACAAAAATGGATACATCATGGTCCACTCCAGTAAATATAGGATATCCGATTAACACCACCGATGATGATTTATTCTTTTATCCCATTCAAAATGGAACCCAGGCCTATATATCAAGATATGATAAAACAGGATTTGGCCAGGAAGATATTATCCGCCTCGAATTTTATACCGACGAAAATCCATTCCTGGTAAATGTAAAAGGAACAGTTACCTTAAAAGATAAGCAAAAAGATTTTTTAAAAAATGATTTTCAGGTAGATATTTTGGATTCTTCTAAAGTTGAAGTTATCAGAACTATTTATTTAGATGATAACAGCGGAGAATTCGCCACCAAGTTAGAAACAGGAACCTATAAATTTATATTTAAAAGCAAAGAATACAAACAAGCAATAAAAACAGTGCATATCCCGGAAAATTATATGCGGGAAGAATTTTTATTCAATGTAGAGCTTACTCCACTTAAAGTTACTACAGGAGAATATCTTACAATTAAAAATATCTATTTCGGATTTGATGATTATTCCCTTACCAATGAATCGAAAACTGAATTGGAAAGAATAAAAAATATTATGGTGAAGTATCCATCATTAAAAATTGAGATTATTGGACACACCGATGCAAAAGGTTCTGCCGCTTACAATAAAAAATTATCATTAAAAAGAGCCGATGCTGCCATCAAGTACCTGTCTGATAAAGGAATTGCACCAGAACGTTTTGTGGCAAAAGGAGTTGGAATGGAGCAGCCCATTGCGGTTAATACAAACAACGATGGAACAGATAATCCGGAAGGAAGAAAATTTAACCGAAGAATTGAAATTAAAATCCAGGAAACCGATAAAAAAGTAATCATAACGGAAGATGTGGATATTCCGGCTCATCTTCGGTTGAATAATTTAAAATACTGTATTTTCCTAAGTAAAGAAGAAAAAGAGTTGCCAAAAGATTTTTTCGATCAGTATGATCCCATTAAAGATCAAAAAATAAATATATACAAATCGGGCAATTCGTTCATTTATACTTTAGGCGATTGCAATAAAAAATCGGACCTGATTAAAGTATTCAATACCGTTCTTGATCTTGGCTTTAAAGATGCAGAAATCATGTCGAGTTACGACATCGAAAAACTTATTAAATAAATCACTAAAAGATTGCAAGTTTTAAAAGGAAAAAAAATTCAATTGCGTGCAATTGAACCCGAAGATCTGGAAATCATTTACCGATGGGAAAATGATAGTTCCGTATGGCCGTTAAGTAATACCCTTGCTCCTTTCTCCAGGTTTATCATTAAACAGTTTATTGAAAATTCGCACCAGGATATTTTTACGAGCAAACAGTTGCGATTAATGATTGACCGAACGGATACCGGAAAGCCGGAAACAATTGGCACGATTGATTTATTCGATTTTGATCCAATGCACAAAAGAGCAGGAATAGGTATTTTAATTGCCAGCAAAAAAGATCGCGGCAAAGGATTTGCATCGGAAGCACTCGACATACTGATCGGATATAGTTTTACAAGCCTGCAACTGCATCAGTTATACTGCAATATAACCACCGATAATACCGAAAGCATTCAACTTTTTAACAGTAAAGGTTTTCAATTAGTTGGAATAAAAAAAGACTGGTTGCTGTTTCATAATTGCAGTAAAGATGAAGCGATGTATCAATTAATTCATCCATAATTCATTCACTATTTTTAGAACTTAAGCACATCCATACTCTTTATGACAGTTTAAACCGCTTGCGGGGATAAAGGTATGATAACTATTTAGCAGCCAATTCAGAATAGTTAGGAATATCTTTTAAGAAGAAATATTGCTTTTGAATATAATCTATTTGACAACAAAAGTGTTCTAAACCATTGGTAACAACTAAGAAATCCACATTCAGTTTCATATTGTAACGTGCAATTTGGTCAAATACTTTCTGATCAATTTTCACGCTGCTTGCCTTGCATTCAACAATCAAAACAGGATTTCCCGATTTATTGTATACCACAGCATCGCTCCTTTTCGATAAATTATTCAACTTAAATTCCTTTTCGACAACAATTAAGGAAGCAGGATATTTTTTTTCTTCAACCAGATATTTTAGAAAATTTTGCCGAACCCATTCTTCGGGAGTTAATATCACAAATTTCTTTCGAATAAAATCAAAAATGTATTTTCTTTGTTCTATTAATTTTATATTGAACGAATAAGTTGGTAAATTTAGCTTCTCCATAACACACTTAGTTCGTTGTAAAAATAAGAAAGATAAAAAGATTAAATACTATCCTATGAAAACAAAAGACGAAATTGTTAAAGATTGGTTACCCAGATATACAGGATGTCCGCTAGATAAATTTGGCGAATACATATTACTGACAAACTTTTCGCATTATTTGGAATTATTTGCCGAATGGAATAATGTTGAAATTATGGACCCTAATGCAAATATGCAATGCGCTACTGCCGATGGAATTACCATGATTAATTTTGGAATGGGAAGTGCAAACGCTGCCACAATAATGGATTTGCTTAGCGCAATAAAACCGAAAGCAGCTTTATTTTTGGGTAAATGTGGTGGATTAAAAAAGAAAAACAGCTTAGGCGATTTTATTATTCCCATAGCAGCCATACGAAGCGAAGGTACATCGAACGATTACCTACCACCGGAAATTCCTGCATTACCGGCATTTAAATTACAAATGGCCGTTTCGAGTGCTATCAGAAAACGTAAAAGAGATTATTTTACAGGTACTGTTTTAACTACCAATAAGCGTGTTTGGGAATACGACCAGCGTTTTAAAAAATATTTACAAAAAACCCGTTCCATGGCAATTGATATGGAAACAGCTACTATATTTGTGGTTGGTTTCGATAATGAAATTCCAACGGGTGCACTTTTGTTAGTTACCGACCAACCCATGATTTCGACTGGTGTTAAAACTTCGAAAAGTGATAAACTGGTAACTAATAAATTTGTTGACGACCACGTAAAGATTGGAATCGAAGCTTTAAAAGAAATTAAAGATAACAAAGAATCAGTAAAACATCTGCGATTCTAACAAATACTAATTATGAATTTTGAGCAAATTATTTCGGATCTTAAAAATAAAATTTATAAGCCCATTTATTTCCTTTCGGGCGAAGAACCATATTTTATCGATTTGATAACCAAATACATTCATGATAAGGTTTTAACCGATGCCGAAAAATCTTTTAACCAATCGGTAATGTATGGGAAAGATACCGAAATACATACGGTTATCAATGCGGCCAAAAGATTTCCAATGATGGCAAATCATCAGGTGGTAATTGTTAAAGAAGCTCAAAACATAAAAGATATTGAAGACTTGATTCACTATGCTAAAAGTCCTTTAAAATCAACTCTTTTAGTAATAGCATACAAATACAAAACCCTCGACAAACGAAAGAAATTATACAAAACCATTCAGGAAACCGGAGTATTATTCGAATCGAAAAAACTTTACGATAACGAAGTACCCGGATGGATAAATGCTTACCTGAAGAACAGAAACCGAAGCATTGATCCGGGTGCAGGTATGTTATTAACTGAATACCTGGGTAACGATTTAAGTAAAATTGCCAACGAGCTGGATAAACTTATTATTACCCTTCCGGATAACGATTATAATATCACCACAACACACATCGAACGTAATATTGGTATTAGTAAAGATTATAACAATTTTGAGTTACATAAAGCATTAACTCAAAAAAATGTTTTAAAGGCTAATCGCATTGTAAATTATTTTAGTCACAATCAAAAGGATAATCCTTTTACCATGACCATTGCCACACTTTACCATTTTTACAGTAAGGTTTTAACCTATCATTTTATTAAGAACAGGAACGATAGAAAAAGTGTTGCAGCTACACTAAAAGTAAATCCGTATTTCATTGGCGATTACGAAAAAGCTGCTAAACAATTTAATCCTAAAAAAACGGTTGAAATAATTGGCATGCTGCGCGAATACGATCTTAAATCGAAAGGTTACAATAATGTAAGCACTACGCACGGCGAATTATTAAAAGAACTGGTATACAAAATATTACATTAAAACAATCGCATGACAATACTACTTATTGCCATAACATCCATTATATCGATTATTGCGTTTAATAACAGAAATTTGTTCGACAAGCTGATGCTGAATCCTTATGCGGTTGTTCATAAAAAAGAGTGGTACAGGATTCTGTCGCACGGCTTTTTACATGCCGACTGGATTCATCTGTTTGTTAATATGTTTGTGCTTTATTCCTTTGGCAATTCCGTTGAACGCATTTTCGATCAGCTGGCAGGCGAAGGATATATTAAATCACCAATCTTGTCGTTTGTGCTGCTTTATTTTGCGAGTATGATATTCGCTACAATTACCACCATTAAAAAACAAAAAGATAATTATTGGTACAACTCCGTTGGAGCATCGGGTGCTGTATCGGCTGTGGTTTTTACACATATTTTTTTCTTTCCTTTACAATCGATCCAGTTGTATGCCATTATACCCATACCGGGAATCTTATTAGGAGTTGCTTATTTGGTTTATTCGCACTACATGAGCCGCAGATCGAAAGATAACATTAACCACGATGCCCATTTTATTGGCGCAGTTTTCGGTTTTCTTTTCCCGATTGTTTTAGAACCTAAATTGATTCATGTATTTTTGAATCAAATATTAACTATTTTTTAGACAGATGAACAAAGCCATTTTTTTAGACCGCGATGGAGTTATAAACCACGATCCGGGTGATTATACTTATCATGTATCAGAGTTTAAATTAAACGATGGAATAATTGAGAATCTGAAAAGACTTTACGATAATGGTTTTTTATTAGTATTAATTACCAACCAAGGTGGGATCTCGAAAGGCTTGTATACACATCAGGATGTAGAAGAGATACACAGTTTCCTGATTCGGGAACTACGTAAGGTTGATGTTGAAATAGCTGAAATTTATTATTGCCCCCATCATAGCGTAAACGAAAACTGCTTATGCCGGAAACCCAGCTCACTGATGATTGAAAAAGCATTGGCGCGTTTTAATATTGATCCGAAAAAATCGTTTATGCTGGGCGATAAAGATCGCGATGTGGAGTGTGCCGAAAATGCCGGAGTTAAAGGAATAAAAGTTAACATCAATCAAAATATCGAACCTTATGTGGATAAAATTATAAATTTTTATATTTGATTGTAATTTTCAAGTTTAATAATTATGCAAGATTCAACCATTAATTACCTGATACATCTGCTTAAAAAGGATGGCTTAATTTTCAAAAAAGATTTTTCGACAGAAAATCTGACGAAAGAAATCATGGAGAAATTAAAAAAGAAAATCATTAAACAGTACAAAGCATATCGATGGATTTTGGCAATAACATTAAGTTTGATATTTGCCAGTTTTTTATACTTAGATATTATTTCACCTAATTTCTCAAAATTTGCGCAAGAGATAATCCGTTTCTGGTTTATTTTCATACCTATTATTTCAATAAATATTTTCGTGTCGAAGTACGCATGGCACGGGAAACGTAATTTATTAATTCTTGAACTGTTAGAAAAAGAAGCTTTAAGTAAGAATTTTAATTAAAATGGAGTTCTATAAAAATTTATACCCCCAAGCGGCTAAAAAGAAATTTCAACTCATTATGGGAATAGTTGTTATTGTTCTTGCCATACTCTGGATACTAACTAAAATATATTTGGATGAAAGTGTTCATTTCATCGACTGGCTGTACAGTGGCATGTTTTTTACCCATGGAGTTATTATTATTATGCACTACTTTGGGTATCCTATTGAAGAGTTGTTTGGCAAACGATTTATAAGCGTTACAACAAGTGAAATACAGTATAAGCCTAAAACGCTTAAACCAGAAATTAAAATCCTATGGAAGGATGTTGATTCTATTTTTTTTAAAGTCAACAATATCGAAATAAAATCTCAAAATGGGGAAAAGATCAACTTACAATACAATTATATGGATTATGCTTCGGTTCAAGAGCTAAAAGATACCGTAAAACAAATTGCTCAAGATAAAAGTTGTACTGTAACTATTTAAACATTCTGTAAATGAATAAAAGGCTTTTAAGATTTTTTATTATTGCATGGCTTATTTACTGGATACTGTATGTGCTTGTTTTAGTTATTTTCAAAACCATCGCAGAAAAAGAATTTGATATAACAACTATTATTTTATCAGGATTATTTCTATCTGTGCTAGTTACAGGTATGATAGGTTTTGGCACTTACTTTGCAATCAAACCCAAAATTAATTACCTGGAATCAACGCAAGCAGAACCACCTTCTTTTTCGAATACACAAAAAGGATATTACGAAAATATTACCATTCCTTTTAAAGATTTAAAAAATAAGATTGCAAAAAAGTGGATTATTACCTACGTTAATAATGATGAAAAGATAATTAAGTGTTGTAGTAAGATTAATTTGTACAATTGGGGTTGTGGAGCTTACCTTAAGTTCGACGAAGCAAATAAAAAACTTCAATGTGCATTTTTCCTGCTCAGTTCGAATAAAGGTAAAAATAATCTTCTGGGAAATTTTGATTTATTATTTGGAAACAAATTAAAAACCAATTAGTTACTAATTAGCAAAATGGCTGTAAATACATTTATATTATACAACGGTGAGTACCATTTAAAAGAGAATTTCGGCTTAAGCTATAAAAACCGGGCCTTTTGTTATGGCGATGCCCTGTTTGAAACTATGCATGCCAATGGCAGCGATATTCAGTTTTTCGATGATCATCTTGTACGTTTAAAGTATGGAATGCAGGTGCTGAGAATGGAAATCCCTACAGTAATTGAATCAGGTTTTATCCAAAAAGAAATTATTAAACTACTGCACAAGAACAAACTTTACCAGGGCGTCCGTATTCGCTTAAGTGTTTTTCGAAACGAAGGTGGAAAGTACACCCCAACCGATCACAACATCTCGTACCTGGCAGAAACCGAATATATCGAAAACGATTATTATCAGTTAAATACAAAAGGATTTACGATTGGCATTTATCCCGAAATGAAAAAGCCGATTAATCCGTTCGCTAATTTAAAAACGGCTAATTCCTTATTATACATCATGGCCGGTATTTATACCAAAGAAAGAAATTTAGATGATTGCATTCTCCTCAATGAAAAAGGCAATCTCATTGAAGGAATTAGTTCTAATATTTTTTTAATAAAAGGCAGCACTCTTACAACACCGGGCTTATCCGAAGGCCCTGTAGCCGGAATTATGCGGAAACAAATTTTACGTATTGCGAATTCGGTTGGGTTTAAAATTAATCACGAATCGGCAGTAACTGAAAAACAACTACTCGATGCCGACGAAGTCTTTTTTACGAATAGCATAGCAGGAATTAACTGGGTTTTAGCCTATAAAGAAAAACGCTACTTTAACAGTACTGCCAAAAAGTTAATCGATCAATTGAATATGCTCGCTTTTAAGGATTAATTCATGGTGGGATTTTCTGGAAAATTTGACCAAACCTTGTATTTCTTACCCAAATTATCTAAGGTCTTTTTCCAGATATTTTTATCTGCCGACATGATTTTGCTCGATGGCACTTCAGTTACCAGCCAGGCATTTTCTTTAATCTCTTCTTCCAGCTGATTAGGGCTCCAGCCCGAATAACCCAAAAAGAATCTTACCTGATTGGTTTTTACAATTCCCTCATTAATCAACTCTTTTAAACTATCGAAATCGCCACCCCAATATATATTATCTTTTACATGAACTGAATTGGGAACCAGTTCGCCCAGTGTATGTAAAAAATGTACGGTATCTTTAGCAACCGGTCCACCAATATATACTTTAGCATTAAATTTTGGGAAATTATCCAATACTTCATTTATGGGAATATCAATCGGTTTATTTAGAACAAAACCCACAGCACCCTGATCGGAATGCTCCGTAATTAGCACAACCGATCGCTTAAAATAAGTATCCGACAAAAGTGGCTCCGAAATAAGAATCCGCCCTTGCTTTGGAACCAAATTTTCGTGATCAATATTCAGAAAATCAAAATCAAGATACATTCCCATGATTCAAATATTACTTGTACAAATTAATTCTTTTTTATGAATTTACAAAAAATACTCCAGAATTTAATCTTAATTAACAATCTAATAATCAAACGGATTAAACTGACATTTTGTTTAATAATCAAATAATTTCTATTATACAAAAACCTGATCTTAAACCAAAGAAAAAGTATGCGGTCAAAAAAAAATGTATTATCCGTTTTTTTCTCTATTTTAGAGATGTAATTTGAACTAAAAAAGTTGCTAATGAACCTTTCATTCAAAAAGATAAGTTTAAGCCTGATACTTGTTTTAACTACACTAATATATATCAGAGCAAACGAGCAGCCCGTTGAGATATCATTAAACCAAACTGATGTTGAAGTTGAAATGACAGATGTGGTTGTAAAGGGAATTGAAACAAACATTAGGTTAAACTTTAAAGACCGGGAATTTCGGCAGAAATATGAAGGATACCCGATAACCATAGTTGTGAATGGGCAAAAAATGGTTTCGCGGTTAACAAAAGGCACAGCAAGCATTCAATACAAGTTTACCAAAGAGCAGGTTCTTAAAATAAATGCATCCGGATTTGAATACACAAAAAAAGTAAACCCCATTCCCTTATGGTTTTCAATTATTCCGCCACTTATTGCCATTTTGTTTGCATTAATATTTAAAGAAGTTTTTACTGCACTTTTTATTGGAATTCTGGTTGGAACAGCCACTATGTTCTGGTTTCAGGATGTTAGTTTAATACCGGCTATTTTTAAAGGCATGTTCGCCATTGTAGACACATACATTATAGAATCTTTAACAGAAACAGGACATATGTCTATTGTGGTATTTTCCATGTTAATTGGAGCAATGGTTAATATTATAACCCGAAATGGTGGAATGAAAGGAATCGTTAATATTTTATCAAGATATGCCAACAGTCCACGTTCGGGCCAGTTTATCACCTGGCTTTTAGGTATCGCCATTTTCTTTGATGATTATGCCAATACGCTGGTTGTAGGAAATACCATGCGCCCGGTAACCGACCGCTTAAAGATCTCGCGCGAAAAACTGGCATACATTGTCGATTCAACTGCAGCTCCAATAACCGCCATTGCTTTTGTTACTACATGGATTGGAGCCGAGCTTAGTTACATCCAGGATGGAATCAATACCATTGGATTGAATGAAAGTGCCTACAGCATATTTCTAAACTCGCTGGGATATGCCTTTTATCCTGTTTTTGCTTTACTATTTATTTTAATCCTGATAAGAAAACAGGTGGATTTCGGTCCAATGTTTAATGCAGAAAAGAAAGCACGTTTAGCAAGCGAAGCAACTATTGATGATGATAAAAATACATTCTCAAATAAACTCAACGAACTGGAAGTTCCCGAGAATATTAAAGCCCGATGGTATAATGCTGCTATACCAGTATTTATAGTAATTTTTGGAACATTTGCCGGATTACTTTATACAGGTTGGGACCAATCGGTTTGGAGTGATACAACGCTTAAATTTGGAACAAAATTATCAACCGTTATTGGCAATAGCGACTCGTATAAAGCCTTACTCTGGTCGTCGATTTCCGGTGTTTTAGTGGCCATTTTACTTACACTGATTCAGAAGATACTTGATTTAAAAGACACAATTGATAGCATGATTAATGGTTTCAGAACCATGTTAACCGCTATCGTTATTCTGGTTTTAGCCTGGTCTATTGCACTGGTAACAAAACATTTGCACACAGCCGATTTTATTTCGCAAAGCCTGGTTAGTGTTAATATGTCGCCACAATTTATTCCTGCATTTACTTTTATTCTGGGTGCTTTGGTTGCATTCTCCACAGGTTCGTCGTGGGGAACCATGGCCATATTATATCCTTTAATTCTGCCTGCATCGTGGTTAATAGCCCAAAACTCCGGATTAGACCATGCAGGATCGCTGGCAATTTTTTATAATGTGGTTTCTGCTGTTCTGGCAGGGTCTGTTTTAGGCGACCATTGTTCACCTATCTCTGACACAACGATATTGAGTTCGCTAGCCAGTTCGTGTAACCATATTGAACACGTTCGCACACAATTACCCTATGCTTTAACTGTGGGTGGTGTTTCTATTGTAATAGGCACAATTCCTTCTGCTTTTGGAATTTCTTCCTGGTTTTTATTCCCCGCAGGATTATTGGTATTGTTCTTAATTGTTCGGTTTGTGGGGAAACCCTATTAGTTATTCGTTAAAAACATATAGGTATCATCATAAACCAGATCAAAATACTCATCGAGTTTTTGGTTTAAGCCACGGGCTCCATCAACAACTTCTTTTGCCCATTTAAGATAATTTAGCTTTCGTTCGAGCGTCCAATTCTCTGGCGGATCATTTTTTATATCGATCACATTACAGGCCTTATCAGCAATTTTAAGTTTTCTGGCTTGTTCGGATAAATTGGGAGTATGAATAACCTGTAGCCTTTTTCGCTCATCAATTGGTAATGATTTATTATCGGAAACTTCCAGCACTACTAACAAAACATTTTCTCCAAACTTTTTTAAGATGATTTCAGACAGTTGCTTTATTTCCTGTTCATTTTTTGTAGTATCTTCAATCACATCGTGTAATAGAGCAGAAATTATTATATCCGCATCATTTTCCCCAAAATCAGATAAGGTTTTTGCTACTGCAATTGGGTGATTAATATATGGCATCTTCCCTACTCCCTTCCGTCGTTGATTTTTGTGTCGATCAGCAGCAAAGGCAATTGCATCAATTATTTTTCGATTATTCATCATAAGTTCTTCGCTTGTACCTTACAATTTACAAAAATGTAATTAAAGATGGCTTTGTAAGGCAAACAAAAAATAACAGAAAGGGTTTACTATTTTTCTTCCAAAATCTCCAACGATCTGTCTAAGGCCAGTTTAATGTGATTTTTAATATTTTTCTTCCCGATTAAAAATACTATTCGGTTTTTCTCAAGCTCTTTGTAAACTTCGGGTTGAATCCCGGAAATAATTACCTTAATATTTTTATGTTTTAGATCTTTCACAATCTCTTTTAAATGATGCAAACCGGTTGCATCAATTGTAGGTACATGTCGCATTCTTACAATAAGCACTTTGGGTTTTGTGTCGGATAGTTTTAATGCATCACGAAACTTATAAGCCGCACCGAAAAACAAAGGCCCGTTTACTTCAAAAACTTCTATCCCTTTAGGAATAGTATATTTGCCTGTTGCTTCCGGATCTTCAATATCTTTTACATCATTAATTTCGTCGGTAATTTCGCGAATATGACTAATGGATGCCATTTTTTTCATAAATAAAAATGCTGCCAGTACCATTCCAATTTCAAGAGCCACAACCAAATCGACCATTACAGTTAATCCGAAGGTAATGAATAAAATGGCTGCATCGCTTTTTGGCCCACGTGCCAGCGAGAAAAATGCTTTGTATTCGCTCATGTTATAAGCCACAACAATTAAAATTCCGGCCAGACTTGCCATGGGAATCAGCTTAGCCCATTTGCCCACAAAAAGCATAATTATGAGTAAAGTAATTGCGTGAACAATCCCAGCAACAGGAGTTCGACCACCATTTTTAATATTGGTAGCCGTTCTTGCAATGGCTCCGGTAGCTGGAATTCCACCGAAAACAGATGAGAAAATATTTGCTACACCCTGCGCAATTAATTCCATATTCGAACGGTGTCTGCCGCCAATCATTCCATCGGCAACAACAGCCGAAAGTAATGATTCTATAGAACCTAAAAGAGCTATTGCGAATGCAGGCTCTATTAACTCTTTAATAATTGAGAAACTCAGATTTGGAATTTCGGGCCGGGGAAAACTTGAAGGAATTTCGCCAAACTTGCTGTAAATGGTTTCCACCGGCAAATTAAATGCACTTACAATTACAGTCGATAACACCAATGCTACCAGCGATCCGGGAATCTTTTTAGTTATTCGCGGTAAATAAACAGATATTAGAACTGTAGCAATGGTAATAACAACCGCATAAATATTAACCGAATGGATATTTGCAAAGTAAGCTCCCCATTTATTAATAAATTCGGAAGGGACAGCTTCCATTTCCAGTCCCAGAAAATCTTTAATTTGAGTAGAAAAGATAATTAAGGCTATTCCACTTGTAAAACCAACTACTACCGATTGCGGAATAAACTTAATTACCGATCCCAGCTTTGTAAGGCCCAGAATAAGTATAATAAACCCAGCCATAAATGTGGCAATGGTTAAACCCGAGACTCCATATTCTGCTACGATACCAAAAACAATTACGATAAAAGCCCCGGTAGGGCCGCCAATCTGTACCCGGCTACCGCCAAATACCGAGATAATAAACCCGGCAATAATAGCCGTAACTAAACCTTTCTCGGGCGAAACTCCCGAAGCAATAGCAAAAGCAATGGCCAAAGGCAATGCCACAACACCCACAATAAGTCCTGCAATAAGATCTTTAATAAACTGATCTTTGGTATACCCTTCCTTAAGAACCGTAAACAACTTAGGTACAAACATTTCGCATATCTATATTAATAATTTAAAAAGAAAAATTTTGCAAATGTATGTATTTGTTTAATAATTCTGACTGATTTAAGAACATATTTTACACCATAACAACAAGCTTTTGACATATGTGTATCAAAAATTCTACAACCACTTAACCAGACAAAAATCCTGTCTGTGTGGTAATTCTTTATTTTTTGGATAAACTCTTATTCCTGCATCGAAAACGCCCGGCTCGGATGGTATAATAGACAATCCGTATGTTATAACTGAACCATTGGAGTTAGTTACAGTAAAATCCTGTGTATGCTTTATCACCACTTTATCACTATCAATTGGTTCAGCTACAACCAATTCCACGCCAATATCATCTGGAGATATACCGTTTAATTTTAACTCCACGGATGCATTATACTTTTCGCCAATAACAATAGCCTCCTTAGAAACATCAAATTGTCTGATACTTAGTATCTCAACATTTTCCCAATTACGCGAAATCTTTTTCTTCCATGCCGCAATTTCTTTAGCTAACTGAAAATCATCTTGCTTCATTTTTGCACCACGCACATAAAGTTTATTATAGAACTTATTTTCATAATCGCACAACATTCTGTGAGTAGTAAATTGTGATGCAACATCAGCTATTGAATTTTTAATATACTCGGCCCATTTTTCTGGAATATTGCTTTTATCCAACTGGTAATATGATGGCACGATTTCATTTTCAACAATGCTATAAAGTGTTTCAGCATCGAGTTCATCCTGGTATTCGTTACTTTCATACGTTTGTTCTTGTGGCAAAGCCCACCCGGCATCCGGCTTGTAACCTTCAACCCACCAACCGTCGAGCACGCTAAAATGCAAAACACCATTCATTACAGCTTTCATCCCGCTTGTACCAGATGCTTCCATTGGCCGGGCAGGATTATTCAGCCAAATATCAACCCCTTTTACCATATGACTGGCTAACTCCATATCATAATCTTGCAAGAAAATTATTTTTCCGATAAATTCTTTTCGTTTGGATACTTCAATAATCCGTTTTATTACATCTTGTCCTGCCCCATCGTTCGGATGTGCTTTACCTGCAAAAATAAACTGTACAGGTTGCTTTTCATCATTTACAATACTGTTTAATCTCTCCAAATCTCTAAACAGTAAATAAGCACGCTTATAGGTAGCAAAACGTCGCGCAAAGCCAATCGTTAACACATCATCTCGCAAATTATCGCGTATTTCGATAATTTGTTTAGGATTATCGTATTTCATGGTTTCCGGCTCGAGCAAGCGCTTTTTAATATAGCTTACAAGCTTTTTCTTTTGAGTTTTTCGAATTTCCCATATCTTATGGTTATCGATATCGTGTACCTTATCCCAACAGGCTTTGTCGTAATTTTTAAACGCTTCTCCAATCTCATGATTACATAAGCTTTTTATTTCGGCAGATGCCCAGGTTGGAAAATGCACTCCATTGGTTACATAATCAATATGCAGTTCGCTTGCAAAGTAACCAGGCCATAGTCTTTTAAATATTTCTTTACTAACATCGCCGTGTAGCATACTAACTCCGTTTATTTCCTGAGATAAATTTGCTGCCAGAAAGCTCATTGAGAATTTCTCTGACTGATCATTTTTTCTGATTTTTCCCAATCCCATAAGATGTTCCCAGCTAATCTTTAAACGTTCGGGATAATGTGCAATATATGTTCGCAATAAGCTTTCGGGGAATGAATCGTGTCCTGCAGGGACCGGAGTGTGCGTAGTGAACAATGATGTTGAACGCACCACTTCCATTGATTCGGCGAAAGATAATTTTTCGTCTTTTATTAAATTATTCATTCGCTCTAATCCGATAAAAGCAGCATGCCCTTCGTTACAATGATATACATCGGCATTAATACCTAAAGCATTTAAAGCCCGTATACCTCCTACACCTAGCAGAAGTTCCTGTTTTAGTCTGTTTTCTAAGTTACCGCCATACAAATGATGTGTTATGGCCCGATCTTCAGGCATATTATCTTCGAAATCAGTATCAAGTAAATACAAATCGGTTCTACCTACATCGATCTTCCATATTCGTACAGAGATATTTCTACCCGGAAAAATAATACTTATGGTGATCCAATTTCCGTCCTTATCGCGAACAGGAGTAGCCGGAATTTTCGAAAAATCCTGGGGTTCATAAACTGGTATTTGCTGTCCCGTTGCAGATAATTGCTGCGTAAAATATCCATAACGATACAATAAGCCTATACCTACAATATCGGTATTTTTATCACTTGCTTCTTTTAAATAATCGCCAGCTAAAATTCCTAACCCACCAGAATAAATCTTTAGCGAAGAATGTATTCCGAATTCCATTGAAAAATAGGCTATTCTAGGAGACTTTCGTTCATTTCGCTTTTCGATGTAAGCATTAAACTTGTTATTTAACTGATTAAGTTCATTTACAAATACTTCATCCTTTTCCAATTCGATGTATTTCTGCAATGAAATCTTTTCAAGAAATAAGAATGCATTTTTACCGGCTTGTTTCCATAATTCGGGATCAATTTTTTCGAATAAATCAATCGCATCGTGATTCCAACTCCACCAGTAATTTCGGGCAATACGATCTAAAGACTCCAGTTTCTTCGGTATATTTTTCTGAACCATTAAACGTACCCAGTTTGGTTTTACTACTGCCACCTGCTCTTCTGCAAACAGAAGAGGCTCAGCTCTTTCCTGATCTAGCAACTTGTCGATTCTGTTTTCAACCTTACTTAATGCAACATCAAAAGCTTTGTAATAGTATTCTATCAGGTTTTCCCAAAGTGCAATTTTTGATATATCCTGAGCATTTTCTCTCACATGGTTCTTTTCATCCTTTTCTAAATCAGAAAAATTAATGATATAACTGCACATACCATTGATTACTTCTGAATCATTAAAATCAGTACGTTCTATAACATCAATACCCAATTTATCTCCTTTGTAATAATTATTTACCCACAAACCAAACCCCGACAGAGTGGTAGTTACAGTAGGAACTTTAAATGCCAGACTTTCCAGCGGAGTATATCCCCACGGTTCGTAATATGATGGAAACACCGTTAAATCTAAGCCAATTAGCATTTGATAATAGGTTTTATTAATAATTCCATCGAATCCATCTAAATAACAAGGAATAAAAAACAATTTAACTTTATCGCTTTCTGTATTGTGCAAGCCCAGTTCATTTGCCTTGTTTAATATAGGATCGGAATCAGGATCGAGCAAATAATGGGTAATATGTTTATTGCTTAGTTTAATTATATTTTCATTGTCTTTATCCATCAGGTTATGAAAAACATCTTTACGTGGCCCGTGGTGCCCTGCAGGAACCATTATAAAAGCCAGGATATTCTTTTTAAGATTTGGGTCCTTATTTAACCGGCCTAAGGATTCAAGCAAAATATCAAGGCCTTTATTCTTGAATTCGTATCTTCCGCCAGTACCAATAAAAATGCTATCCACAGGCACTTTATGAGTTAACAAAGCTTCGGCCACTTCGTAAAACTTAATTCTGGCCTCAACACGTTGTAATTTAAACTCTTCGTCTTTAGGTACGAAATCAGGATCAAAGCCATTGGGAGTGACTAAATCAATATCTTTTGATAAAAAAGCATTGCATTCACGTGCGGTAATTTCACTAACAGTAACAAAACAATCAGCATTCTCTGCCGCCAACTTCTCCATTGATTGCTTTGAAATCACATTAAATTCGCGAGCCTTTAAATCTGGATTATATTTGTTCAGATGATCATATAAGGGTAAATTGTTTCCGGCAATGGAACGCCCCAATACTGTTGCGTGAGTTGTAAATAAAGTAGCTATCTGAGGAACCTTATCTTTAAGATATAACAAACCACTACCTGTCATCCATTCGTGAAAATGAGCCACAATTTTATGACTCTTGCTAAGAAAATAATGTGTATAACTCTCGATTAGCTTTCCGGCCGCATAACCAAAAAGTGCAGGCTCAATATAATCCCACTGGCCAGCCAAAGAATCTAATTTGAACTGTTCCCAAAAGAATTTAAATATCTCATCTTTTTTTTGAATAAAAGAAGTAAAATCAACTAAAACCGCAATTGGTTTATTTTCGATATCCCAATGCCCGATTCGAATTCGTAGTCCTTCGTTTGCACATAGTTCACGCCACGATTTAAACATATCCTTATCTTCAATAAACTCCGGATGTTCTGTAGTATGACTCAAAATATCGGGGCCAATAAAAATATGATTATTCTTAAATTGCTTTGAAAGAGTCGATGCTTTTGTTGCAATAACTGTGTGTATACCGCCCACTTTGTTGCAAACCTCCCAGCTTACTTCAAATAGATAATCGGGGATAATATATTTACTATGCATACTTCTTTTGGTATTAAGTTATTTTTTTATTTTTATTGTATCAACACTTCTGTCTTTTTTAGATGGTACAGTTTTTTTTGCAGTTGATTTGCTTGTTTTATTCTTCGCTATAGTTGGGTTGCTCTTTTTCGTTGATTTAACCGTTTTAATAATGTTTTTAAGTTCGGTAATTTTACTTTCATAATCCTTAATCATTGCTTTTATTTCGTTGGGTGAATAGGTAGCTAATTGATTATCTTTTCTGTTAACAAGAATTTCATTTTCGACACGAATGATAAAGTCGCTTAGCACATTCATGTAATTTATAAATGCATCATATGGTGAATCGTATGGATTAAAATATTTATGCACATCGCCATCGGAAAACCATTTGGTACACATATAATAAAAATGATCGCTTGTTTGCAGGTATTTCCAATCGCGTAAAATATCCTGATTCTGTATCATATTCACTTTATCGATTAGCGAATAAAGTTTTTCGAAAGCTTCATCCTGCAAATCGTTTCCGAGCCATGCTGTTAAATCGCGCTCTTCATCGGCCCAGGAAATTGGATATGGCACATGCATTACAGAAATTGGCTGGTGTTTATCGGCTGCTTCGGATGGGGTTAAAAACTCAAAGTTAGATTCAGAAAATATTTTTTGCGGTAAGTGTCGCATAAATTCAAATATACCGGTTTCTTCCCATTGGTGCTCTCCAAAGGTTTCGTAATCCATAAACAGGTTCACAATTTCTTCCTTTTCTTCAATTGAGTTAAGCCACTTTACATATTTTTCAGCAGTTAATGGCCATTCGCTCCATGCACGGTTAGAAAACCTAAATGCAATATCGTCGCTTAAGGTAAAGTTCTTTAACAATAATTTTAATCGGGGATTTATTGCATTGGTGTACACAAAATTTGGACTTTTCCATCCGAGTATATGCTTTGCACCTTCGCTGAGCATAGCTTTATAGCCCATATCAGCAACTAAAGCACCAATTTCGTTTGAATATATTAATTCTGTGTTTCGAAATACTTTTGGTATTTGATTAAAGTGTTGTTGTATCTTTTCACGGTGTAAATCTACTTGTTTCCTGAACTCGGTTTCGCTTCGCAATGCCGATAATGAATGCGAATAAGTTTCTGATAAAAACTCAACGCAGTTTGTTTGGGCCAGTTTTTTAAAACTTTCTAATACGTCGGGAGCATACATCTCAAACTGTTCAATAGCTGTGCCCGAAATAGAATAACTAATTTTAAAGCGGCAACCATATTCTTCAATCAAATCAAGAAATAGCTTATTTGTTGGTAAGTAACATTTTTCAGCCACTTTTCGCATAATTACTTTATTGGAGTAATCATCTATATAATGATGATTTTCACCAATATCGAAAAATCGATATCTCCTTAATCTAAAGGGCTGGTGAACCTGAAAATAAAAACAAATTGTTCGTTTCATCTTATATCTTTTTCCTTATTAATTTCGAACTAAACAGCAAAATTTCAAGTACTTACATTTTGTGTCGATTTATATTTATAAATCACTCTAATAACGAATTATAAATATTCTTAACCATAGCTGCAGCATTTTCCCATTTGAGTCCCAAAACTTCTTCTTCGCCCAAACGCCGAAACATCGATGATAGACCATTATAGTTTAATAATCCATAAATAGAATCGGCCAGAGCATCAACATCCCAGAAATTTACTTTAATGGCATGTTTTAATACTTCGGCTACACCCGATTGTTTAGAAATAATGACGGGAACATGGGCCCGCATAGCTTCCAAAGGAGAAATACCAAAAGGTTCTGAAACCGATGGCATAACGTAAACATCGCTTTGCAAAAACATACGATCCACATCGTTACCTTTCAAGAAACCTGTAAAATGAAATTTATCGGCCATTTTTAGTTGAGCTACCCGGCGAATCATTCGGTTAAGCATATCGCCACTACCTGCCATTACAAATCTTACGTGTGGATATTTAGATAATACAATCCGGGCTGCTTCAACAAAATAATCAGGCCCCTTCTGAAAAGTGACCCGTCCCAGAAATGTAACTACTTTTTCGTTTACTGATTTATGCCAGCGTTTATTGTTAAAATCTAAATCAAACTCAACTGCATTATGAACAGTAAAAACCTTCGATTCGTCAATTTTATACCGGTTTACTACAATATTTTTTGTAAGGTTACTCACCGTTATAACTCTATCTGCTGCCTCCATGCCTTTTTTCTCAATATCGAAAACATTAGGATTTATGTTTTCACCTGAGCGGTCAAATTCGGTAGCATGCACATGAATTACCAATGGCTTCC
>CAYVEW010000048.1:0-24441 GCA_964450375.1 uncultured Bacteroidales bacterium
ATGCAGAGATTGATAGGTTGTTAACAGAAGCTGTTACAAACCTTTCTGCTGATGCTGGATTATATCCGGTAGGTGGGGATGATCTTATTTATGGTGGAACGGCTGCAAACTGGATACTTGCAGCTAATTCATTAAGAGCTAGATATGAATTACATAAATCTAAAATGTCTGGTTTTAATTACCAAGATGTGTTAGATCTTCTTGCTTTAGGCACATTTACATCAATTGATGATGATATGGACTTTAATTTTGGTAGTGCTGCAAGTTCAAATTGTCCATTATCTCAAATGCACACAGATAGAATAAATTATATGATCATGGGTGAACATTATGTTGATGCCATGAATGCAACCAATGACCCTCGCTTACCAATGGTAGCTTTCGAAACAGAAGGTGGTGGTTATGCAGGAGGAGCTCCCGGTGCAGTTGATGCGAACGCATCATTAGCAGGTGGACCTTACTATGCCCCAGAAACAGGTGATGGAACCGTTCACTTTATTACTTATGCTGAAGTAAAATTTATTGAAGCAGAGTGTTTATTACCAACAAATCCTGCGGCGGCGGCAACTGCCTATAATGAAGCTGTTAAAGCTTCATTGGCAAAACTTGGGGTTAGTGATGCTGCTTGGGAAGTAACATATGCTAATGAAGATGGTACAACTATTAATTTAGAAACAATCATCTATGGTAAGTATTTGGCATTATTTTGCGAGAATGAAGTCTGGACAGACTGGAGAAGAACAGGATTCCCTGCACTTACACCAACCCCAAATGGTGTAATTACTCAAATACCTCGTAGATTACCTTATCCTGATGATGAACAAACTTACAATACAGAAAACGTTAATGCTCAAGGCGTTCCAACTACAGCTGCTTTAACAAAAAGATTATGGTGGGATGTAGAATAAAATAAAACCATTAAAATAGAAACCGTCTTATATCTTCAAGACGGTTTTTTTATGTAAGTCTATATAGTTTTATTTATAAAGCAAAGTAAAGAAGAATATTTATTATTATTCTTATCACCACAAGTATTAAAGAAAATAAAAACACCTATCAACAAAAGCCAGTTGTTAATTAAATCATGTAGTTTGATTATAATCAAATACAGTTCGTGCAAAACAATTTTTCTATACTATACTAATCCGTATTTTAGAAGTGTTAATCAAAATATAAATGTTATGAAAAAGATAGTTTTATTGATACTTATTATAGGATTGTATTCTTCTTCCTACGCTCAGGAAAAGATTTTTAATTACTTAACGCCAGGCAACTATGAAGTTGGACTAAAAGTTATTCAGACCTATGATTACAGTCGAACTTTTGGCCCAAAAGTTATCGAAAATGGTGTTATGAAAAAAAATGCTCGCCCAATTCAGATATTAGTGTGGTATCCATCATCCGAAAAAGGGAAAAAGTTAACTTTTCAAGATTATTTATTGCTTGGCGTTAGAGAAGTTAATTTTGCAGAAATTAACGAAACCAATAAAGAAAGGTTAATAGAAAAGCACAAGCAGAACTTTCTTAGACGTGGAGCTGATATCGATAGTATAAATTCTATCCTAAACCGTCAATGCTTTTCTTCATTAGACACGAAAGCAGTAGAAGGTAAGTTTCCACTTGTAGTTTATGCACCAGGAGGTAATGAAAGATGTTATGAGAATTTTATGCTGGCTGAATATCTTGCAAGTAATGGATATATTGTAGCATCCATTGCATTAATCGGAGCTGAAACTCACTTAATGAAATTTGATAAAAGTGATTATGACCGCTCTATAGATGATATTTCATTTGTTTTGTCACAAATGCATGACTTCCCAAATTTAGATAATTCTAAACTTGGTTTAATTGGATTTTGTTACGGAAGCATAATAAACTTTATGGTGGCGAATCAAAATAGTAATGTAGATGTTATTGTCGATCTTTTTGGAGCTAATAATATTCAAAATACAAGAGATAAGGTTGGCAGTTATCGTTATATGAACTTAAAGAATCCTAGAATGGCATATCTCCAGCTGGCTGGTTCTCCAGAAGAAAGAGATTCGTATATGTTTAATAATTATTTGTATGGAGATGCTTACCAATACAGATTTGATAACGTATCACATAATGCATTTACCGCTAAATATGTAGCACAGCATCATTATTTTAAAGATAAACTACCCGGTGGACATAATGCAGAATATAAAGATACTGTTGATGCATGTTATAAGAATATATGTAAGCTTACATTACAGATGCTTAATGCTTATATCAAAAAGGATAAAGCAGGTATAGATTACATGAACAATAATCCGAAAGATAATGAAATGTACAATATTTCTCAACAAAAACAGAAAGCAATAGAACTACCACCTTATCCTAATGAGTTTATCAATATTATTAGAACCGAAGGTACGCAAAAAGCAAGAGCAATTTATGACAAAATACGCACCATAGACAACCATTGGGAACTATTTACGGAAGAGCAAATGATATTTTTAGGATATCAACTCATGAAAAATAATCAGGTTGAAGATGCTATAAATATTTTTTCGATGATTGTAATGGATAATCCAGAATCGTGGAATGGATATGATAGTATTGGCGAAGCCTATTATAACCTGGGAGATAAAGAGAAAGCAATTACCAACTATAAGAAATCATTAGAATTAAATCCACAAAACACAAATGCTGTTAAAATGCTTGAAAAACTTGGAGGCAATATTTAACTTAGTTAAGATATTTTGATGATAAGATCCAGCTAGGAATAAATTATGAAGAATAGCAATCATCAAGGATATATAAAGCCAATATATAGCTTTATGACTATAGTATTTGTATTGGTATTTACAATATTAGGTTTTGCCCAAAAAAAACAACAAACTACCACTGAAATTGATCAACAAATCTGGGATCAAGCTGTAGATATGGCCAATCAGATTTTAATAATAGATTGCCATAGTCACGATTTATTTAAACCTGTTTCAATCAGATTTCCTAAGCAAGTAGATACTATAATGACAAAAAACACTGGTATTAACGGAATAGTTCAATCTTACCCAATAGACACTAGAAAAAAGGATCATCCTAAGGATCATGTTATTAATGAATTAGTGCAATTCAAAAAAATTTCAAATAGAAATATTAGGCAAATAGAAAAAGCAGATGAATTTCCTACTGCAGCAAAAAGCAATAAGCTAGCTATTTTACTAAGTCTGGAATATTCTTATGGGCTTTTTGAAGGTAAGGTTGAAAATGTAAAAGAGTATTATGATATGGGAGTTCGATCCATATGCATACGTAATGGTGGTAAAGATACAATCTATCAAAATGATGGAGATACATATAAAATATCTAGATTTGCTAACGAACTTATTAAAAAGATGAACTCTTGCAGAGTTGCTTGCGATATAACTCATTTACCCGATAATGTTCGTCAGATGATGATTGAAATTTCAAATGCACCTGTTTATGTTTCACATGCAAATATTCGCGGTGTTGTGAACTCTTCATTTAATTTATCTGATACTACATTATATAAACTAACTTCGAATGGTGGTGTTGTTTGCCTTACTTTTTTTTCTGAATATGTTTCTGAAAAATGTCTTGCACAGAAAGGTAAAACAACAAATCCTTTGGAATTTCCAAGAGCAAGTGTAGAAGAATTTATTGATCATATAGATTATGTAAAAGATAAAGTGGGTATAGATTTTATTTGTATTGGTTCTGATTATGGTGGATCTGGACGAATTCCACCCAAGGGGCTTGAAACAATTGAAGGATTCCCTCTTATTATTTATCATATGATAAAAAGAGATTATTCTAAAGAAGAAATTAAAAAGGTTATGGGTCTTAATTTTATAGAATTTTTAAAACGAGTTGAGAAATACTAATTAAAATACAATAACAAGAGAATATAAAAACGTTTTGTGGTATTCGAAAAAGTTACAGATAAATACAAAGAGAGATATGAAAAAAAACCTAATTATACTAATAACTGCAATTATTGCAATTGTGTCTACAGGTAATTGCCAAAACGCAAGTGGAGAAACCAGTACGAATATAACCGATAAAGTTATTGGATTTTGGGAGCACAAAGCTGATAATGTATGGAAATATATTTACGAATTTCGCACTAATAATGACCATACTCTATCTGGAATTGTTCATAGTTATTATTATGGGTTAAAAGATAGTGAAACCCAAATTGAAAAAATAAAAATACGTTTCCCTGAAGTCATATTGCAGTTTGGAGCACCATCAGATATGCAGCAGGTTTTTATTATTGACACTGTGAAAAACACCATGGTAAGTGATATAGAGTTGTCAGATCAAACAAAAATGAAGATGATTTATAACAAACTGGATTCTTCACAAACAAACGGTGTTTTCCCCCGCAAATCAAAAATAACTGCCTACTCTCCACCTGTATTACACAACGATGGAATTTCTGTTACAGATTTGTCAGAAAATAAAAATATTAAACAGAGCATTGATAGTGCTATTTCTCAAATTGTCAATAAGGATTATGGAACGATTTTTTCACTTTTAGTTACACATAAAAACCAACTAATTGTTGAAGAAT
The DNA here is from genome assembly GCA_964450375.1 of uncultured Bacteroidales bacterium. Lineage (GTDB taxonomy): Bacteria > Bacteroidota > Bacteroidia > Bacteroidales > UBA12077 > UBA12077. Next base: position 4,568 of record CAYVEW010000048.1, read on the forward strand.
ACTTTTACGATCACGATGTTAATACACTCGAAAATCTAAGCAGTGTTACTAAAAGTATTGTAGCATTATTAACAATGGCTGCAATCAACGATCATTACATTAAAGGACTTGACGAAAATGTCAATGCCTATCTGGATTTCAATTCATCACAAACAATAACTATTCAAAATTTATTATCAATGAAGGCGGGCATGCAAGTGGATGAAGAAGAAGCATGGCGCTATAGTGATAACAGATTACATACACTTTTGAATAGGGAATTGATTAATAAACCAGGAACGGCTATGATATATGACAATGGTATCCCAAATATATTAAATGCAATCATATTAAAAGCAACAAATAAACAAGCTGATCAATATGCAGCTGATAGGTTATTCAAAAAACTCGGGATATACAATTATAACTGGGAAATTGACAAGCAAAACGGCTTCCCTGACGGTAGCGGCACACTTCAGTTATCATCAAGAGATATGTTGAAAATTGGATTATTGGTTCTAAATAAAGGTAAATGGGACGGGAAAACAGTTATTGAGGAGGAAAGCATTAATAAGTTATCAGAGCGTCATACCTGGTTTGACCAATACAAGATGGGTTATGGCTTATTGTGGTGGATTAAGGAAATTGAAATCAACAATAAACAAAATGAAGTAATATATGCTAGCGGTTCGGGAGGACGATTTATTATCGTAATTCCCGAATTAGATATTGCTGCCGCATTAACCGGAGGAAATTACGAGATGACTGAGCATTATAAATCATGGGAGCTATTGAAACCAATCATTTCGCAAATTGTAAAGAACAATGATGACTAATATAAAAAAGCCACACGCCACATAATACAAAACATTGAGAACATAGTAATAAAGCATTCAATTAATCAGCAATCTATCGCATTGATCCTGAGTTTAATATAACCATAATCTTAGATGTAAGTTGTGATATTGATAACTCAATAGCATCAACGATTTTCAAATTTGCAAATGCAGATCCCTTTTATGGATATAATCCGGCAACAAGAAAGGATGCACGGTCATGTGTAAACAAAAAGAAATACTGTAATAGCAGTTGAAAATATTCCAAGAAATTACTACAAAATGCTTCATCGGTTTTGGTATGAACCTAATAATAAAGTATATGAACCTTTGCTTGGAAATGATAATAAAGGAATGATCGAAAAGACAACCTTTGCATAAGATGGCAAACTTACAGAGCGATATGCTTATATTTAGGAATATCTAGTGGGAATGACTAAATAGAGAATTAAAAAAGAGTCATCCTGAGTTTAATTAGGATGACTATTAGATATGATTTATAAGTGGTCAAAAATTTTAAAATCAGTTAATATTCTTTCACCATCTAATCTTTCCAACTGATCTATTACCCAGAATATAATTTTTCGCAATAGTTCACTTTGAACAGCTTCCAAAATAATGTATTAATTAAAATATATTACTCTAATAAATCAGCATAAAATGCATTTAATGAATATAATATGCAATTCGTAGATTAAAAACAAGCTTACGTTGAATATTCAAATTTAACATCAACCTACTAATAATAATTACGTAATTTTCAAGTTGTCAAAAATTAAAAAACAAACAACTAATAATTAGCTGTATTTATAATCAGAGATAATAGCATGGATACTTATCAAAATAGAATAAAAGAAATAAAAGAAATAAAAGAAATAAAAACTAAACTTCCTAACCTAGGTATTATAGAAGAAAATCACAAAAGTATAATAGAAGACGATGCATTCTTTAGAACGGACCTAGATGGTAAACTTCTAGTTGTGCATGAATCTTATTATAAAACGATAGGCTATTGTAAAGATGAAATACTAAATATGAATATATCCGAAATTTTTGTTACAAAAAACCCTTATGAAATTGAGCATAAAATAAAAGATACAATTAATAATGGATTTGTAAGATTTCATTCACAACATAAATGCAAAAGCGGAGAGTTAATTGATATTAAAGTAATTGCCAGATATAACAAAAAAACCAAAAGCATATCATTTTTTAATGGCAATATAACCAATAATAAACTGACGAAAAATAAGCTTGTAGAAAATGATAATAATATAAGAAGTATATTTCATGAATTAAATGAAGTTATTCTTGAAATTGATATAAATGGAAATTATATAGAAATTATACCTACATCTCCTGAATTAACTTATAAACCAAAAGAAGAATGGCTTGGAAAAAGTATAAAAGAAACTCTTAACAAGAAAAAAGCTGACTTATTTCTATCATCAATTCAACAATCCATTATAAAGAATAAAAGGATTACGTTTGAATATTCTTTAATCAAAGATAAAAAAGAGATATGGTTTGAAGCAAGAGTTACTCCTAGAACAAATAATACAGCAATAATTATTACTCGCAATATTACATCAGAAAAAGATTCTTTAGCAACATTAGAAAAAAGAGATAAAGAAATAGAACAAATAAATGAACGGCTTCAAATTGCAACAGACTCTGCTGGAATTGGAGTATGGGATTTAGATCTTGTTACAAACACTCTATTATGGGATCAATGGATGCATAAACTTTATGGCATTAATACGGATAAATTTGAAGGTGCATACGAAGCCTGGAAAAGTGGAGTGCACCCTGAAGATATTGTAAGAGCTGATAAAGAAGTTGAAGATGCTATCAATGGAAATGGGATATTCGATACGAAATTTAGAATTATAACACTAAAAGGAGAAATTAGACATTTAAAAGCTTTTGCCAAGGTAATAAAAGATAAAAATGGAAAACCTGTTCGAATGACAGGAGTAAACTACGATATCACAAATATAGTTCTTGCCGAAAAAGCACTTAAAGAAAATGAAAAAAAATATAGGTTAATAACAGAAAATTCAACAGATGTAATTTGGACTATGGATTTTAATCTGGATTATAAGTACTTAAGTCCTAGTTCGGAAAAAATAACAGGATATTCAATTGAAGAGCGCCACAAGATTAAAGAAGATGAACTTTTCGATATAGAACAATATACTAAGGTAAAAGCTATGCTTCGTAATTGGATTAAAGAACATATAAATGATCCATTAAGTGCGCCATCTTTTAATTTTGAACTTTCAGGTATAAAAGCTGACAATACTAGTTTTGTTGTTGAAGTTGTTGGGGGTTTTTTGATTGAAAATGATAAAGCAATAGGATTGCAGGGATCAAGTCGCGATATTACAGTTCGTAGAAAGATTGAAAAAGAGTTAAAAGAAGCAAAATTAAAAGCTGAAGAAAGTGACCGTTTAAAATCCGCATTTTTGGCAAATATGAGTCACGAAATAAGAACACCTATGAATGGTATTTTAGGTTTTTCAGATTTATTAAAAGAAAATAATTTGAGTGGTGAAGAACAGCAAAAATACATCGAGATTATTCGAAAAAGCGGCAAAAGAATGCTGGAAACAATTAATGATATTGTAGAAATATCAAAAATTGAAGTAGGAGATATAAACCTCGAATATGATATCATAAGTATTAACGAACAATTAGATTACTTATTTAACTTTTTTAAACATGAAGCGGAATTAAAAAATATTGCATTAATATATGATAAATCTGCGGATGATGAGAATTCATACTTTAAAACGGACAATAAAATCTTTTGCTCAATTTTAACCAATTTAATTAAAAATGCCATTAAATATACTGAGAAAGGAAACATCGAATTTGGTTATAAAAATAAAAATACGTTCATAGAATTTTTTGTGAAAGATACTGGTATTGGGATCCCACAAGATAAACATATTGAAATATTTAATAGATTTACGCGTATTAGAGACGATAAAACAAAGGTAATAGAAGGTTCCGGTTTAGGATTATCAATTGCTCATGCTTATGTAAAGATACTAGGAGGTAAAATCTGGTTAGAATCAATAGTAAATATTGGAACAACATTTTATTTTAAACTTCCATTAATCCCCAAACAATACATCATATTGTAACAGGCCGAAGAACACATCCTAGTTTTGAAGTAATTAATAAAATATTATCAACATTTTCTGATGTAAATCCTGATTGGTTTATCTTGGGCGTTGGCACCCCCCTTAAAGATAAGGTTTCTTCAAAACCAACAAATTCTTATGATAATTCAACAAATGATGGACTTGAGTACGTTCAAGAGACAGAAAATGTATATGTAAAGAAATGTTTGAAGTGCGAAGAAAAGGAAAGAGTTATTTCTGCTCAGCAGAATACAATAAACTCGCTGCTGGAACAAGTTTCTGATTTACGGAATGATAAACAAAGGTTATTGGATAGATTAAACAAATACGAAAGCTAGGAGCAAATTTATTCTTAAATTGATTTTGGTGTCCAATTTGGATACCATTTTTATTTTTTAATAGGTAGTATCCGAAAAGTTGTCCTTAATTAGGAGATTTTATGAAAAATTAAGAAAATGTAAAATAATAAAAAACAGCGTTATTCCTTAAATAACGCTGTTTTTTGTAAATTTCATCAAATGTTTTAGTGGAGCTGCCGGGACTCGAACCCGGGTCCGAATAAGAAACCCAAATGCTTTCTACATGCTTAGCTCGTTATTATTTTTCGTGAATGGCCTGGCAAAGAGCAGCCGAACCAAACCTTAGCTTCTTAAATTTCGCTTAGTTACCGAAGCAATAACCAAACTAGTTTAACTTTAACGATGCCTCGTATTCAAAATGCCGCTAAACAAGGCCTTTTGAGAGACAGCTCGTCCTGACGACCTAGCGTCAGGATTAAGCTTAATTCACTGAGTGATATTAAGCAGCAAGCGCGTAATTGTTTTCGCCGTTTATAAAGTTGAACCTTGAGATTTACGAGCCAAAATCCAAAGCTCGACATGCTTACATTCCAGTTTACCTTACCGTCAAAACCAAAACAACCCCATACTGGAAATGCAAAGTTACAAAATGATTGCCTGTTTTTTCATTGTTTGATAAAAAAAATTAATTTTAGGCTTTCTTACGAATATCAAAAATATACAAATATGGCAAAAAGGTTAAAAGTAGGTGTTTTACGCGAGACAAAGAATCCACCGGATAAAAGAGTTCCGGTAACTCCATCGCAAATTGTTAAATTAACTGAACGATTCCCAAATGTGGATGTCTATATCCAGCCCAGCGATATCAGGTGTTATACCGACGAAGAATATCAATACCTTGATCTGAACATGAAAGAAGATTTAAGCGATTGTGATATTCTGTTAGGAGTTAAGGAAGTTGATCCAAAAACGTTAATAGCAGATAAGACATACATGTTTTTTGCCCACGTTGCCAAAAAGCAACCTTACAATCGGGGATTGCTTCAGGAAATTATTAAGAAAAAAATCCGACTGGTGGATTACGAATATTTAACCGATTACCATAATCAACGAATTGTTGCTTTTGGCCGATGGGCTGGTATTGTTGGCGCATATAATGGGTTACGCGCAAGAGGTATTCGCACCGATCAGTTTGAGCTAAAACCAGCCCACCAATGCCGCGATATGGACGAAATGTTTGCTGGATTGAAATTGGTAGAATTAAACAAAAAGAAGATTCTAGTAACCGGCGGTGGCCGTGTTGCCATGGGAGCAATGGAAACCCTAAGTCAGTTAAATTTAAAAGAGGTAACTCCGGATGAATTTTTAACGAAAGAATTCGACGAGCCTGTAATTTGCAGAATCGATCCAGAGCACTATGTAAAACATAAAGGTGGTATGCAATTTAACCTGGAGCATTTCTTTAAACATCCGGAAGAGTACGAATCTATCTTTAAACCATTTACTAAGGTTACCGATATTTTCGTTGCTTGTCATTATTGGGATCCAAAATCACCAAAATTTATTACAAAAGAAGATTATCTGGATCCTGAGTTCAATATTACAGTAATAGCTGATGTAAGTTGCGATGTAAACGGCCCCATAGCATCAACTGTTCGTGCTTCAACCATTGCAGACCCTTTTTATGGCTACAATCCCGAAACAGGAAAAGATGAAAGGCCATTTATTAGCCCAAAGAACATTACGGTGATGGCTGTAGATAATTTACCGGGCGAACTACCACGTAATGCTTCATCAGATTTTGGGTTAAAGTTATTAGATGATGTATATCCTTCGTTGTTTGGCAATGATGATACCGGAATGATTGAAAGAGCAACCATTGCAAAAGATGGAAAACTAACTGAAAGATATGCTTATTTAAAGGACTATTTAGTAGGCAAAGAATAGATAACCTATCCAAATAAAAATGAGGGTGTCCGAAAAGAATTAAAAGTATCATTGCGAATAAAATGACTTTTATCTGACTTTTCGGACACCCTCATATTATTTATTAAATTCCCAATTTCAGGTATTATTTATTTTAACTTAAATCCAGTTCAACGGATTAGATAGAGCTAATATTTTTTAATCTCTTTATGGTATCCACCTGATCTTCTGCCCCAAATATATAACTGCCAGCGACCAAAACATCACAACCCGCATCAATTAAAGTTTTTGCATTGTTATGGTCTACTCCCCCATCTACTTCAATTAAAGCTTTTGAACTGCTTTCTTTAATTAATTGTTTCAGTTCTTTTACTTTGTTAATTGCATTCGGAATAAACTTTTGTCCTCCAAATCCAGGGTTAACCGACATGATTAAAACTAAATCCAGATCAGCAATAATATCTTTTAATAAATGTACCGGAGTATGCGGGTTTAAGCTTACTCCTGCTTTCATTCCTTTTGATTTTATGTTCTGAACGGTTCTATGCAAATGATTACAAGTTTCATAATGTACGGTTAAGATATCGGCACCAGCTTTTTGAAAATCATCAATGTATCGATCCGGATTTATAATCATCAAATGCACATCCAATGGTTTTTTTGCATGTTTTTTTACTGTTTTAATAACAGGCATCCCATACGATATATTCGGAACAAAAACACCATCCATAATATCTAAATGAAACCAATCTGCTTCACTGTTATTAATCATTTCTATATCTCGCTGCAAATTTCCAAAATCTGCCGAAAGTAACGAAGGTGATATCAAATGTGCCATTTTAATTTTTTTTTGCAAAAATAACTAAAAAAAGGGAATCTAACGATTCCCTTCTGTATTGTTACCCTAAATAGGTTTTCAGTATTTTACTGCGTGTTGTATGTTTTAAACGTTTAATTGCTTTTTCCTTTATTTGCCTTACCCTTTCACGCGTTAAATTAAACTCTTCGCCAATTTCTTCTAAGGTATAGGGATGTTTCCCATTTAAACCAAAATACAAACGTATAATTGCCGCTTCGCGCTCTGTTAAAGACGATAAAGCGCGTTCAATTTCTTTTCTAAGCGAATCGTTTAACAAAGTACCGTCTGGAGTTGGGTTATCTTTACTCAGCAACACTTCGTACATATCTCCTTCCTCACCATCGGTTAAAGGGGCATCCATCGAAACATGCCGCCCTGCACTTCGCATAGCTTCTTTGATGTCTTCAGGAGCTATTTCAATTGCTTTGGATATTTCGTCAACAGATGGTTCGCGTTCGAATTTCTGTTCTAACTCAGATAAAGCTTTATTTATCTTATTAATGGATCCGATTTTATTTAAAGGAAGTCTTACTATTCGGGCTTGTTCAGCTAAGGCTTGTAAAATTGATTGTCGTATCCACCAAACGGCATAGGAAATAAATTTAAACCCACGGGTTTCGTCAAATCGTTTGGCAGCTTTTATTAATCCCAGATTTCCTTCATTAATTAAATCCGGCAAACTTAATCCCTGATTCTGATATTGTTTTGATACAGAAACCACGAACCTTAAATTTGCTTTTATAAGCTTTTCAAGTGCTAAATTGTCTCCATTTCGTACTTTGCGTGCTAACTCTACTTCATCTTCAGCCGACAATAAATCAACCTTTCCAATCTCGTGCAAGTACTTATCTAAAGAGGCAGTTTCTCGATTTGTGACTTGTTTAATAATTTTTAACTGTCTCATTGCATTGATAAGGTGGTTATTAGCTTAGTTAATACGAGTCTTAAATGCTAATTGTTACAAACTCAAATATGTAAATAAATTTTATTACATGAAAATTTTTTACACTAAATTTAACGAATATGGCTTTTTTAATGATTTTTTAATAAAAAAGTTTCTTTTATTTTGCTAATTGTTAGGAAATCTGTAATATTGCAATGGATTTCCATAAAATATCAATGGGAATATTCTCCAACAGTAAAAAACCATTCATTTTGCTGTCTTATCAATGAGATATTATTCAAACGTTTATTTATATAAAATCAAAAAATTAATTTCCACAATAAAAATATGTACGACATTCTAGAATTGAATAAGAAGCTGGTTTCTGAACTAAGAGACATAGCTAAAGAACTGCAAATCAAAAAAGTTGATGCGCTAAAGAAACAAGATTTAATTTATAAGATTTTGGATCAACAAGCGATTAATGCAACATCCGAAACCAAATCTGATAAAAGAACTACAAGAAAAAGGACTCCTATAAAAGCAAAACCTGTTCAGGAAGCGAATAAATCAGAAAGAAAAACGGATGCGCCAAAAAATCAGCATCAGGAATCAACAAAAAGGACTGAGCCTAAGCGTGAAGCTCCGGAAAAGAAAGAAGAAGTAAAGGTTGAGAAAGAAGAATCGAAACCTGTTGTGAATGAAAATAAAACAGAAAAACCCCGCAAACAGGAAAACGACGATTATAAAAGAAGAAATACACAACAGCGAACACCAAAAGAAAATTATCCGCGCAAACCGCACGATAGAAACAATAACCATGAGAAGCGAAATGATAAAGCTTCATACGAATTTGATGGAATTATAAGTAACTCAGGAGTCTTAGAAATTATGCCTGATGGTTATGGCTTTCTTAGATCGTCCGAATACAATTATCTGAATTCGCCAGATGATATTTATGTGTCGCAATCGCAAATAAAGCTATTTGGTTTAAAAACCGGCGATACTGTGGAAGGCACTATTCGTCCGCCCAAAGAAGGAGAAAAGTATTTTCCATTAATAAAAGTAGAAAAAATAAACGGAAGAAGTCCTGATTACATACGCGACAGAGTACCTTTCGATTACTTAACACCCTTATTCCCAGAAGAAAAGTTCACAATTAACAACGGACAAAACGATAAATTATCAAGTCGTGTTGTTGATATGTTTTCTCCTATCGGCAAGGGTCAGCGTGGATTAATTGTAGCACAGCCCAAAACAGGTAAAACGGTTTTGTTAAAAGATATTGCAAATGCAATTGCTGCAAACCATCCTGAAGTGTATATGATTGTGCTTTTAATTGACGAACGTCCTGAGGAAGTAACCGACATGGCGCGCAGCGTAAATGCCGAAGTAATTTCATCAACTTTTGATGAGCCAGCAGATCGCCACGTGCGTGTAGCCAATATTGTTTTGGAAAAAGCAAAACGATTGGTAGAATGCGGACACGATGTGGTTATTTTACTTGACTCCATTACCCGTTTAGCACGAGCATTTAATACAGTATCTCCAGCATCGGGTAAGGTTTTATCTGGTGGTGTAGATGCAAATGCACTGCATAAACCAAAAAGATTTTTTGGCGCGGCACGTAATATTGAAGAAGGTGGTTCGCTTACCATTTTAGCTACAGCACTGACCGAAACAGGCTCTAAAATGGATGATGTAATCTTCGAAGAGTTTAAAGGTACAGGTAATATGGAACTGCAACTTGATCGTAAATTATCGAACAAGAGAATTTATCCTGCTGTTGACATTACTGCATCGAGCACTCGCAGAGAAGACCTGTTAATAGATCAGGTAATGTTAAATAAAATTTGGGTCTTGCGTAATTATTTAACTGATATGAATTCAGTTGAAGCAATGGAGTTTCTGCGAGATCGATTGTTAAAAACAAAAACAAACGAAGAATTTATCATTTCAATGAATGACTAAATGTTTCACAACACAAATAATCAAAAAATGCGACTAATATGTCGCATTTTTTATTTGTATATCAGATCATTATGTTCTTATTTGAAATTAAAATGAATTAAGGCATTAATGGACCATTTTAAGCTGCACAAGTATAATAAATAAGATTTTTATTATAATTTTGTAGTTCCAATATTAGAATGTTAATTATCTTTTTATAAATCAATTAAGGAGTTAGAAATGTCAAAAAACAAGAAATTTATAACCTGCGACGGTAACTATGCAGCATCGCACGTTGCGTATATGTTTAGTGAAGTTGCAGCGATTTATCCGATTACTCCATCGTCAACTATGGCAGAATATGTTGATGAATGGGCATCATACGGACGCAAAAATATTTTTGGAGACCAGGTTAAAGTTGTTGAAATGCAGTCGGAAGGTGGCGCAGCAGGTGCTGTTCACGGTTCTTTGCAAGCCGGAGCTTTAACATCTACTTTTACTGCTTCACAGGGATTATTATTAATGATTCCTAACATGTATAAAATTTCGGGTGAGTTATTACCAGGCGTTTTTCATGTTAGTGCAAGAAGTTTAGCAGCTCAGGCATTATCTATTTTTGGTGATCACAGCGACGTGATGAGTACCCGCCACACTGGTTTTGCAATGTTAGCAACTGGAAGTGTTCAGGAAATTATGGATATTGCAGGTATTGCTCACTTAGCATCTATTAAATCAAGAATTCCATTCTTACATTTCTTCGATGGTTTTAGAACATCACACGAAATTCAGAAGGTAGAATACTTCGAAAATGAAGATATGGCTAAGTTATTGGATTTTGATGCCATACAAAAATTCAGAGATAATGCTCTAAATCCAGAACACCCGGTTACAAGAGGTACAGCTCAAAATCCTGATATTTACTTCCAGGCCCGCGAAGCTGCAAATAAATTCTACGATCCAATTCCGGATATGGTAGAAGAATACATGCAGGAAATTACCAAAATGACTGGCCGTGAGTATCATCCATTTACATATTATGGAGCCGATGATGCTGAAAATATAATTATAGCGATGGGATCAGTTACTTCTACCATTAAAGAAGTTATTGACTATAAATTAGCTCAGGGTGAAAAAGTTGGTTTAATTTCAGTTCATTTATACCGACCATTCTCTGAAAAATATTTCATGAAAGTTCTTCCTAAATCAGTAAAACGAATTTCTGTTTTAGACAGAACCAAAGAACCAGGAGCTAATGGCGAGCCATTATATCTTGATGTTAGAGAGTTATTCTACGGAAAAGAAAACGCTCCAATGGTAATTGGTGGCCGATACGGATTAAGCTCAAAAGATACTACTCCCGCTCAAATTATATCTGTATATGATAATTTAGCAATGGCCGAACCTAAAAATCATTTTACCGTAGGTATTGTTGACGATGTTAAATTTACATCGCTACCAATGTTACCTGAAATTAGCGTGGTTCCAAAAGGAACTTTTGAAGGTAAATTTTATGGTTTAGGATCGGATGGTACCGTAGGTGCAAATAAAAACTCAATTAAAATTATTGGTGATAGCACCGATAAATATGCACAAGCATATTTTGCATACGACTCGAAAAAATCAGGAGGTATTACTACTTCGCACTTGCGTTTCGGTGATTCTCCGATTCGTTCGCCTTATTTAGTAGGAACACCTGATTTTGTTGCCTGTCATGTGCCTTCATATCTTGAAAAATACGATATGCTGAGAGGTATTAAAAAAGGTGGTACTTTCTTATTAAATAGTATTTGGGATGCTGAAGAAACTAAAAATCATTTCCCTGACGAAATGAAAAAGACTTTAGCCGAAAAAGAAATTAAAGTATACATTATTAATGCAACAAAAATTGCCGAAGAAATTGGTTTAGGTAACAGAACCAATACAATTCTTCAATCTGCATTCTTTAAAATTTCAAATGTTATTCCTTACGAAAAAGCAGTTGAAGAGATGAAAAAAGCTATCGTAAAATCATACGGTAGAAAAGGTGAAGATGTTGTTAAAATGAACAAAGCCGCTGTTGATAAGGGTGGTGATGTAGAAGAAGTTACAATACCTGCTGAATGGAAAAACATTGAAATTAAAGCAAAATCAGACGATAGAAATATTCCTGATTTTATTAAGAATGTTGTGGAACCAATTAATGCTCAAAAAGGTGATGATTTACCTGTAAGTGCATTTATTGACAGAGAAGATGGTACTTTCCCGGCTGGAACAACAGCTTATGAAAAACGTGGTATTGCTGTTACTGTTCCGGAGTGGATTCCTGAAAATTGTATTCAGTGTAATCAGTGTGCTTATGTTTGTCCACATGCAGTAATTCGTCCATTCTTATTAACAGAAGAAGAAGCTGAAAATGCTCCTGAAGGAACAGTTACTATCCAGGGAACAGGAGGAACCAAAGAATACAAATTCAGAATGCAGGTTAGTCCGCTTGACTGTACAGGTTGTGGTAACTGTGTTGATGTTTGTCCTGCAAAAACAAAAGCTTTAGAAATGAAGCCTTTGGAAAGTCAATTGGTAGAAGACCAGCGTTGGGATTATATGCATAACAAAGTTGGATACAAAGATACCATCTTACCAAAAGAGAAAAGTGTTAAGAACAGTCAGTTTGCTCAGCCATTATTCGAGTTTAGTGGTGCTTGTGCTGGTTGCGGCGAAACTCCATACATTAAAACAATTACACAATTGTATGGCGATCGAATGATGATTGCTAATGCAACAGGTTGTTCATCAATTTACGGAGGCTCTGCTCCATCAACTCCTTATTGTACAAACAGTGAAGGAAAAGGACCAGCCTGGGCAAATTCATTATTCGAAGATAATGCCGAATATGGTTTAGGTATGCACATTGGTGTTGAAAAACTAAGAACCCGTATTGGTGAAAAGATGAATGAAAACATGAATAATGTTTCATCTGATACACAAGCGGTATTCAAAGAGTGGATTGAAAAAATGTATGATGCTGAAGGTTCAAAAGAAGCATCTGCAAAGGTTGTAGAAGCATGTAAAAAAGAAAAGCATGCCATAGCAAAAGATATCTTAGCTCTTGAACAATATCTTGTTAAGAAATCTGTATGGATTTTCGGTGGAGACGGATGGGCTTACGATATTGGATATGGTGGATTAGATCATGTACTTGGTTCGGGCGAAGATGTAAACGTATTAGTTCTTGATACGGAAGTTTACTCGAATACAGGTGGACAAGCATCTAAATCTACTCCGGTTGGAGCTGTTGCTAAATTTGCTGCTGCCGGTATGAAAACCCGAAAGAAAGATTTGGGTATGATGGCTATGTCGTATGGTTATGTTTATGTTGCTCAAGTAGCAATGGGTGCCAGCCAAAATCAGTACTTTAAAGCAATTAAAGAAGCTGAAGCTTATCCAGGGCCATCACTAATCATTGCTTATGCTCCTTGTATTAATCATGGATTAAAATTGGGTATGGGTAAAACACAACTTGAAACAAAATTAGCTGTCGAAGCCGGTTACTGGCATACATACCGCTATAATCCATTATTAGAAAAAGAAGGAAAGAATCCGTTCGAATTAGATTCAAAAGAACCAGAATGGAGTAAATTCCAGGATTTCCTAACAAGCGAAGTTCGTTATACATCTCTTCAGAAATCATTCCCTGAGAATGCAGAAATCTTGTTCAAACAAGCTGAAGAAGATGCTAAATGGAGATACAATAATTACAAGAAATTAGCCAATGGCTAATAAATATTAACTAGCAAATTAAAAGCAGGACCGAAAAAAGTCCTGCTTTTTTTTTATTCCTGCAAGTTGCTTGTTCTACTTTTATTTTATTATCGGGGAAAAATGTTAAACAAAAAATGAACTAATTGTTCAAAAACTTGTTATAAAACATAAAACGAATAAAAATTAACTAAAAACCCGAATCATATGGCAGACTTAAGTACAAACTATATGGGGCTGAAATTAAAAAACCCCATTATTGCCGGTTCCAGTAATCTCTCGCTGGATATTAATAATATAAAAGCTTTAGAAAAAGCAGGAATCGGAGCAATTGTTTACAAATCACTTTTCGAAGAACAAGTAAATTTTGAATCGGCTGATTTAGATGAAGAATTGCAAATGTATAACGAACGACATGCCGAGATGATAAAAATTCATCCCGAAATGGAGCATGCCGGACCTAAAGAGTTTCTATTGCAGCTAAAACGACTAAAAGAAAACTCAACTGTGCCAATAATTGCAAGTATCAATGCAATATATGAAGAAACCTGGGTTGAATATGCGAAGTTGATTGAAGAAACCGGCGTAGATGCCATAGAACTTAACCTGTATAAATCACTTAAAAAAGCTGATGACACTGCAGAACAAGTTGAAAATCATAAATTGGATATTATTAAAGCAGTTAAAAAAGCAGTTAAAATTCCTGTTTCTGTTAAACTTGGATCCTTTTACAGTAATCTTTTAAATTTTATTCATCAGGTAGACCAAACGGGAATAAACGGATTGGTTTTATTTAATAAATTATTCGAGCCGGAAATTGATATCAACGAAGAAAAACCAGTATTTCCTTTTAATTTAAGTAATAAAGGTGATCATAAACTGGCATTGCGCTATACCGGTTTATTGCATGGCAATGTAAAAGCTGACATTTGTAGCTCATCAGGAATATTCGACAGTGAAGATGTAATTAAAATGTTACTAGCCGGAGCGGATGTGGTGCAGGTTGTAAGTACCTTATATAAAAACAAAATTGAACACGTTTCAACGATCTTACAAGGTGTTGAAGACTGGATGGATAAAAAAGGTTATAAAAGCATTGATGATTTTAGAGGGAAATTATCGAGGAATAAATACAAAGATCCATTTGTTTACATGCGTGGCCAATATGTGGATGCACTCTTAAATAGCGCTGATAATATATTAAAAAAACATCCGGTTATATAAAATTCTTAAAATAAAAAAAGCCGCTTCCAATTAGAAGCGGCTTTTTTTTTAATCGTTTAAGAGATATTATATAGTACCAATAGGATCAGCATTTCCATCAGGATCTCCATTTACATAACCGTCTGTTCTTGGATTACCATTTGTCATTAATAAAATACCACACATGTGAGGTGCGGCCATTGATGTTCCGCTCATAGTTGTATATCCACCGCCTTTTGCTGTTGAATAAATATTGTAACCAGGCTCGCAATAATCTACTGGAGGATTACCATAATTAGAAAAATATGCCCAGTTATCGTTGATATCCATGGCAGAGATCGTGAAAATATTAGGGCCGTTAACCCTTGCTGGTGAGCTGTAGTTTGCATCGCTACTTTCGTTACCGGCAGCCAAAGCAAAGTAAATACCTTTTTGAGAAGCAGCATAAACTGCATCGTCAATTGCCTGATATACACCTCCACCTAAGCTCATATTTGCAGCATCGCCTGAACTGGCATTAGCAGCAACATAGTCGATTCCAGAAATAATACCGGAAAAAGCACCGCTACCTCTTCTGTCCAACACCTTAACCGGAACTAAAGTTGCTCCGGCGGCTACGCCAACAACACCAAGATCATTATCTTTTGCAGCAACTGTACCTGCGCAATGTGTACCATGTCCATTATCATCGTCGGCACTTTTGCTTCGAACAAACGTAACCGCTCTTGAAACATCAACATTTAGATCAGGATGATCATAATCGATTCCTGTATCCAGAATCCATGCAGTTTTTCCAATACCACTACCATAGCCAACCCGGGCAATTCCATAAGGAACTTCTTGTGTTGGATCTGCTGGCGGATCGGTTGGATCTTCTGGTGGAACAGGCTTTTTCATGATATACATCCTGTCTGGAAGAATATATTTTACCCTGCTGTCCTTTTCTAATCTTGCAACATCATCAGCTGTCATTTTTACACTAAATCCTTGTAGTGCTTCAGCATATGTTTTATCAATTTCGACATTTGCTGATTTTGTAAACATGGATTGTGCCAATTTACGAACTTCAGAAAGTTTTGATTCATAACTTAAATCACTTTCCATTTTAAATGATCCTTCGTTAAAAACAACAACGAACTGACCTTCAATAATTGGACTTACCTTCGAATCAGCTATAACCAGATCGTCTTTTTGTAAATCCATTTCTTGTGTAATCTCATCTTTATTACACGCAGTTAGTGCTATTGCAGCTACTAATGCAATAGACAAAAATCCTTTAATTTTCATAGGTTTAGTATTAGTTAGTAATTGTTTGAGTTATATGCAAGTAGCACATAAAATATTTAAAATACAAGATATGTTAATAACTACAATTAAGTTTAACAACCCACAAAATGTTAATTCATAATTGATTTAAACTAATAATCTGATACTTACATCTTATTTTGATTCATTCTAAATTTAACAATCTGCAATATTAAATGTAACTTTGTTAATTAATTAACGTTGGCAACTAGCTATGACTACAAAAACTCATGAAACAAAAGACGGCTCAATAACCTTATTTTCTGATAAGTACAACGAGCATTACCATTCGATTAATGGCGCATTGAGTGAATCGATGCATGTTTTTATAGAAGCCGGACTAAAAGAATGTAAAAAGGATTATATTAATATTTTTGAAGTAGGATTTGGCACAGGTTTAAATGCCTATCTGAGTTTACAGGAAACTTTTAAAAATGATATAAAAATCAACTACACAGCTGTTGAATTATTCCCATTAAATAATGATATCGTATCAAAACTAAAATATGATGAACTGTTGAGCATAAAGGATAATAAATTATTTCTTCTTATGCATTCATGTGATTGGGAGAAAAAAATTGAAATAACCCAATCGTTTTATCTGAATAAAATAAAGGATGATTTTAACTGTCTTGAATTAAATAACAAATATGACCTAATTTACTTTGATGCTTTTTCTCCAGATAAACAGCCGGATTTATGGAGTTTAAAAAACTTTCAAAAGTTATATAATTCATTAAACGATGGAGGAATATTAACAAGCTATAGTAGTAAAGGTTTTGTTAAACAAAATTTACGGACTGCCGGTTTTCACGTAAAACGACTACCAGGAGCTAATGGGAAAAGACATATGCTGAAAGCTACTAAGCAGATTGAATGAATTAACATTTTTTAAAATTGATCTCTTTGTGTTTTACAAATAAAATGAGCAAATTTGCATTTCATTTAAGATTAATAATCAATTCTAAAAACTATAAACATGAAAACTAAAAACATCTTAATTATTGCCATCGGATTTATGATGGTTTTCGCATCTTGCACTAAGAAATACAATACAAATGTTTCAATTAAAACAGAATTAGACACTGTAAGCTATATGCTTGGAGTCGACATTGGTAACAGCCTTAATGCAAGCAATTTTGAAGGATTAAATTATGATGCATTTATGAGTGGGTTAGTTAGTTCTCTTGAAGAAAAAAAGCTTAAAGTAGATGAAAACGAAATCAAACCATATATTCAAAAATATTTCACAGAATTAAGAACAAAAAGTATCCAGAAAAATTTGGAAGAAGGCCAGGCCTTCCTTGAAAAAAATAAAGAAAAAGAAGGAATTATTGTAACTGAAAGTGGTTTACAATATGAGATTATTGAAGAAGGAAACGGGGTATCACCTGCTGCAACCGATACAGTAATTTGTAATTACAGGGGAACTTTAATTGACGGTACAGAATTCGACAGTTCTTACGAACGCGGAGAACCAGCTAAATTTGCTTTAAACAGAGTTATCCCGGGATGGACCGAAGGACTTCAACTAATGAAAGAAGGAGCAAAATACAAATTCTATGTTCCTACTGAACTAGGTTACGGACAAAGAGTAAGACCAGGTGGTAAAATTGAACCCAACATGGCTCTTATATTCGAAGTTGAATTAATTGAAGTAAAACCTTCTGATAAAGATCAGAACTAAGCATTATAAAATTATACCATGGCAAGTGCATACATCATGCGCTTGCTTTTTTTAATTTCCTGAAACATGAAAAAAGCAGATATCATAACAGAAAAAGGTACTATGAAAGTGGAGTTTTTCGATAAAGATGCTCCCGGTACAGTAGCAAATTTTATTAAATTATCGAAAGATGGTTTTTATGATGGATTAACTTTCCACAGAGTAATCCCTAATTTTGTAATACAAGGCGGATGCCCCGACGGAACTGGTATGGGCGGACCAGGTTACCAAATTAAATGCGAATTGGACGGTGATAATCAATACCACGATCGTGGAGTATTATCGATGGCCCATGCAGGAAGAGATACCGGCGGTTCGCAATTCTTCATTTGCCATAGTCGTGATAATACAGCTCACTTAGACAGACATCATACTGTTTTTGGTAAAGTATACGAAGGACTTGAAGTAATTGATGAGATTAAGCAGGGAGATAAAATAGAAAAAATAAATATAATAGAAGAATAAAAATGAGTTTTGAATTATCAGGAAAACTGATTGAAAAATACAATACCATTAAGGTTAATGATCGTTTCAAAAAACGTGAATTTGTAATTGAAAGAACCGAATCGAATGGTGGAATGGAATTTACTGATCACATTAAATTTCAACTAACACAAGACAGGTGTAATTTAATTGAAGATGCAGGCCTTTACGAAGAAGTGAAAGTTAGTTTTAACATCCGCGGAAACAAATGGGAAAAAGATGGTAAAGTAAGCTATTTTACTAATTTAGATGCCTGGCGGGTAGAAAAAGTAAGCGCAGCAAGTCCGGATAATATCCCTGCTGATATGCCACCACCACCGTCGTTGGATGATATGCCCGATGAGTCGGATGATTTACCCTTTTAAAATGCCTAAAATTTTAAATACTTATAAATGCCTAAAATCTGTTTTTTAGGCATTTTTTGCTATTAAGCGGGCCTTACAAATATCCCCCGAATGAGCATCCCTTAATAAATAAAAATGATTCTTATCTTGTTTTCCTGACATTACAGAAAATTCATCGTTAAGCATTAGTTCAGAAAGAAAGTTAATTTCAAATTCGGCAATTTCTTCTGTATGTTCGCCGTACCATGAGTCCAGTATCCAACGCACATAGGTTGCGTTGTTAACGTGCCGGTTTACGTCCATATCGCTATTAAAAACCTTTCGGTTTTCTTTTGTAATCCATTCGGTTTCAGTTTCAATTTTCTCAGGCTTTCGATCAATTGCCGATTCTTTTAAAAAATTCTCGTGCACAAAATTAAAATCATCGGGCCGTCGGGGGCGCTTTTTGTCTTTATCAACAATGAGCCAGTAACTGGTAATCTTGCCAATAATTTTATTGTTTAAATAAATCTGGAAATCGCGAATAGCAAAAAAACGATCAACACCTTTTGGCCAGGTTTTAATCTCTATCTCATCACGCCATTTCGGATATTCATCCATTTGCACCAAAACCCGAGATAGTACCCAGTAAGCATTGTTTCTTTCAAGAAATTCGTAACCAAAATCATTTGCTCTTGCATTTTCCCAGGCGCACTCTTGAAGAAAGTGAAATAACGTCGGTAGTGTTAATTTGCCATCTTGATCCGAATCGTACGATTTTATCTGAAATTTGTATTTACCAAAAGGATGTTTTAACATAATTGCTTTTTTGATATACAAAGAAAACAAATCTTTTTAAAAATCGGCATGTTACTTTATGCTAAACTGACTGCACTTGTGCTTTTAAATAGTTTTGTTATAAGATCATTTCACTGCACTTCTCAATAAAAACCTGTAGTTAACAATTTGTTTTTTAATTGAATCAAATCAATTTCCTATTTTGGTGTTTTTCTTTAGAATGTAACGCAATGGCCTTATAATTCGCTCCAGCAGACGAATATCTTCAGTAATAATTTCGGCAGTGCCGGTCATTTGTTGCTTAAAGTCCAGTTCCACATTGTAAAAAGTGGTTAATCCATGAGGTAATTTAATCTCGGCTGTATAAAAATTATTATCCGGAGCCAGTGAAATGGATTTTACAACTCCTTTTACCAT
>CAYVEW010000049.1:0-24275 GCA_964450375.1 uncultured Bacteroidales bacterium
GTGAATGCAATATCAGGAGCAACCCGAACCAGTAATTTTGCAAAAGCAGCCATAAAAGATGCTGTAAACAACGTGCAAGACACTCCGGAAAAATAAGAATTACTTAGATCCGGGCAATGAAAAGTAAAAAACAGAGCCTGCGCTTATTTCCGATTCTAACCAGATTGTTCCGCCAAGCATCTTAACAAATGATCTTGAAATGGATAAGCCCACTCCTAAACCATCGTAATATCTTTTAGAAGATATATCGCCTTGTGTAAAATAATTAAATATTGATTGCTTAAACTCCGGTTTAATTCCTATTCCGGTGTCTTTTACATAAAACAGGTAAGCATTTTTCTCAAACTTACAACCCAACTCAATGGTTCCCTGCTCGGTAAATTTCAAGGCATTATTTAACAAATAAGCAAATATCTGCGTAAGCTTTTCTCTGTCTGATATAATGACCTGATCAAGCAATTCATTCGAAATATTTTTAATCAGTCTTATATTTTTTTTCTCAGCTTCAGCAATATAACTTTCGTAAGATTTACTTAATACCTCATCAATTTTAAATTCACAGATCTTCAACTTTGCTTGTTGTGATTGAATTTTTGATAATTCAATAACGTTCGTCATGGTAGTTAACAATTGATTACTGGAATCAAGCATCATTTTTTTATACAATTGAATTTCATCATTGGAAGGAACTGAACCTGCAAGCAGTTCTGCAAAACCAACAATCCCATTTAAAGGAGTCCGGATTTCGTGCGAGATATTATTTAGAAAGGCTGTTTTTAACCGATTACTCTCTTCCGCCTGATTTTTTGCATCTAAAAGTTCCTGCTCATATTTCTTGCGTTCCGAGATGTTTATTAATAAGTAAGTTAAAAGTGATAATCCCACAAATAAAGTAATTATGGCAACTACCAATAATTGTTTCGATCGATAGGTAGCTTTATCCAAGGGTATTTCTATCATCACACTCCATGTTTTACCTTCTAACCCCATATCAATCGGATAAAACATGCGTAAAACTTTTTCGCCGCTGAAATCGGATATTTTTTCAATTACGGTTTCTTTTCCTTGCATAATTGCATTCAGACTGGCTGTATCTTTTGATGTTAAAATATCAAAGAAGTTTTTACCAACCAGCAAGGAATCCATATGCGATATGATTAATCCATTCTGCGAAATCAGCGAAAGATATCCAGTTTGGTAAGGCCGTATTATATTTAATTGTTTTTGCAGATCATCCAGATCTATATCAATTCCGATTACACCCAAAAATTGTTCGTTTTGCTCTATTGGTATGCTAAGGCTTGCACCAAAGAAACTTTGTTGGTAGCCTGTATATTTAAACCGGTAAGGTTCAGTTAGAACTTCTTTTCTGCTTATTTTTGGCTGTACATAATAGGCCATTGTATAATCAGATCCGTGCATGATCTCATAATACAATGAATCATTATATCGAAAATATGCAAAGCCAACACCGCCTGTATCATTATATAAATCGTCCTTACGAAATAAATGGTCTTTTTGATCGAAAGCATTAGGCTCCCATAAAGTCCAAACTCCCAAATAATTTGATTTTTCGGCAATGGTAGATTTTAAAATATGATGAATTTCTGATCTTGCACCACCCAGTTTTCTGGCTAAACTAACTCTTTGCTCTAAAGCTTTTGCATCTTTAATAGCCGAAGTAAAATATACCTGAGTTTTAAAGGCCGCGTTTCTCGAGATCTCAACCGCTAGCTTCTTTGAATCGTCGTATACATTTTTTCGATGATTAATGCCCAAAAACAAAAACAAAAAAGAAAATAAAACAGCAGTAATGATAGTAATTACGACTGCTATGGTTAAACTTCTGTTTTTATCTAAGTGGGCCACTTTAATACTTTTTCAATGTTAGTTAAAATCAAAGTTAATTAAATAAATTTGAAAAAATAGGACATCAAAAATAATATCCGCGATTAAATGTGATAAGAAAACAGAATCAGTTATTTTTACACTTTGTACATCAAGAATGATAATAATGAAAATGATGAAAATAATAATCCCGATTTTCGTTATACTATTTTTAATAAGCTGTAAGCCAAAAATAAGTATCGAAGAAGAACGAGAAAAACTTTTACAAACCGACATTGCGTTCTCGAACCGCTCGGTTGAAGCTGGCAATCATACAGCCTTTTTAGAGTTTGCATCACCCGATGTAGTATTGTTAAAACCAAACTCCTATCCCGTTGTAGGAAAAAAAGCCATGCGCGAGTTATATGCTGATTTATCTGATTCAACATATCGGCTAACCTGGAAACCAAGTTATGGAAGAGTTTCTCAATCAGGCGATTTGGGTTACACTTTTGGTATTTATTTGCTGGAAATTACTGTGGGCGAACAAAAAGGGCAAATCAGGCAAGGAACTTATTGCTCCATCTGGGAGAAGAATCCAAAAGGCGAATGGCGTTTTGTTTTAGACACCGGAAACTCCGGTTTGGAAGAACCCAGCGAATAGTAAAAAACCTGATAAAAAATATTAATTCCGAACTTTACTTATTGATCAATTGATAATTGATAATTGAAAAATTATCTTTGCAAGGTAATAACAAAAAAACCGATTGTGAAAAACATTGATTTTAAATCTGTATTTGAATCTTTCGCTCAATTTAACATTTTAATTATTGGCGATGTAATGATCGATTCGTACATGTGGGGAAAAGTAGACCGGATTTCGCCCGAAGCCCCGGTACCTATTATCATGAGCACAAAACAGGAAAACAGGCTGGGCGGAGCTGCAAACGTTGCTTTAAATGTTCAGGCCTTAGGCGCTAACCCCATACTGTGTTCCGTAATTGGGAATGATTTGAAATCAAAAACATTTCACGGCCTGTTGAAAAAACGAAAACTTTCCAATGAAGGGATTATAGAAGACGAAAGCCGAAAAACAACAGTAAAAACAAGAATCATTGCTGGGAATCAACAACTAATGAGAGTTGATGAAGAAACTACCCTGGAATTGCAGCCAGAGATCGAAAAACAATTTATCAAAAAAATTCAAACCATTTTATCGGATAAGGAAGTTCACGCTATAATATTTGAAGATTACGACAAGGGAACCATTACTCCGGGAGTTATTAAAGCCATTGTTGATTTTGCCAATAAAAGCAATATACCAACACTGGTCGACCCAAAGAAGCGTAATTTTATGAATTACAAGAATGTTACCTTATTCAAGCCAAATTTTAAAGAATTGGTTGAAGGATCTAAAATTGATATACAAAAAGGTGATTTTGAAGGTATTTTTGCTGCATCTCAAAAACTTAACGATGAATTAAGATGCAAATACCAATTAATTACTTTATCGGAGTTGGGAGTATTTATAAGTTATAACAATTCTTACAAAACCATTCCGGCCGAAATTCGCGATATTGCCGATGTTTCGGGTGCGGGAGATACACTGATCAGCACGGCCAGTTTATGCCTGGCAGCCAATTTAGAACCAGAACTTATTGCAGGAATATCGAACCTTGCCGGAGGGCTGGTATGTGAAAAAGTAGGAGTAGTTCCCATAAATAAAGAACTATTATTAAAGGAAACATTGGAAAAATATTCTTAGCTGTTTTTCCTGTTAAGTTTCAAATATTTAGTTATTTTTATCAGGCAAATTGTTAATAATTTGTTTATAACTCTGAAAAAAATGTTTACAATTCCAATCGGTGTAAAATTGATTAAGCCGATAAAATTGTATTTTTGAATTCCTATTTTGGAATAAAATACGTGATAACAGGATCATCTATATAAATTAAAATCCTATGGCAAAAGTAATTGCACTAGCAAACCAAAAAGGCGGTGTTGGTAAAACAACCACAGCCATTAACTTAGCAGCAAGTTTAGCTGTATTAGAAAAAAAAGTATTGATCGTTGATGCAGATCCGCAAGCAAATGCAACTTCCGGAACCGGATTCGATATAAGAGCAATTAAAACCAGTATTTACGAATGTCTGGTTGATGATCAGGATCCGAAAAATATCATCTTAAACAGCGACATTGAAGGCCTGGATGTAATTCCATCGCATATTGATTTGGTTGGTGCCGAAATTGAAATGTTAAATCAACCACACAGAGAATATGTTTTAAAGAATGTAATAGAAAAGCTAAAAGATGATTACGATTATATTTTAATCGATTGTTCTCCATCGCTTGGTTTAATAACAGTAAATGCACTTACAGCAGCCGATTCGGTTTTAATACCGGTTCAGTGCGAATATTTTGCACTGGAAGGATTAGGCAAACTATTAAATACCATTAAAATCATTCAATCAAGGTTAAATAAAGAATTAGAAATTGAAGGCTTTCTTTTAACCATGTACGATCCACGATTACGTTTGTCGAATCAGGTGGTTGACGAAGTTAAAAAACATTTTCAGGAGATGGTATTCGAAACCATTATCCAGCGAAACATTAAACTCAGCGAATCGCCAAGTTATGGAAAACCGGTGGTGCTATACGATGCAGCATCGAAAGGTTCAGTAAATTATTTAAACCTGGCCCGTGAGATTTTACAAAAGAATGATGAAACCAAAATGACCAACGCAGAAAAAGTAGTAGAATAAAAACATTAATTTAACGGAAAATGGCAAAAAGAAACGCATTAGGAAGAGGATTAGGAGCATTAATTGATGACGCAGGACAGGAACATATTGTTACTGCCGATGCCGTTAACGAAATAGATATTACAAAAATTGAAGCAAACCCTTTTCAGCCTCGTACCATGTTTAACGAGGAAGCACTGGAAGAATTAGCAAACTCAATAAAAGAACTGGGTATTATTCAGCCGATTACGGTGCGCACAATCGACGGAAATAAATTCCAGTTAATTTCTGGAGAACGTAGATTGCGTGCAGCTCAGTTAGCCGGATTAAAAAAGATACCTGCATTTATCCGTTTTGCCGACGACCAGGGAATGCTGGAAATGGCACTGGTTGAAAATATCCAACGAGAAGACCTGGATGCCATTGAAGTTGCCATAAGCTACCAACGTTTAATCGAAGAGTGTAAGCTTACACAAGAAAACATGAGCGAACGTGTGGGTAAAAAAAGATCAACCATATCCAATTATCTTCGTTTACTAAAATTACCTGCTGAAATTCAGTTGGGAATTCGCGATAAACAAATTTCTATGGGACATGCCAGGGCACTTGTAAATATTGAGAATGCCAAAACCCAACTTAAAATATACTATCAAATAATCGACGAAGGATTATCGGTTCGCAAAACTGAAGATATTATTCGTGATATAAATACCCCTAAAACCCCCAACGGAAAAGATAAGGTTCGTTTACCAGAAGAATACGAACAATTGAAAAAACATTTAGTAGAACATTTTAACACTAAGGTAGACTTTAAACGTAACAATAAAGGCAGTGGGAAAATCGTTATTCCTTTCAAATCAGATGAAGATTTAGAGAGAATAATGGGAATTATTGATAAAATGAAATAATTTTGTCCCGGGTTTAACTAAAAAATAATTGTCTTGTTGGGAAAAAAACGGAATATTCATATCCTTAGATATTTATTCATCATTATATTAATCTGTAATTTTTCAATCGGGAAAGGACAAAACATGTCTGCTCCCGATCGTTCCATTGAAACAGAACAATCGCCAATAAAAATTCATTCGCCACACAAAGCTACCATGTATTCGGCATTAATTCCGGGACTTGGACAGATTTACAATGAGAAATACTGGAAACTTCCCATAATTTATGGATTAACAGGTGTATTTATTTATGCATTCGATTTTAATAACACCAATTACAACAAATTCAGAAATGCTTATACCGACATGAAAGCCGGACGAATTGATAGTTTTCAGGGATATACCGATGAAAAAATTCTATTGCGGTTAAAAGACAATTACCAACGAAACCGCGATCTGAATGTTATTGTTCTGGCCGGAATATATATGTTAAATATTATTGATGCAACCGTTGATGCTCATTTATTTAATTACGATATCAGCGAAGATTTATCGTTAAATATTCAACCAAGCCTTAACAAAACATTTGATAATCAACACGCCATTGGTGTAAGTTGTAGCTTCTCTTTTTAATCTCTGTAAACCATTAACATTTTATAACAAAAATTGTTTCTATTTGTAAAAGAATTGTAGTTATTTCGGGCTTTTACTAACTTTGTCTAATAAAAAAATTATGACCAGAAAGATTATTTTTGCAATCATCATATATTGTCTACTATCAAATACAGCTTATTCAAATCATCCTGATAAAGACACCCTTTTATTGCCATCAGATATTGAGACTAATTTTGAAACTAACTTAGACAGTCTAATAAACCTATGGTATTTAAAAAATACGATAAAAACCGATTACTCCCTTTTTGCTGATAGCTTGAAAAGTAATATAATACCTGAATTTCACGATTCGGTATATATAAGTCGTTTACAAGAAATTCCTTCTATAGTAGATTTAAGCTATAACAAAATTGTTCGAAACTTTATTCATGTTTACACCAAACAGCGAAGAGAAAGTGTGGGTGCCATGATTGGATTATCGGATTACTATTTCCCGATGATTGAAGAAATATTTGAAAGTTATGGCATACCGACCGAGTTAAAATACATGGCTGTAATCGAATCGGCATTAAATCCGAGGGCAGTATCCAGAGTGGGTGCGACCGGAATGTGGCAGTTTATGTATGGTACAGCACGAATGTACGATTTAACCATAAATTCCTATGTGGATGAACGACGCGACCCGGTGAAATCGGCACATGCAGCGGCCCTTTTTATGAAAGATTTATATGCCATGTTCAACGACTGGACATTAGTGATTGCCGCATACAATTGCGGGCCGGGCAATGTAAATAAAGCAATAAGAAGAACCGGTGGCAAAAGAGATTTCTGGCAATTGTATTATTATCTTCCACGCGAAACCCGGGGATATGTTCCCGCCTATATTGCAGCATCATACACCTTCCATTATTATAAAGAGCATGGGATTGTACCACTTTATCCCGAAATTCCAATTGCTAACGATACTGTTATGATTTCAGGCAACCTGCATCTGAAACAAGTTTCGGAAGTGTTAAATATTCCTTTAAAAGCTTTGAGAGATTTAAACCCGCAATATAAAGAAGAAATTATTCCGGGAAAAGGCGCAGCATTTCCACTAACTATTCCTTTGAATTACGTGGGTGCTTTTATCGATTTACAGGATTCGATCATGAACTATAAAGATTCCGTTTATTTTAATGCAGACCATACCATTAAAAATCCCCAAAAATCATATTATATTCCGCAGGCGCCAACCAACAGAGATAAACTTATTTATACGGTTAAATCGGGTGATAATTTAGGGTTCATTTCAAGTTGGTACAATGTGAAAGCATCCGATATCAGATATTGGAATAATATCCGTGGTAATATGATTCGCGTTGGACAAAAACTGAATATTTATGTTCCCAAAGGAACGGCTTCGAAGTATGCCGATATTAACTCACTAACATTCGAGCAAAAACAAGCCAGAATTGGAAAAAGTACGAACCGGCCCGAAGAACTGAATACAG
This sequence comes from uncultured Bacteroidales bacterium, assembly GCA_964450375.1. Classification (GTDB taxonomy): domain Bacteria; phylum Bacteroidota; class Bacteroidia; order Bacteroidales; family UBA12077; genus UBA12077. The sequence goes on from CAYVEW010000049.1 coordinate 7,564, forward strand.
AACCACTAGATAACAACTTTGTTTATTACAAAGTAAAATATGGCGACACCTTATGGGACATTGCTAAAAAATATTCGAATGTTTCAGAGAATGATATTATGAAACTTAATAATATGAGCAGTGGAAAATCCTTAAAGGCAGGTCAGTACATTAAGATTAAACCGAAAAGCTAAAATCAGTTCTACTTGACTATCTCATAAAAATCATTTGTCTTGAATTAATTATGCGATTGTTAACCGTAAGTTTATAAAAGTAAACCCCATTTTCGACCTTTGATCCGGCGGTGTTTGTTCCATCCCAATATACAGCATAAGATCCGGGAAGCTTCTCGTTACTTACTAAAGTCTTAACTTTTCTTCCGGACGCATCATAAATCACTATGGACACTTTTCCTCTTTCCGTTACATTAAAATGAATTTGTGTGCTTTCTGCAAACGGATTAGGATAATTCTGCTCCAGAATACCTTGTTTCATATGCATAACTCCAGTAACTTCAGACATGTTTCTTTTTATTGAAACCCTTATCTGATTGTTTGATGGGATTGTTGCTCTAACATAACAAATAACGTAAGATTGTTCAGCAACTACCTGCTCCAGTTTACCGTTTGTTACCGTGTAACCATAATCGCTTACCGGCATCTTAAACCGAACAATTCCATTGTTAAAACTTTGATTATGATTGTTATATATAGTTGCAGATAAGCTATCCAAACTACCATCATTTACCATATGGTATTCGATGTACAGATTTTCCGAACCAGAATGCGTATATATTGTATTTTGTGGTTGCAAATCGCCATTATTTGCACGAATAACCCGGTAAGCTCTTGCCCCGTCGCAAATATTATCTGTAGCCAGATTATATGGATATGAATTTATACTTCCATCATCTCTGTGAATATGTCCCCAAAGTGCCATATCGACACCTAAATTGGTGAGATTTAACTCATTTTTAAAATCATAATGATAAAACAGCACTTTTGTTTTATTGCCCGCAGCAGCCAAATCGTTTGTCAACCAAGCTAATTGTGATGAAGTAAAACTTGTTGAGCCATATACATCATACATGTAGTTGTCGTAATTATCATATGCTTCCAGTCCGGTAAAATGAACATTACCATAATTAAAACTATAATCATGCGATTGATATGCTGTTTCTACAGGTGGAATTTCTTTTTGACGCCAACCAAAAAACCTCCACCATTCGCGTCGGGCTGTTCCTTGTGGTGGCGGTGTTAAGTCCCATCCTCCCAAATCGTGATTACCCGGTACAATATACACCGGAACTTGAAATCTTTTTAATAACTCTATGGAACGTGTATGATTTCTTCTGCATTCAAAATCTTCAAGTTCTCCCTCATTGATAATATCTCCGGTAAATAAAACAAATTCCGGTTGAATTAAATTAATATCTTTAATTACTTCGTACATGTCGTTTAATTCCGAAGTATCTGTTATTCCTTCCTGATCTTCATAAAAATAATGTGTTGGCAAATGTGCATCGGTAATATGAACAAAATAATAATCATCTTTAAAGGAATCGATCACTTTAACACATTTACTCACATCATCTAATAAACCGCCATCAGCTGTTACTCTTAAATCAAACAATTCATAAAAATCAACATCGGGAATAGTAGCTGTTAAGTTCCATTTTTCAAGATTTTGATCATAAGCCGCTTGTGATATGTTGAGATCAACATTGTGACCGTTGAAAATGAGTTGTGCATCCCATCCTGTTGTTGATTCAGGAGCAAAACATTGTATTTTTAAATCATCGCCAGGAGTTACAATAGACGGGATATTAAATAGGGGCCGCTGAACGACGGTTAAGGTATCTCCAATGGGCAAATCGCAATCGCCCACAAAGTTTTCAATATTACCTGCTGAATAATAAGTTATGTTGCTACCATTAATTGTTGATGTATTAAATTGCAGGTTGGCATTGCCTTTGTTTAGTGGTAAAAATTTTAATGAAATTGCTGTGTCAATCCCATTACATTGCGTAGTACCCGAATAGTTTAAAACGATATTACCTGTGGTTGGTTGGTCGATTACGGTTCCTGTTTCTGAAATGGTACCCGTCTGATCAAAACCGTTGTATTGCAGCACCGAAGGGTCGTATTGAATATTTAAAGAATAGGAAGTAATATTTTCTGTTTGATTCAAAATGGAAAGCTTAATCGGATAACTAAACTGCTGATCAGAAAATACTTCCTTAACCGGAGAAGATAAAATAAAAGCTCCCGCTTCTGACTGAATATCGTCCAAACTCCTAACTTGGAGTGATGATCCGTAATAATCAGTTACAATACCTTTAATGGATAAAAAAGGATATCCGGTAAATAATGGGAATCCGGCATCTTGCAGATTAAAAATACCATCGCGCAAAGTGCATTCGCCGCTTCCATCATTTACTGCCCAGTTTCCATAAGCATCATATAAACTAGTAACAGTACAATTGTTTATTTCTACAAAAACACCTTCGTAAGCTTCTTCTGTTACCTGAGCTGTACTAATTTGAGCAGGTGGTGGTAATGGATTGGATGAGCTAATAATTTCAAATGCAGTTAAGCTTTTTAATTCTGTTAATCCATTATATTCGTATACTTGTCCTGTAATCACAATGCTGTCGCCTACCGAAGGAGAATTAGTATTATCATAAATATAAATACCACTCCAAGCCCCTCCTGCTGATGATGAAATAAAATATCTACCACCACTAAACCCTGTTGCAGTTACTATTCCACCGGTATTAACTACCTGGCCTTCGTATGGTGATGGATAGGTACTATTAGTGCCGGCATTGGTTGTATACTGAATGTCGTGTATGCTTACTTGAGAATATAGGATCCTTGGTATAAGGATCAAAAAAATAAATACTAATTTTTTCATAGTCTGATTTTCATATAATGCTTGTAAAAATAGAAATATATTGTACGTAATAAGCAGTTATTTTGAATCTTAACAAAAAATCTACGATTTTTCTTTAAAATCAACTATTTAAAGGTTTATTTTCTGTTTTTTGGGGCAAGAAATTTCAGTTTCAAAAAGTATTAGGATTTGAGTTGAATGTTGTAATCATAAATCAGTTAAAAAAAACAAAAACAATGAAATAAAATCCATATGTTAGTTACTAATCTTCGTATTAACGAAATTCATTTTCTATTTACTTTCCAATATTTGTTATTATCATTTAATTTTTGTTTCAATTAAAATAAATATTGATATATTTAGGATTCCAATTCGAACGCACGTACTAAATGAAACCTTACAAAACACTCATTTTTCTATTCATTGTTTTTATTGTGCTATCGTTATTATCGCTAATCTTTCCAAAAAACGGACTGCAATTATCTCAGGATATAAGCCTGCGTTTTGCCAAACTGGAAGATGTTTTCAATTTTCAGAAATCACCAAAAAAAGACATTTCGGAAATTCTGGCTTACCATCAATCCGAAGTAAACAGCAATATAGCTGATCTATTATCTGATACGACCAACAAACAGGATTCGCTTATATTATTGGCAGAAGATTCAATTGTTACTGAACATGAAAGGGATTCAATGCCAACTGTTGATTCGACTAAGGTGCAAGAACGATTGATTAAACCAGGCAGTGTGCGACAAGAACTGGAATATCCTGATAACAAAAAAGAAATTCTTTACCCATTATTCAATCAACTTGCCCGTTTAAAGAATTCCAACGAACTAATCCGGATTCTTCATTACGGTGATTCACAGATTGAAGGTGATCGCATTACATCGTATATTCGAAATGAGTTACAAAAACAATTTGGAGGATCTGGAATCGGGCTCTTTGCTCCTGTTTTAATTAAGGGAACGAATATTTCAATGAACCATAAGCTAAGTGGAACCTGGGAAAGATATACTTACCAGAGTATAAAAAACGGAAATATCAATCATAAACGTTTGGGAGCTTTAATGAGTTTTGGACGTTTTGTTCCTGCTAATTCGAGTAAAGATCAGATGTATCAGGGCGAAATCAACTTGCAAAAATCAAATTTAACCTATCGGAAAACGCGTGAATTTAAACAGTGTCGCGTATTTTATGGATATAACGATGGGCCGTTTATTGCCGAGTTAAAATACAAAGATCAAACACTTGATGCGGAATTAATAGCTGTTTCGCGGCAGTTAAATACTATAACGTGGAAAACAAATAATAAACTGGACGAAATTACCATCAGTTTTAAGGGAGAGGACAGCCCGGATATTTATGGAATTGCACTGGATGATTTTAAAGGAATTGCTGTTGATAATATACCCTTGCGCGGAAGCAGCGGAACCGACTTTACCAGAACCGACCTGGCTTTTTTACGCGCTATGTATCAAAAACTAAACGTTAAATTAATCATTTTACAATTTGGAGTTAATCTTGTCCCTTATATTACCGATGATTACACCTATTACGAAAAGCAATTTTATAAACAACTTAAAACATTAAAAAGCTTACGGCCCGACATTTCGATTATTGTAATCGGAGTTTCGGATATGTCACAAAACAAAAACGGACAATTTGTTTCGTATCCTAATATTGAGAAAATCAGGCAAGCACAAAAAAATGCGGCCTTTAAAGCCGATTGTGTATTTTGGGATATGTACGAAGCAATGGGCGGAAAAAACTCCATGCCAGCATGGGTAAATGCTAATCCACCATTGGCACGAACAGATTTTACTCATTTCTCGTGGAAAGGGTCCATTGTTATTTCAAAAATGTTTTACGAAGCATTAATGCATGATTACAATAACTGGTTAAAAAATAAAAAGTGAAATATATTATCTTAACTATAATGATGCTTGCACATGGCTTAACGGAAGTCAAAAGCCAACCGGTTTGTGATACATTGCCGTTTTTACAATGTGCTGAGAACAAGCTGATTGTTTCGGAGCAAGATCAGAATCTTTTCCTTTTTAAAGGAAAAATGCAATCTTTAAAAACAGGAAACTCCCACTCAATAAATATCGTGCACATTGGCGACTCGCATTTGCAGGCAGGTTTTCTTACCGAGAAAATCAAACAAAAGCTTTTCGAAAATTTCGATAAGGACAGCATTGCTGCTCCCGGTTTCATCTTTCCGTATACCATTGCAAATACAAATAATCCATTTTTTTATAAAGTTGACTATACAGGCAATTGGAATGTGTGTAAAAATGTTGACCAGGAAAGAAACTGCAATCTGGGCTTGTCAGGCATTACCATAACAACTGTCGATTCTGTTGCCAGTTTCAGTTTTAAAATGAACAATGAGAAATACAATATACCCAAAAAATACTATTTCGACCGAATTAAAATATTTTACAATCAATCAGATTCTACTCAACTATTGATTAACGGGTTAACTCCTGAAACCGAACAGGGTTTTTCTGTAATTAATCTGGAGTACGCTATGGATTCTGTCTTTATCGAAATAAAACAGCAAAATAGTTCTTTCGAATTGTATGGTATGATACTGGAAAACAGTAAAACGAGTATAAACTACCACACAATTGGAGTGAACGGTGCTACAGCTTTTTCGTACTTAAAATGCAATATCTTATCAGATCAGCTAACGCATATCAATCCTGATCTAGTAATTATTTCACTTGGAACAAACGAAGCCTACGACGAAAATTTGAATGTGCTGGAGCACGAGTTTATTATTAAAGATATGATCTATCAGATACGGGATATATTGCCCCATGCAGCCATTCTTTTTACAACCATAAATGATCATTTAAAAAAAGATAAATCACCCAATCTGAATATCATTGAAATTAACAACAATATCGTAAAGGCTTGTAAACAATTCGAACTCTCTTATTGGGATTCGTATTCGGTTATGGGCGGCGCTAATTCAATCGAAGCCTGGCACGAAAAAGGACTTGCAGGAGATGATTTATTGCACTTTAAAAAAATAGGTTACGAAATACAGGGAGAGTTATTTTCAAGGGCACTGATTCATTTTATCGAAAACTAAATGGAAGTACTAAAGGAAATATTAATCTATTCGGAATCGAAGCCATTATTATTTACAAGGCTTTATTTCTGGGGATTTTATGCCATACTTTTGTTATTCTATTCTTTTTTATACAAAAAAAATCCAGCCCGAAATGCGTATTTATTTTTTATGAGCTTGTTTTTTTATTACAAGTCGGGCGGTTATTTTTTTACCTTACTTATTTTTTCAACCATTGCTGATTTTACATTAGGACAACTAATTTACAGTGCAAAAACACAAGTAAGAAAAAAGTTATTTGTCGCTTGCAGCATACTAATCAACCTAAGTTTGCTGGGATATTTTAAATACACTTACTTTTTTACCGATATTGTTAACTCCACGTTTAATTCCGATTTAACAGTAATTAACCATTTAGCACATTGGACCAACCAGATTTTTGGTTCATCGTTTGATGTTTCGCGGATTATTTTACCGGTAGGAATTTCGTTTTATACATTCCAAACCATTAGCTACACAGTCGATGTTTACCGAAATAAATTAAAGCCCGTAAAAAACATGATTGATTTTGGTTTTTACGTATCGTTTTTCCCTCAGCTGGTTGCAGGGCCCATTGTGCGTGCGGCTGAGTTTATTCCTCAACTGTACCAGAAATACAAGTTAACCAAACAGGAATTTGGACATGCTGTGTTTTTAATTTTAAACGGATTGGTAAAAAAAATGCTCATTTCCGATTACATATCCATTAACTTCGTTGATCGGATATTTGAATCGCCGGCTTCGTACACCGGATTTGAAAACCTGATGGCCGTATATGGTTACTCTATACAAATTTATTGTGATTTTTCAGGTTACACCGATATTGCCATTGGGGTTGCCCTGCTATTGGGTTTCCGTTTGCCCATTAACTTTAACTCGCCATACAAAGCCATGAATATTACCGATTTCTGGCGACGCTGGCATATTTCATTATCATCGTGGCTGCGCGACTATTTGTACATTCCGCTTGGAGGTAACCGCAAAGGAAAAGTAAGAATGCACATGAATTTAATGATTACCATGCTACTTGGCGGATTGTGGCACGGAGCAAGCTTGCGTTTTGTGATTTGGGGCGGATTGCATGGAGCTGGACTTGTCATCCATAAATTATGGGTTAAAATGAACCTATCGCTAAGTAAACATTACTCATCTCATTGGAGTAAAAATTTATTTATCCGTTTTATCTCGGTATTTACAACCTTCCATCTGGTAAGTTTTGCATGGATCTTTTTCCGGGCAGGAACACTTAACGATGCAATTAAAATGATTAATCAAATAGGTACCAACCTGCAAACCGGACTTATTCCGGTAATGATATCATCATATTATAAACCTTTTCTTATTATATTGCTGGGCTTCGTTGTCCATTGGCTACCTGCTTGGTTTAAAGAAAACTACCGTGGATGGTTTATTAAATCAAACATCATCGTTAAAATCATTATTGTGGTGTTGGTTGTGTTTATCATTTACCAGGCTAAATCAGCTGAGATTCAACCATTCATTTACTTTCAGTTTTAGTTTTTTTAACATTATTTAGTTTTATTACGAACTTAATGCTGAATTGCTTGCTTAATTTTTTCTACATTTGTCAAACTTTTAACATAACATATTTTTAAATAATGAGCGGAGTCAAACGTATTATTAGATATATGATCCCATATTGGGATAAAGGTTTTATAAGTATTTTACTTTCATTTCTTAGTACCATCTTTTCATTGTTTTCGTTTACAATGGTTGTCCCGTTTCTGGGAATTCTTTTTAATACGCAACCAAAAGTAACCGATCCGGTACCATTTGAATTTACCTCAGATGCATTTTTTCATAATTTTAATTATGTAATGACACAAATCATCGAGAGTCGTGGAGAAGCACAGGCATTGTTAATTGTAAGTATAGTGGTTATCATTTTTGTGCTTTTTAAAACTTCTTTGCACTATTTTAGTAATTATGCAATGGCTCCATTAAGAACAAAAGTTATGCGCGATATTAGAGATGATTTGGATGAAAAAGTACTTAGTTTGCAATTTGCCTACTTCACCGAAGAACGAAAAGGTGACCTGATTTCGCGTATGACAGGTGATGTAAAAGAAATTGAAGCATCCATCATTCGATCGCTGAATAATGCCATTAAATCGCCCATTACCATTATTATTTACTTAGCCATGCTGTTTATGTGGAGCCCAAAACTAACCGTATTTGTGTTATTGCTCCTTCCAATAAGTGGTGGTGTTATAGGCCGCATTGGCAAATCGTTAAAACGCAAATCATTAAAAGGACAAAAACGGCTTGGAGTATTACTGTCGTACATTGAAGAAACGCTTTTTGGATTAAGAATCGTAAAAGCTTTCGGAACAGAAGACCGCATTCATTCGCGATTTAAAAAAGAAAATCAGGCTTATACCCGATTGATGACAAGGATTTGGCGTAAAAAAGAACTTGCCAGTCCGTTTAGTGAGTTTATGGCCACTTCTGTGATCATCACCGTAATGTGGTTTGGCGGAAATATTGTATTAAGTTCCAATTCATTAATGAATCCACAAGAGTTCATTGCCTATTTAGTAATATTTTCGCAAATAATCCAACCCGCAAAAGAACTTTCTACCGTATATTACAACCTGCAGAAAGGTGCAGCATCTGTAGATCGTGTTAGTGATATTTTGGATGCAAAAGTTACCATAACAGAAAAACCCAATGCAAAACCCATTAAAAATTTTAATGATAAAATTGAATACAAGAATCTTAGCTTCAAATACATTGAAGATTATGTCCTAAAAGATATCAATCTTACCATCGAGAAAGGTAAAAAAATTGCCCTGGTAGGACAATCAGGATCGGGAAAATCAACTTTGGTTGACCTATTACCAAGATTTTATGATATTATCGAAGGAGAAATAAAAATCGACGGACACAATATTCAGGATCTTAAAATTAAAGATCTTCGTAATTTAATGGGAATTGTAAGTCAGGAATCCATATTATTCAACGACACCATAGCAAATAACATTTCCTTTGGTATGGAAAATGCCACACAAGATGAAATTATTGAAGCTGCTAAAGTGGCTAATGCTCACGATTTTATATTACAAACCGAACACGGTTACGAAACCAATATTGGCGACCGTGGAACAAAACTTTCCGGTGGCCAACGACAGCGAATAAGTATTGCCCGGGCAGTTTTAAAGAATCCACCCATCATGATTTTAGATGAAGCCACATCAGCATTAGATACAGAATCGGAAAAACTGGTTCAGGATGCCCTTTTCAAACTAATGGAAAACCGCACTTCCATCGTTATTGCGCACCGCTTATCTACCGTTCGCGATGCAGACGAGATTTGTGTATTACAAGAGGGAAAGATCATTGAGCGAGGTAAGCACGATTTACTTATTGAAAAGAACGGAGTTTATAAAAAACTACACGACTTGCAAATGTTTGCTTAATAAGGCTAGAACTCAGGTTGTAATTAATCGCTGTGCTTTTACTGCCATCTTTTTAACAATTATGCATCGTGCACGCGTTTACCAAAACTAAACCAGCACCACAATGCGCTGACAATGTTCATGTAACCCACATAAATTTTTAGTTTAAAATGCTGCATTAATTATTCGATGCATATCCCTTTTGTTTAAAAAGATTTCGCCTTGTTGAATCTTTTTTGTAAATTTTACGTAACAAATACTAATTTACTCATAAGATCCTTTTTCTAATTGCTGATATGAAAATCAAATTACCAGCTTTTTTTATTTTTTTAGCATTGATATTTTTTGTTCGAACAACAGAAATACGAGCACAATATTATAATGCAGACTCTCTGGAAAACATCTTAAATCAGGTCTCGGAGTTAGAAAAAATATCTTACTACTATGCACTTACCGATTATTACATCTATAATGCGCCACAAAAGGCAATCCGTTTAGCAAATGAGTTCTTAATATTGGCCGAAAAGCACGACAGTACACACATAATAGATCATTGTTACCAAATTTTGGGCGAGGCTTATTACCTTCAGGAGAATCTTGATCAGTCGCTGGAATATTTTAAACAATTACTGCAGTTAAGGCTTAATGGAAAAGAAGATAGCAATATTGCCGGTGCTTACAACAATTTAGGAATTGTGCATCGTGCAAAAGAAGAATACGCACAAGCCATCGAGTACTATCAAAAAGCCCTGGAGATAAATAACCGAATAAACGATATTAATGGAATAAGCAGTGTTAATAATAACCTGGGAGTGCTTCACGAATACCTTAACCTGTTTAGTAAAGCAAGAGATTATTATTCAAAATCCCTGGAAATTGAATTGCAATTAAATGATTTGGAAGGTATTTCAACTTCTTATCTTAATTTAGGTGGGATACATTACAAATTGCGAAATTATAAACAAGCAATTGAGTTTTGTAATAAAAGCATTGCTATTTGCGATTCGTTAAATTATCAGCATTCGCTAGAATTAAATTACGAAATTTTATATCAAACTTACAAGAAACTAAATAATCTGGGACAGGCCTTAAATTACCTTGAATTATATAACCAGTTAAAACAAGAAAGAGTAAATGAAGAAGTAAGCTCCCAGTTGGCAGAATTAGAAATAAAATATCAATCGGATAAGCAAAAACAAGAAATTGGAAAATTACAACTGGAACGAAAACAAAAGCAACGGTTAAGTAGAATCTATCTAATTGCTTTGCTTATTTTTAGCGGACAGGCCATATTTTTATTAATCATTAATAAAAAAAGAAGAAAAATTAACAATAGCCTGAAACAAATCAATGCTGAAGTAATGCAGCAAAAAGAAGAGATTGAAGCCCAACGTGATGAAATTGAAGCTCAACGCGACGAAATACGAAGACAAAAAGATATTTCTGATTTCCAAACCAACCAGATACTCAAACAAAACAAGGATATTAAGGATAGTATTGAATATGCCAAACACATACAAATTGCTTTATTCCCTGATAAAATCTCGTTGCAGGTAATTCTAAAACATGGGTTTTGTTTATTTAAACCAAAAGATATTGTTAGCGGTGACTTTTACTGGGTTACACAAATTGAAAATAAATCGGTTATTGTAGCTTCCGATTGCACCGGACATGGTGTTCCCGGAGCTTTTATGAGTATTATTGGCATTAATTTTTTAAACGAAATTGTAAACGAAAATCTGGTTCTTACCCCAGCTGAGATTTTAAATCAACTGCGCAAAAAAGTGATTAAAACAATGGTTCATGCCAACAAAATTGAAGAGTCGAAAGATGGAATGGATATTTCGCTAATCGTAATTGATTATGATCGAATGGAATTGGAATTTGCCGGAGCTTATAACCATTTATACTACATTCGTGATCATATGTTAGAAGTTATAAAAGCCGACAGAATGCCCATTGGAATCTCCGAAAAAACCATGATGCCTTTTACAAATCATAAGATAAAAATACAGTCGGGCGATCAGTTTTATATGTTCACCGATGGTTATGCCGATCAGTTTGGCGGCCCTTTAAAGAAAAAATTCAGAGTTGGTGCTTTACGCGAATTATTGCTCGAAATTCACGAAAAAGACATGAATGAACAAAAACGACTTTTACACGAGAATTTCATTAACTGGAAAGGGAAACAACAACAAGTGGATGATGTTTTAGCAATAGGAATAAGAATTTAACTCCCAATAAACTATCCGATAATTTGTATGATGGTATCCAGTTTCAGGTTTTTACCATTTACTGTATATTTTGCTTTTTGATAATAACCACGCCTGCGCTCCATCAGCTCTTTTGCATAAACAGTTAAATCTTCTCTGGTTTTTCCCCAGATTAAAGGACGATCTTTCTTTGAATGCATTAATCGATCTACTAAGGTTGGTATATCGACTTCGAGATAAACGGTGTCTCCAGCATTTTTCATTTTTTCCAGGTTATCGAAATAGCATGGAGTTCCTCCCCCCGTTGAAATAATGGCATCCTGATAGTTTTCTATCACATCAACTAATGCATCTCTTTCAATCTCTCTAAAGGCATCCTGTCCTTTATCGTACATTAACAATCGTATGGTTGTATTATGCTTTTCTTCAATGTAGGTATCTAAATCAACAAAAGGTAAATTGAGCTTATTAGCCAGTTTCTTTCCCACTGAAGATTTTCCGCTTGCCATAAATCCTATTAAGAAAACTTTCATGTCAACAATTTTTGATTATTAAAGATATAAAAAAACTACTTGTAAAAAAACAGTTTTTAGTTACCGTTATCAAATAAGCTCATTTGTGAAGTATCTTCATCATGATCATCACTCATTGTTTCGTTATCATCTGGCTCCTCCTGCTTAACAATTAGTGGTTCCAGTTCAGTTACTATTTTCACTTCGTAGTTTGATAACCTTTTACCCCTTGCTTTATAACTTTTAACACCAATAAATTCAGCTACTTCGATAATTTCGTTTTCGCGCGTTTTATGGCGTCCGCCAAAAGCAACTTCCAAACGCGGATAATCTACTTCTGTAAGTTTTATTAAACGTGATTCTTCATTATCACCAATAAAACTGGTAAGTCTGTCCGTTGGATCAATGGTAAATCGTTTTATATAATAGAATTCCAAATCGGCATCGTAATAAACTGCAGAGAAAATTTTCTCCGGCCTGAACTTCTCAACACGCATTACATCATCTTCGAAATGATTCATTAAATCGTATGAGCACAAACGATAAGCCCCTGATTTAGTTATAACCAGAATTTTGTCGTCGCCATGAAACTCTCCCAGATATTCTCCCCTGCCATCATCGTTTAGGCGAAGTACTTCGAATTCAAACCATATTTTTCTTCCACCTAATGTCGAAACTCCCTCATCTTTCAGAACAATTTTATGCACTGCATATTTCGTTAACACGTTCCCCATCGATTGCCGTCCTTTAATTGCCAGCTCACTAAAATTAAATTCGAAAATAGGTTTTTTCAATCGTGGACGAGGACGTAAATAAACTTTCACCACTTCCGCTTCACCATTCGGATTAACGGTCATATATAAAACCTTTGAGCCTTTGGTTCCCTTGGTAATATCGTACTCTTTATCACGAGTTATTCCTTTTATTGCACAACGCTTTACCATAATGCTGCCATTTAAGCCATCGCGATAGACAATATTGTATATAGTTCGTTCGTCGTTACGTTTAAATACAGCAACATGAATAATATCCTTACCCACAAAAACCTTATCGGCCACTTTGGTTATAATATATTTTCCATCGCGTAAGAAAACAATTACTTCGTCAATGTCAGAACACTCACTCACATATTCGTCTTTTCTGAGTCCGGTTCCAATAAATCCTTCTTCGCGGTTTACATATAATTTTTCGTTTGCCACAACTACCTGAGTTGCTTCAATGGAATCGAGATTTCTGATTTCTGTTTTTCGATCGCGGCCATCGCCATGCTTTTTACGAATTTGCTTGTAATAATTAATGGAAAAATCGATGATATTATCCAGGTGGTTTTGTACCTCCTTAATTTCTTCTTCTACTCCTTTAATGTATTCATCCGCTTTTTTAACATCAAAACGGGTTATTCGCTTAATTTTAATCTCGGTAAGCTTAACAATATCTTCTTCTGTTACTTCGCGGAGCAACATTTTTTTGAAAGGTTCTAAGCCTTTATCAATCGTTGTAATTACCGACTCCCAGGTTTCGCATTCTTCAATGTCGTGATAGATACGATTTTCGATAAATATTTTTTCAAGTGATGATAAGTGCCATGATTCCTGCAGTTCACCTTTCTTTATCTCGAGCTCTTTGCGCAACAAGCCAACCGTATTATCAACAGAATGTTTTAACATTTTTGTAACACCCCAGAATACAGGCTTGGAATCCATAATAACACAAGAGTTAGGCGAAATTGATACTTCACAATCGGTGAAAGCATACAAAGCATCTATGGTTTGGTCGGGCGATGTTCCCGGATGCAAATGAATTAGAATTTCGACATGTTCTGCAGTGTTATCATCAATTTTTTTGATCTTTATTTTGCCTTTATCGTTGGCTTTCAGTATAGAATCAATTAAGCTTTGGGTTGTTTTCCCGAAAGGTAACTCAACTATTTTAAGTGTTTTTTTATCTTCTTTTTCAATTTTAGCGCGCACCTTAACTGCTCCACCACGAATTCCTTCGTTGTATTTACTAAAATCGGCAATACCTCCGGTTGGAAAATCGGGGAATAATTCAAAAGGTTTCCCTTTTAAGTATGCAATTGCTGCATCGATAAGTTCATTAAAGTTATGAGGTAGTATTTTAGAAGCTAAACCAACAGCAATACCTTCCACACCTTGTGCCAGCAATAATGGGAATTTTACAGGTAAAGTAACCGGCTCGTCGTTACGGCCATCGTATGATTTTTTCCATTCGGTGGTTTTAGGGTTAAAAACAACATCCAAAGCAAATTTCGAAAGTCGTGCTTCGATATAACGCGGAGCAGCTGAGCCATCGCCGGTTAAAATATTTCCCCAGTTACCCTGTGAATCAACCAATAAGTCCTTCTGTCCCAACTGAACCAATGCATCGCCAATTGAAGCATCGCCGTGAGGGTGATACTGCATGGTATACCCGATAATATTTGCTACTTTATTATAACGGCCATCATCCAGGCGTTTCATTGCATGCATAATTCTGCGTTGCACAGGTTTTAAGCCATCCATTAAATGCGGAACGGCACGCTCAAGAATAACATAGGACGCATAATCTAAAAACCAGTCTTTATACATACCTGATAAGTGCACAATTTTATGCAACTCATCACTTGTTTTCTCCTGGTCTGCAAATTCTTCCGTGTTTTCCTTATCTTCGTTATTCTGATCTTCTGTATGGTCCAATTCTTCTGTACTCATCCTCTTGTCTTATTTTTTACAATTGATATTCATCAATTAATCAACAACTTCTATTTTTAAGTTCTCCACAATAAAATCCTGACGTTCGGGAGTATTTTTTCCCATGTAAAATTCGAGTAAATCTTTAATAGCATCCTCACGACGCAAACGAACAGGATCCAGGCGAATATCTTTTCCGATAAAATGCTTGAATTCGCCAGGAGAAATCTCACCCAATCCTTTAAAACGAGTTATTTCAGGGTTATTTTTAAGTTTCTTTACCGCTTTTGATCTTTCTTCGTCGCTGTAGCAATAAATGGTTTCCTTCTTATTTCGCACCCTGAATAGTGGAGTTTGTAGAATAAACAAATGTCCATTTTTAATCAGGTCGGGAAAGAATTGCAGGAAAAAAGTAATTAACAACAAACGAATGTGCATACCGTCCACATCGGCATCGGTTGCGATAATTACATTTTTATATCTTAAATTTTCAATTCCTTCTTCAATGTCGAGGGCTGCTTGCAGCAGGTTAAACTCTTCGTTTTCGTATACAATCTTTTTTGTTAGTCCGTAAGTATTCAAGGGTTTTCCTTTCAAGCTAAAAACAGCCTGAATATTTACATCACGCGATTTGGTAATGGAACCGCTCGCCGAATCGCCCTCGGTAATAAAAAGCATGGTTTCGTTCTTTCGCTCTTCATTTGAGTTATAATGTATCCGGCAATCACGTAGTTTTTTATTGTGCAAGCTTGCTTTTTTTGCTCGCTGCTTAGCCAGTTTTTTTATTCCCGAAATTGCTTTCCGCTCTTTTTCCGATTCAATAATCTTTCGTTGCAAGGCTTCAGCCACATCACTATTTCGATGCAGAAAATTATCCAGCTCATTTTTTAGGAAATCACCAATAAAATTTCTTATGCTTGGCCCGTTAGGCCCTATATTTTTTGATCCCAGCTTAGTTTTGGTTTGCGATTCAAATACAGGTTCTTCCACCTTAATACTAACGGCTGCAACAATTGAGATACGGATATCAGATGGTTCAAAGTCCTTTTTGTAAAAATCTCTGATTGTTTTTACATATGCTTCGCGAAAAGCTATTAAATGCGAACCACCCTGAGTTGTGTGTTGTCCGTTTACAAAACTGTAATACTCTTCGCCATAATGGTTTCCATGAGTTATGGCAATTTCAATATCTTCTCCTTTTAAATGGATAATCGGGTAAATGCCATCGGAGCTCATATTTTGCTCCAACAAATCACGTAAGCCGTTTTCGGAATAATACTTCTGACCGTTTAGTTTTATGGTTAAACCGGAATTTAGAAATACATAATTGTGAATTAAAGTAACCACATACTCTTCGATGTAATGAAATTCACCAAATATTTCCTTATCGGGCACAAAGGTAGTTAAGGTTCCATTTCGCTCGTTGGTTTTTTCTACAGGTTCGTCTTTTACTACTTCTCCGTTCTCAAATTCAATTGCCTTTTTTTCGCCTTCGCGATATGCTTCAATTTTAAAACTGCTTGATAAAGCATTAACAGCCTTAATACCAACACCATTTAATCCCACTGATTTTTTGAATGCTTTGGAGTCGTATTTAGCACCCGTATTCATTTTCGATGCCACATCCTTTAACTTACCTAAAGGAATCCCGCGACCGTAATCACGCACTTTTACGTAATTATCGGTCATTTCAATTTCGATTGTTTTTCCAAATCCCATCATGTATTCATCGATGGAATTATCCATAACTTCTTTTAATAAAACATAAATACCATCATCCTGCGAAGAACCATCACCTAATTTACCGATGTACATGCCCGGACGCTTCCTGATATGTTCTTTCCAATCTAAAGTACGAATACTGTCTTCTGTATATATAG
>CAYVEW010000050.1:0-23004 GCA_964450375.1 uncultured Bacteroidales bacterium
CCGTCCCAACGATCACTGTCGGGACGGTTTTTTTGTTATCATCATGTCATTCTGGGCAAAATAAAGTATAGATCCGGAATCTCAAACAAATAGATTCCCGCTTGCGCGGGAATGACTTTAATAAAAATAATAAACCCTCTAATTTGGAAATATAACATAAAAAAGGCTACCCGTTCGAGTAGCCCTATATAAAATAATACAATATTTTATAACTTCTCAATGGCCATAATTGGCTGATCTTTGGTGACCATAGTAGCATCATCAATCAGTATTTTAACAATCCGGCAATTAAATGGAGCTTCTATTTCGTTAAACAGCTTCATAGCTTCTAAAATGCATATTGGATCACCTTCCTTAACTTCACTACCTGCTTCCACAAAAGGTGGTTTATCAGTTGAAGCTGACCTATAAAAAGTACCTGCCATTACGGCATTAATGGTATCTTTATATTCATTGTTTACTTCTACCGTTTTTTCTTCGACCTTTGTTTCTAACCCAACTTCTTCTTTTTCCTGATGATGTTCAATGAATGGTTCGGAAATCACATGTCCTTTTGCACTTCCATTTCCAGATCGTAGTGACAAATTAAAATCTCCTTTTCGGATAACCAGTTCGCTTAAATGCATTCGGGCAGCTTTTTCCAGTATAGAGTTTACACCCTCATAATCTTCCGGATGTAACATTGGATCTAAATCAGCATTTCCGGCAGCCTGTACTATCTTTTTCTTTTCTGTTGGCTCCTTGGTTTTCAAGAATTCTTCAGTTTCAATATCGGCTGGTGTTTTTGGCCGTTTATCTTCAGGGATTGCTCTCCACTTAAAGTATTCCATAGAAACTTCCGGGAATAAGCAATAAGAAAGAATATCTTCTTCGTTCTCTATCAGCTCAGGATTGGCAATATTCTTTGTTATGTTTGGTAATATTGGTTTTAAATCATCAGCTGGCCTGTGATCAATGGGTTTTTCATTACCTAAAATCCGTTTAATAAAATCCGGTTCGATTGGGGCAGGTGAACGGCCATACATCCCTTTTACGTAATTTTTTACTTCCTGTGGAACTACCTTATATCGCTCGCCGGTTAGCACATTCATTACCGCTTGTGTTCCCACAATCTGGCTGGTTGGAGTTACCAAAGGCGGATATCCTAAATCTTTACGAACTCTTGTTACCTCTTCCAATGCTTCGGAAAGCTTTTCAATAGCTCCTTGTTGTTCCAGTTGGGATCTGAAATTAGAAATCATACCACCCGGAATTTGGTGCACCAGAATTTCGGAATCGATAATTGGCTCATAACCCCTACCCTTTGAGCGCTTAGGAGTTAGATCTGCAAAATATTTGTTTACCTTACGCAAGGCATCCATATCCAGCTGAACATCAAATTCAGTTTCATCGAAAATAGCATAAATGGTTTCTACCGGCGGTTGCGATGAAAAACCAGCCATTGAAGAAATGGCACAGTCAATGGCTCCTGCTCCTGCACGAACTCCGTCTAAGTAAGCAGAATCGGCCATACCGCTGGTAGCATGACTATGAATTTGTATTGGAACATCCAGATTTTCTTTTAAGGCCTTTACCAGTTTATACGACATGGTAGGTGATAACAATCCCGCCATATCCTTAATACAAAGCGAATCGATTCCCATTTGCACTTGCTCTTTAGCATCGCTTACATATTTTTCTATGGTATGCACCGGACTAATGGTATAGGAAAGTGTGCCTTGTGCATGAGCACCATGTTTCTTAACTGCTTTTATCGCAGCTTCAAGATTCCGCGAATCGTTTAAAGCATCGAATATTCTAAAAATATCGATTCCATTTTCGTGGGCCGTTGCTACAAAGCGATCAACCAAATCATCCGGATAGTTCTTATAACCAACAATATTTTGCCCCCTTAACAACATTTGCAAGGGAGTATTTTTTGCTTTCGATTTAATTAATCGGAGCCGCTCCCAAGGATTCTCTCTTAAAAAGCGCAAACAAACATCAAATGTAGCACCACCCCATACTTCCAATGAATAATAACCAACTTGATCAATGGTGTCGATAATATTCATAATATCCTCGGTTCTCATTCTGGTTGCCCATAATGATTGATGACCATCTCGCAAAGTAGTATCCGTAATTCTTAATATATTCTTCTTCATACTGTTCATTTTGAATTATTTAATCGTAAATTTTCCTATTCCTGAGTATTTTTTGAATCTGTTTTCAATCAACTCATCTTTTGAAAATACACTTAATGATTCCAGATTTTTTAGGATTGATTTTTTTACATTCCCGGCAATTAATTTATAATCTGAATGTGCCCCGTCTTTAGGCTCCTGAATTATTTCATCAATTACTCCGTGCTTTAAAAGTGCTCCTGCGGTTAGGTTCAATGCATCGGCAGCATCGGGTGCAAATTTGGCATCGCGCCATAAGATTGAAGCACATCCTTCGGGCGAAATAACCGAATAAATAGCATTCGACAACATAAGCACCCTATCGCCTACTCCAATTCCCAGGGCTCCGCCACTCCCGCCTTCACCAATTACAACCGAAACAATAGGAACTTCAATGGACGCCATTTCTGTTAAGTTTTTTGCAATAGCTTCTGCTTGCCCTCTTTCTTCAGCTTCTAATCCGGGAAAAGCTCCAGGTGTGTCGATAATTGTAACAATAGGAACATTAAAACGTTCGGCTAGCTTCATCAAACGCAAAGCCTTTCTGTAACCATCGGGTTTTGCCATTCCGAAATTCCGTTCAATGTTTTCAGTGGTATTTTTACCTTTATTATGCCCGATTAACATTACTTTCTGTTTGCCTATCGTTGCAAATCCACCAATCATAGCTTTATCATCAGAATAATATCTATCCCCATGAAATTCCATAAAATTCTCAACTATTATGGAAAGATAATCTTGTAAAATGGGTCGATTTGGATGTCTGCTAATTTGCACAATCTCCCATGGTGTTTTTTCCTGCACCTTAATATCTTTCATCTCAAGTAATGCTTTATCTTGTTCTAGTCCCATAATTCTAATTCCTGATTAATTAATCAAAACAGTTTATCTGTTGTAATAACTTAATACATTGCTCAAATAGTCTTTCATGTCTTTTCTGTCAACAATTGCATCAATAAATCCATGTTCGAGCAAATATTCCGAAGTTTGAAAATCGTCTGGCAGTTTTTCACCAATGGTTTGTTCAATTACCCTGCGTCCGGCAAAGGCAATGAGTGCACCTGGTTCGGCAATATTTAAATCGCCCATCATGGCATAGCTTGCTGATACTCCTCCTGTAGTAGGATTGGTTAAAACCGATATATACGGTATGTTCTTTTTATTCAATCGTGCTACTCCGGCACATGTTTTTGCCATTTGCATTAAGGATAAAGCGCCCTCCTGCATTCTTGCACCACCCGATGCAGAAAAAACAATATATGGCAAATTATTATCGTAAGCATAATTGGCAGCTTGCAGTATTTTTTCGCCGGTTCCGCTGCCAAGGCTTCCTCCTAAAAAGCGAAAATCCATTACCGCCATTACCACATGTTTTCCATTCATTTTGCCATGTCCGGTAACCACCGCTTCCGAAATTCCTGTTTTCTGAATAGCTGTTTCGAATTTATCCTGGTAACTTCCTTTTAAATCATTAAAGTTTAACGAATCCTTCGGACTGATGTTTGAGAATAATTCTTCAAAACTATCCTTATCAAAAAGTAAATTGATGCGTTCGTATGAAGTTATGCTTCCATGATAATTGCAGTTTGGGCAAACATGTAAATTTTCGATCCACTCACTTTCGTAAATGTGAGAATGGCACTTTTTACATTTTACCCATAAACTTTTTTGTGATTTTCTTTTTTCGGTTGTAGCTCCAATGTACCAAGCCATCTCTTTTTCTCCTCTATTTTAAGTCGTTTATTACCTTATAACTAAAGTATCTCTTCCACACAAATTATCAGAGATTTTAATCGGGCAAAATAGTTATTTTTCTCATAAAAAACTACTTTATTAAAAAATATATGACAAAAGTCAGTTTTTATTACACATAACAAATTTATCTATTTATTTGTTTACCATTATTTTAGATTATATTTATATAAATTACTACATGCATATTTTATTCTAAAAATGATTTCCTAAAACATGTACAATTTGAATTGATTTTAGGGGTAAATATCTTATTTTCGGTATGTAGTTAATATGATTATTTTATTAACTTTGGCGTTTATTTTTAAATATTATTACAACTAAACTAAATTATGGACAATATTTTGGAATCTTCTTTAAACAGATCATTACTTAGCGTGATTGAAGGACACGCAAATTTGCATGAAAACCTAAAACGAGAAGAAATCATACAACATGTGATTGATAACCGCGAAGCCATGATTTCAAAGAATGGAGCACTAGCCACATGGACTGCTCCGGAATCAACAGGCCGCCGGCCAAAGGATACTTACATTGTAAAAAGAATAAGCAGTGAATCTAACATAGACTGGACATCACCTAATAATATTGGTATTAGTGAAGAGATATTTGATATGGTTTTTTCGGATGCTTTAGATTATCTGTTAAAACGAAAAGATATTTACATCACTGACAGAGTAATTGGGGCTGATTCCAAATATGCTCTTCCGGTAAAAACCATTACAAGCGAGGCTTTAACAGCACTATTTACCGATAATATGTTCAGGCCCATACCAAACGACATTAAAAAAAGTGTTTTCGCTAAAAAAGGATTCCAGCTTATTACAGTTCCTTTCGACAAATTAGATAGCATAAAATACAAAAGCTTATTACGTGTTATGCCAAACGGCGACACATCAAATGTAGCGGTTATTATGGATCTTGATCGCCGCTTAGGTGTTATAGTGGGTTCGGCCTATTTAGGAACCGTTAAAAAACTTATGTTCACTGTAATGAACTATTATCTTCCATTCGAAGGTGTTTTACCGTTACATTGCTCGGCTAACGAAGACAAAGATGGCAAGTCTGCATTATTACTGGGTTTATCAGGAACAGGAAAAACAACCCTTTCTGCAGATCCTGAAAGATCTTTGTTAGGAGATGATGAACATGGCTGGAGTGATGATGGAATTTCTAATTTTGAGAATGGCTGTTATGCAAAAATGATCGATATAAACCCCGATAAAGAACCAGAGATTTACGAAGCGGTAATGCACAAAGATGATCCGTTAAAACATGGAGTTATTATTGAGAATGCAATGATCTACCCAAATGGGACTTTTGATTTTAACGACAGTCGTATTACCGAGAACTCCAGAAGTTCTTATCCGTTAAAATTCTTAAAGAACATTAAAGAGAATTCGGTTTCGGGACATCCAACAACCATTCTGTTTCTTACAGCAGATGCATACGGCGTGTTGCCTCCAGTTTCAAAGCTCGATCCGGATCAGGCAAAATTGTGGTTTTTAATGGGTTATACAAGCAAACTAGCCGGAACCGAAACCGGAGTTACCGAACCACAAGCTACTTTCTCACGATTTTTCGGACAACCATTTATGCCATTGAATCCGGAATACTATTCGTCCATGTTGGGTGAAAAAATGCAAAAATTCAATACAAAAGTATATTTAATAAATACAGGATGGTATGGCGGATCGTTTGGTGTTGGTAAGCGAATAGATTTGAAACTTACACGGGCCATGGTTAATGCTGCTTTAAATGGTGATTTGGAAAAAGTGGAATACCAGTACGATGAATTATTTCACTTGAATATACCAAAAAGCTGCCCCGGAGTTCCAAGCAAAATTCTTAACCCGGTAAACATGTGGATTGAGAAAGAAGATTACGAATTAACCGCCAATCGTTTGGCAAACAAGTTTAGTGCCGCTTTCGACGAAGCCTATGGCGATAAACAAATTAAAGAAAGTGTTCGCAGTCAGTGTCCGGGTAAGTAAATATCAGTTATTTAAAATAGTTAAAAATAAGAATAACTAACCAATTCAAAAATAACAAATTACCCTTTTTACTTCATGAAGTAAAAAGGGTTCTTAATTTTTTCAGTAAGTATTCGAATAAGCATATTCTTTGATGCTTAGAAAAATATTCGTTAATTTGCCTGTTTTTAAAATTAATCTTTATGCATATTGTAGTAAATATTGTTATTACAATCGTAGCTTACTTATTAGGGTCTATACCCACTTCAGTTTGGATTAGCAGAGCGTTTTTTAATATCGATATTCGCGAGCATGGTAGCGGTAATGCCGGTGCAACAAATACTTTCAGAGTGCTTGGTGTAAAAGCCGGGATTGTAGTATTTATTGTAGATATCTTAAAAGGATTTGGAGCAGTAAACCTAATCCATTTTACAAGTTACTATATTCCAGATAGCGGAGATTATATAAACATTCAGCTTTTGTTAGGAATATCTGCAATGATTGGCCACATTTTTCCAATATATGTTGGATTTCGTGGTGGAAAAGGTGTTGCTACCCTTTTTGGAGTTATCTGTGCCATTAGTCTGTATCCTACTTTAATTATGGCAGGAGTATTTTTGGTTACTTTAATTGCTACCAGGTACGTATCATTAGCATCAATGGTATCGGGGCTTTCATTTCCGGTTCTGATTATTGTGATATTCAAAGAAACAACCCCAACGCTGGTAATCTTTTCTTTAATTATGGCCATACTGATGTTATTTACGCATCAGAAAAACATTGAACGCTTGCTTGCTAAAGAAGAGAAAAAAGCCAACCTGCCCAAGATTAAAAAAAAGAAGAAAGATGATGATGAGTAGTTTTTATTTGATGATATGTACATCTCTCTGTGGAAAAGGAATCTGAACTTTATTCTCTCTGAAAATTTTATCAATAGCAAATCGCAAATCACTTTTAATATTCTCTACCACAAAGGCTTTATCGGTCCAGAAGTATAATTGGAAATCGAGTGATGAGTCTCCAAAATCATTAAATCGAACAAAGGGCTTAGGCATTTTTGAAACATCAGTATTGGCATAAGCACATTCTAATAATAACCTTTCAACCAGGCGAACATCGGAACCATATGCAACACCAACCTGTACATTAAAACGGGTCCGTTTTTGAATATGGCTCCAGTTTATTACCTTATGATCAATAAAAGTGGAGTTTGGTATAACCAATATAATATTGTCGCGTGTTTCAATTTTGGTAGTTCTGAAATTAATCTCTTTCACTTTCCCAATTTCATCGTCCACTTCAACGATATCGTCAATTTTTAGGTTTCCCTCAAATAAAAGGAATAATCCAGAAACAATATCTTTAAACAACTGTTGAATACCTAATCCTAAACCCACCAATAAAGCAGCCGAACCTGCCAATAAAAAAGTGAGCTTAATTCCAATGGTTTCTAAACTAAGCAGTATAGCAATTACCCACAGAAAGTATTTTATTAGCTGATAAATTGAATGACTTTTACCCAAATCAATATTCTGATTGGAAAATATTTTTCGTTTAAATACCTTGTGTATAATACCAATTACTAGTCTCGTAATAAGCAGAATTATAAGTGTAGCAACAAGGTTATAAACTGTAATATTAAAATTGTCTGTGCTAATTAAGGCATATTCTAATATCTCTTTAAATTTCATAAATTAATCTGTGGTTTTACTTGTTTCTGTTTCAAACTCTTTTTCAAGTCGCTGCCGAAGCCTGTTTGGTCCAATATTGCTTTCAATATTTTCATCTTTGGCAAATGAAATAGCTCCTGTTTCCTCCGATACCAAAACGACAATAGCATCTGTTTTTTCGGTTATACCCAGAGCAGCTCTGTGGCGCATTCCGAATTGCGGTGGTAAATCCAATCGTTCCGATGTTGGTAAAACACAGCGTGCTGCTGCTATTCGGTCTTCCTTAATAATTACTGCACCATCGTGTAAGGGGCTGTTTTTAAAAAAGATACTTTCCAGCAAACGACTGGTAGTATCTGCATTTATAATATCACCTGTTTTGATAAAACTTAGTAAATCCGATTTTTTTGTAATGGCAATTAAAGCTCCGGTTTTAAACGCCGACATATTTGAACAGGCATTTACAATGGCATCAATGTTAAGATTGGAATCTTTTTTCTCTCCAAATAAGAAAAAACGTTCAATTGAAAACTTTTTGGAACGAATGTATCGTGTACTTATGATCAACAAAAACCTTCTGATTTCTTGCTGAAATACAATTAATAAAGCAATTACTCCTACTCCGATTACCTGCCCTAAAATACTGCTTAGCAAATCCATATTTAAGGCTTTAACCAATAACCATAGTAGGTATAGCGAGAAAATTCCTATAAATATGTTAATGGCAGTGGTTCCGCGAATCAAATTATAAATCTGGTACAAAAGAAAAGCCACCAATAAAATATCGAGTATATCTAAAAATCGTATGGTAATAAATGCTGTTATCATTTAAATAATAATGTATTTTAACAAATGTAATAAAATTAATATCATTCGTGCCAATTATCAACTTTTGCATGTGTAAATTTATTAAACAGACTAATGGTCTGTTTCGCTTCCTTTACATCATGAACACGTAAAATATTCGCACCTCCTAATAAAGATAAGGTATTTATTGCTGTTGTTCCATTCAATGCATTTTCAGGATCAACTTCTAACACTTTACATATCATGGATTTTCGCGAAACCCCAACTAAAATTGGCAACTCGAATATTTTAAAATCACTCAGATTTTTTAACAACTGATAATTATGCTCAACTGTTTTTCCAAAACCAAATCCCGGATCAATAATCACATCGTTTATCCCCAATAATTTCAACTGATGGATTTTCTCTGAGAAATACATCATAATTTCTTTTACTACATTCTCGTAATGCGGATTTTGCTGCATGGTATCCGGAGTTCCCTGCATGTGCATCATTATGTATGGAACATTTAGTTCGGTAATTGTTTCAAACATTTTGGGATCTAAATCGCCAGCAGAAATATCATTGATTATATCCACATCGAAATCCTTTACCACTGTTTTTGCAATGTGCGAACGAAATGTATCAACCGAAATGATAAGCTTCGAGAACTTTTTTCGAAGGACTTTTAATACACTGATTAAACGATTTAGCTCTTCGGTTTCCGAAACATGATCAGCTCCCGGGCGCGACGAATATGCTCCAATATCAATCATATCACAGCCATCTGTTATCATTTTTTCCACCTGGTTTGTAATATCCTTTTCGGTCTTGTGTTTTCCTCCATCATAAAAGGAATCGGGAGTAATATTTAATATTCCCATCACTTTGGGTATGCTTAAATCAATTAATTCTCCGCGGCAATTGATTGTTAGTTTTCTTGAAAAAAATGTATCTTTAGGCTGCATTTTTAAAACGTTTTAATAACACAAATTTAATAAATTGATTTGTGGAATGGTTTATCAATTAGAAGAATAAAAAATATTTGTAAAAATTTGATTAAGTAAGATGAAATTTATTGTAATTGAAGGACTGGACGGATCGGGGAAATCGACTCAATTAAAAAAGCTGAGATCATATTTAAAAAGAAATCAAATTGATTATGAATATTTGCATTTCCCAAGAACCGACTCACCCGTTTTTGGTGATCTGGTGGCCCGCTTTTTACGTGGCGAACTGGGCGATATTAATACGGTAAACCCCTATCTGATAGCCTTAATTTATGCAGGCGACCGTAACGATGCCAAAAATATGATTAACGATTGGCTGCTCCAAAAAAAGCTTGTGGTGGTTGATCGATATGTATATTCAAATATTGCTTTTCAGTGCGCCAAATTAAGCGATCAAAAAGAAATAGAAAAACTATCGGAATGGATTCTGGATCTGGAATATAATTACTTTAAAATACCAAAACCGGATTTAAGTATATTTTTAAATGTTCCGTTTGAATTTACAAAACGAAATCTAAGTGAACAAAGAAATGGTGATGATCGTAATTATTTAAATGGAAAAGAAGATATTCATGAAAAAGATATTGATTTCCAGAATAAAGTAAGAAATGTATATTTGCACGAAGTTAAAAAAGATAAAAACCTAAGGATTATTGATTGCGCCAATAAAAATGGTGACATGTCTGATCCGGAAGATATATTTAATAGAATTATCGAATTACTAAAAAAAGAACACATAATATAAAGATAATTGGTCATGAAGATACTTGATACTATTAGCAGAGTTATAGTTGGAATTGTTTTTATATTCTCAGGATTTGTAAAAGCAGTTGACCCTCTGGGTTCAACCTATAAATTTATGGATTACTTCGATGCGTTTAGTATGGAATTCCTGTCGTTTATGGCTTTACCACTTGCCATTGTTTTAAGCACACTGGAGTTTGTAATTGGCTTTTCGCTGTTATTCGGAACCTTTAAACGAATAACCGCATGGCTTTTATTCATTTTTATGTCATTTTTCACTGTACTTACATTTATATTAGCCATATACAATCCGGTAACCGATTGCGGCTGTTTTGGCGATGCAATAATAATGACCAACTGGCAAACTTTCTGGAAGAATGTATTTTTAATGATTTTTACCCTCATACTTTTTAATAACCGAAATAAATTTGAAGTTAGCTGGCATACCAAAAAACAAAGCATTTTTATCTCGGTTCCGGTAATCTTTAGTATTCTTTTATCGGTTTACTGTGTTAAAAATCTACCTATCATCGATTTCAGGCCTTATAGTGTTGGAACTTATATCCCGGAAAAAATGATTATACCAGATGATGCACCCAGAGCAGAGTACGAAACCACACTGGTATACGAAAAAGATGGTATACAAAAAGAATTTGAGTTGGAAAATCTTCCCGATAGTACGTGGGAATGGGTTGAAACTCGAAATAATTTAATTTCTGAAGGCTATATTCCACCAATTCATGATTTCACAATTGAATCGCTCGACGGAACCGATGTAACTGAAATCGTTTTAAACGATAGCAAGTTCACTTTCTTGCTTATTGCTTTCGATCTGAAAAAAACCAGTACCAGAAACATGAAAGAGATCAATGAATTGGCTATGCACGCGAAAGAATCTGGAAGTAACTTTATTTGTTTAACCGCATCGGTTCAATCAGAGATAAAAGAATTTATCGACAAAACCAATGCTCCTTATCAATTCTATAATACCGACGAAATTACCTTAAAAACAATTGTACGCTCGAATCCGGGTTTAGTCTTATTGAAACAGGGTAAAATTCTGGGCAAATGGCATCATAGAAATATTCCTGAAATAGAAGATATTACAAATGATTTTTTGCAAAATGAACTTTATAGAAGTTCTGAGAATACCGATGAGATATTAGCATTTATAAATTAAGCTTTTTTTTGTGCTGCAATTTTTGGTTAAACGGTTATTATATGCCCTACTAATATTCTGGGGTGTAATAACTTTGGTATTTTTTTTATTCAACATCTTACCAGGCGACCCTGCTAAAATGATGCTCGGCCAACGTTCCGACATTTCAACCGTTGAATCAATACGTAAAGAACTGGGATTAGACAAATCTAAAAGCCTACAATACATAAAATACTTAAACGATTTATCTCCCCTGTCAATTCATAATAAGCAAGAATCCGAAAGTTACTTTTTTCTTGATGATGAAAAATATCAATACAAGAGCTTATTTAATATATCCAAAACATCGGTTGTTGTGCTTAAAACTCCTTATTTACGAAGATCGTTTCAAAGCAAGAAATTAGTCTCAGAAATCATTGCAGAAACCATCCCGAATACATTTATACTGGCACTTGTATCTATTGTATTTGCGACCGTTTTAGGGATTTTTTTGGGCATTATTGCCGCTATAAAGAAAGATAGCTTTTTCGACAGGGCATCGATTCTGTTTTCCGCACTTGGCATGTCGTTACCATCCTTTTTTGCGGCCATTTTAATTGGCTGGATTTTCGCCTTCGTGCTGGGCGATTTAACCGGATTAAATTTAACCGGCAATCTTTACGAAATTGACGACTTAGGAAATGGTGTACATTTGCAATTAAAAAATTTAATTCTACCGGCTTTTACTTTAGGAATAAGACCTTTGGCTATTGTCATTCAGTTATCCCGAAACTCCATGCTCGAAGTTTTGTCGCAGGATTATATTCGCACAGCAAAAGCAAAAGGATTATCATTTAACCGAATCGTTCGAAAGCATGCATTAAAAAACTCATTAAACCCTGTAATTACAGCCGTTTCGGGATGGTTTGCTTCGCTAATGGCAGGTGTAGTTTTTGTGGAATATATTTTTGGATGGAAAGGACTTGGATATGTTATCGTTGATTCGCTGAACAAATACGATCTGCCTGTTATAGTTGGATGTGTATTAACAATTTCCGTTATATTTATCACCATTAATACTTTGGTAGATATACTTTATTCTGTATTAGATCCCCGTGTGACTTTAGAATAATATTTTTGAAATTAATAAAGCCACAAAGCTTATAATTTCTTATTTTTGATAATAAATCATTTTACCTAAAAAAATTATACCATGAGAAAACAAATTGTTGCAGGAAACTGGAAAATGAATAAAAACTTTCCGGAAGGAATAAACTTAATTAATGAAATTCTGGAAAAAGAAAATGAAGTAAGCAACGCCCAACTTATCATAGCACCTCCTTACATTTACCTTAATAAAGCTTCAGAAATTTTAAAAGGAACAAAAATCGAACTGGCAGCTCAAAACTGCTCAAATAAAGAAAATGGAGCGTATACAGGCGAAATATCCGCAGAAATGCTTCATAACATTGGTGTTAATTATGTTATACTGGGGCATTCTGAAAGAAGAGCCTATTACCACGAAACTGATGAGCTGATTAACGAAAAAATAAAAATTACCATTCAAAATGGTCTACACCCGATTGTTTGTTGCGGAGAAGTATTAAACGAAAGAGAAAGCAACCAGCATTTTCAGGTGGTTGCAAAACAATTAAAAGGAATGTTTGATGGTATATCGCCCGATCAGTTTAAAAATATTATAATAGCCTACGAACCTGTATGGGCTATCGGAACAGGAAAAACTGCCACTCCCGATCAAGCGCAGGAAATGCACCAGTTTATTCGCGAAACAATTAAAAACTCCTATGGATCGGAAATGGCCGGCAACTTATCCATCTTATATGGTGGTAGCTGCAAACCTTCTAATGCAAAAGAACTTTTTGCAAACCCCGATGTTGACGGTGGTTTAATTGGTGGTGCATCGCTTAAAGCAGATGATTTTATCGCAATTGCTCAATCTTTTTAACTCAATAAATAATGGATTATATAGAACTACGTTGTAACATATCTGCTCCGGATATTCAAACCGTTTCCGAAATATTAATTGCCCAGCTAAACGAAATAGGCTACGAAAGCTACGACGAAACCGATGAAGGTGTTAATGCTTATATCCTGGAAAAGTTCTTTGATATCGAAAAAGTAAAAAATTTACAGGTAAATCAGATCAAGGACGTTTCAATTAGCTACGATTGGGAAGTAATTAAAACACAAAACTGGAACGAAGTTTGGGAAAAAAATTTCGATCCGATTATAATCGATGACCAATGCGTTATTCGGGCTCCTTTCCATAAAGATACACCTAAACTTAGTTACGAAATCATTATTGAACCAAAAATGTCGTTTGGGACAGGACATCACGAAACAACTTACCTTATGCTAAAAACCATGCTCGATCTTGACTTTAAAGATAAAGTTGTTTTGGATATGGGCTGTGGAACTGGTGTTTTGGCTATTTTTGCTTCCCTGTTAGGTGCAAAAGAAATTACTGCCATTGATATTGACGAGTGGGCATATAACAACACTTTAGAGAATATTGATAAGAACAGTTGCTCGAACATAAAAGTTTTTCAGGGTGATGCCAGCTTATTAACGGATCAGGCCTTTGATATTATTATTGCCAATATTAATCGAAACATCTTAATGGATGATATCAAAAATTACGCTAAAGTCCTAAAAACAAAAGGAATTCTGTTGCTAAGCGGATTATACGATAAAGATTTACCAATGATTAAAGAAGAAGCTGAATATAATAAACTTGATTACATAAGTTTCCAGGAAAAAAGAAACTGGATAGCCGCTAAGTTCATTAAAAAATAAGAACCCTAAACGTTAAATCAATGAAAAAAGGTCTTTTTATACTATTCTCAATATGCCTTATCTTCTTATTTAGTAAATCGGGAATTTCGCAAGAAATTAATGAATTTGAAAAGGACACAGCTCTTTTCATTGAACAATTCGAAGAGTTTACCAATCGTAATATTTCTGAGCAAGAAGAAGATAGCCTTGAGTCATTTGTTGAAAAATGGAATACACAATACTTCTCTGATGAAGTAAAAGAAAGATTCATTGATGTTTGCAATCTAATGTTGGATAAAAAAGCACGTAGAGATCCACATTTTATGAAATATTTTGAGATGGTGATGATCTTTCACCAATCGGAGCAATCATTAGAACATTATAAAAATTGGGAAAAAGGCCTTATTCACATATTCGAAAATGAAGAATACCCCTTAAATATTGTAACCGATTACTTTAAAAATTCAAAATCGCTGTTACAGGATAGTGTTTTATTTAGCACCTACTCTACCAGCTGGCACATTAATTCAACTGATTACCACTATGTAGTGGACAACACACTTAAAATTGAATTTGCGAAAACCGATTTAAGTTGTAAAATAAAAAATGACTCGATCAACATTTTCAACACGCAAGGTGTATTTTATCCAATTACCAAAGAGTGGCATGGAAAAAATGGATTGGTTACCTGGGAAAGAGCGGGCTATTCCGTTGATTCTGTAAAAGCAGAACTAAAGAATTACAGAATAGATATGAGTAAATCGGGTTATAGCGCCGATTCAGTTTACTTTACCAACAAGCTATATTTCGACGAACCCATGTTGGGAAGATTCTCCGACCAGGTGGTTCATATAATGTCACCCGACAAAGCTATTTATCCTGAATTTATTTCTTATCAGAACCGGTTCCATATAAAAGATATATATGAAGATATCGATTATGATGGTGGCTTAAACATGAAGGGATCAAATTTATTAGGTTTTGGTGATCGCAAGCAAGAAGCTGTTTTAGTCATCAATAAGAACGACACATCGATTTTAACAGCAAAGGCCAAAACATTTATGTTTAAAAAAGACCGAGCTGTATCAAATAATGCTGAAATCAACATTAATCTTAAGAATGACTCCATATATCATCCAGGAATACTTTTTTCCTATTTAAACGACAAAAGAGAAATTACACTAAGTCCTTCGGACCGAATTGTGTCTAAAAGCCCCTATTTTGATTCGTATCATAATATTACCATGAATTTCGACCGCTTACTATGGCAAATCGACCAAGATAAAATCTTTTTAACAAAACGGCGTGGTGCGGCAATAGGTAATGCAGTTTACACCTCATCAAATTTTTACAATTTACTTGAATTTGAACGAATTATGATGCGCGACGATTTTCATCCATTGCTTGCAATACGAAATTATGCCGGAAAAATTGGCTCGGAAACATTCACTGGCGAAGGGTTCGCCCGTTTCCTTAAATACGACACTTACCAAATTAAACAAATGCTTATGTTTTTAAGTGTTGATGGTTTTATTTTTTACGATTCCGACGAAGATGAAGCAATTATTAAGCAAAAACTTTATGACTTTATCGATTCCAGGCTGGGTAAAATAGACTATGATGTAATTAAGTTTAACTCTGTTACCGAAGATCTTATTCATAACGGAGTTCTGGATTTAAATACTTACGATCTGGAAATTAACGGAATACCGGAAATACAGTTATCTGATTATCAAAATGTAAAAATATATCCCAAAAACAATAAAATCGTAATGAAAAAAGATCGCGATTTTAGCTTTGGCGGAGTAATTGGTGCTGGTTTATTTACATTCTATGGACAAGAATTTTATTTTAGTTACGATAGTTTTAAAATCAACCTTTTCAATATCGATTCATTAAGAATTAAAGTGCAAACCGAAGAATACGACATGTATAATAATCCGGTTCTGGCACATATTAAAAACACAGTGGAAATAATTACCGGAAACTTGTTAATTGATAAACCTGATAATAAATCGGGAAGGTTCGATTTTCCTGAATATCCTATTTTTAACAGTATCGAAAACTCTTATGTATATTACAATGCTCAAAATATTCACAATGGTGTATACAAACGCGAAAACTTCTATTTTGAGCTAGATCCTTTCACCATTGACAGTTTAGACAATTTTTCGGTAGTTGGACTACGATTCGATGGAGAATTCTACTCGGCAGATATTTTTCCTCCTTTTAGAGATGAGCTTTACATGCAACCGGATTATTCACTCGGTTTTATTAGAAGTACCCCGCCCGAAGGTTATCCTTTATATCAAGGAAAAGGTACTTATTATGATTTAATTGATTTAAGTAATCGGGGTTTACGCGGATCGGGAACTTTAGAATATTTAACAACAAAGGCTGTAACAGAAGATATTATTTTCTTCCCAGATTCTACAAAAATACATGCAACCGATTTTACTATGGATTCGCGAACATCAGGAATAGAGTTTCCTGCGGTAAAATCAAATAATATAGATATCAAATGGTATCCTTATGAGGATATTATGTATGCCGATCAAACCAAGGACCCATTTAATTTGTATAATAATAACTCTCGGTTATTTGGTTCATTAATTGTACAACCCGTTGGATTAAGCGGAAAAGGAACCATGGATTTGGATAAAGCACAATTAAAATCAAATTTATTCGACTTTCAATCAAATTCGTTCAGCTCCGATTCAACCAGCTTTAGTTTAAAATCAATCAATAAATCTGATTTCAACTTTATTACTGAAAACTTAAACGGAACGGTTGATTTTGGAAAGCAGGAAGGGAATTTTAAGTCGAACGAGTCGTTTACGATTGCTCAGTTTCCGAAAAACCTGTACGTAAGTTACCTGGATAAATTCGACTGGAGCATTTCGAAAGATGAAATTGCAATTGAATCAAGTCCACAAATTGATACTACCGCGTCGGAAGAAGTAAAAAAGTTGGCTAATTTAAAAGATGATGATTTACCCGGAGCTTTGTACATGTCTGTTCATCGTAGTCAGGATTCCTTAAGATTTTCATCGACAAAAGCTATTTATCGATTAAAAGACAGCACCTTAAACGCAACGGAAGTAGAATATATTAAGGTTGCAGATGCGATGGTTTTCCCAGACAAAAATCATGTAAGCATAGGTAATCTGGCCGAAATAAAAACACTGCAAAACTCAGAGATTATTGCTGATACAGAAAACCGTTACCATAAAATATATAATGCAAAAATAAATATCCGCGGGCGATACAAATACCTTGGAACAGGTGATTACGATTATATTGATGAGAATAAAGATATTCAGACAATTCATTTTACTGAAATTGATGTGGACACAAGCCGGCAAACCATTGCAAAAAGTAAGCTAAGCATGGATGAGAACTTTACTTTAAGTCCGGTTTATCATTTTCAGGGAAATGTAAAATTATTTGCCCGGGATAAATACTTAACCTTCGATGGTGGAGTTAAAATTGATCATGATTGTCCACGCACAGGAACCTATTTTGCTGCCTTCGAAAGCCAAATTAATCCTGATAGTATATACATACCAATTACAAGTAATTTGATGAGCTATAATGGACACGGACTGTTTGCTGCTACTTTTATTACTAAAGATTCGTCGCATATCTATTCTCGCTTTTTAGAACGTCGAAGAGATCCCAATGATGTTGCTTTAGTTAGGGCAACCGGTTACCTACATTACGATAGAAATGCGCAGAAGTACATCATTGCAGATGAAACAAAGTTTTTAAAAGACACTACAGGAACATTAATAAGCTTACAAAAGGATTTTTGCTTGCAGCATGGCGAAGGTAAAATAGACCTTGGAATAGAACTGGGACAAGTTAAATTTACCCCGGCAGGTTCGGTAAATCACATGCTAAACGAAAATGAAATAAAAACCGAGTTAGTATTTCCATTGGATTTCTTTTTCTCGGAAGCAGCACTGGATACTTTAATCAAAGATTTAAGATCTGTTCAAGGTTTAGATGCTATGAGTATTAATTCAGGCTTCTTTGAAAAAAATATGGTAGAACTTTATGGAAAAAATGATTATAACGAATTTACCAATCAAATTATGTTATATTCCGACGAAGCTCAGTTACCAGAAAAAACGCAACACACTATGTTGTTAGGAAATCTTAAACTTAAATGGTTTACCGAAAATGGATCCTATTTAAATTACGGTAAAATTGGTATTGCAACAATTAATAATAAACCTATTAATAAATATGTAGATGGATATTTTCAGTTACTTAAGCGCCGTAGTGGCGATTTAATGAAATTTTATATTCAGCTACCGAATAATCATTATTACTACTTTACTTACTCGCGGGGTGTAATGCAGACTTTATCCAATAACCAGGATTTTGTTGATGCTATTCAGAATATAAAAAACAAAGCACGTAAGTTAAAAACTCCAAGGGGCGAAACTCCTTACAGATACATTATAGCTACAGATCAAAACAGGGTTCAGTTTTTGCGTAGTATGCAATTATTCGAAGAAGCCCAGGCAGCTAAGGAAGAAGAATTAAGATTGCAAAAAGAACAAGAACAAAAGGAGCTATTAGAGCAACAAGAAATTAAGGAAAACCCATCCGATACCATTCCGCCCCAGAAAGAAGAAACAAAGGAAAAATTGGAAGAAGGAATATAAAAGTATAAAAAAGCCCGTACATTTTAAGTTCGGGCTTTTTCAAATACTTCCAGATCTTTAATATCTTTTCCATCAATTGTAAAACGCACAGCCGTTTTCACCTGATGCAATCCTGATTTCCCGGCAGCACCAGGATTTATATGTAATAATTTGTGCTTATCATCGTAAATAACTTTCAATATGTGCGAATGTCCGCTTATAAATAAATCGGGTTTAATTTTAAGAATGGTGTCTTTAATATCATTGTAATATTTCCCAGGATACCCTCCAATATGGGTCATTAAAACTTTTACGTTTTCGCAATCGAACAGCTGTATTTTTGGATAAATAATACGCAGATCCTGTCCGTCAATATTACCATAAACCGCTCTTAAGGGTTTAAATCTCGAAATTTCATCAGCAGTTTCAATATTCCCAATATCACCCGCATGCCAGATTTCATCGCAATCCTTAAAAAATTCAAGGATACTTTTATCAATGTGAGCGTGTGTATCAGACAATAAACCTATTTTTTTCATCTGTTTAAAATTTTTAGTTTTCTGAAAATGAAGAAACTAAAAATTTCTTCACATTCAGGAACTCACATGAATTTATTTTAATCATAATCGTATGTGTATTTTTGATTAAAAAAATACATGTTCGTTTCATTTAACCTTTACTTTTCAAGGATTATAATTATTTTTGAACTAAATACAAAGATATATGCATTTATTCTATACACCCGATATTTTATCAGAAACTTATACCTTAAACGAAACGGAATCGAAACATTGCATAAAGGTATTGCGATTAAATGCGGGAGATCAGATCGAATTAATTGATGGCAAAGGTAATTTCTTTGAAGCTAAAATTGTTGAGCCTAACCCGAAAAAGTGTGTAATACAGATTACTCAGACGATTAAAGAATATGGAAAACGAAATCATTATTTGCACATTGCCATTGCTCCCACAAAAAATATGGATCGGTTTGAATGGTTTCTCGAAAAAGCGACCGAAATAGGAATTGATGAGATCACACCTATTATTTGCGATCATTCGGAACGCAAAGTAGTAAAACCTGAGCGTTTGGAAAAAATAATTATCTCGGCGGTAAAACAATCGATCAAAGCATATAAACCAAAACTTAACGAATTAGTATCTTTCAATGATTTTGTTCAGAAAGAGCTAAGCGGATTAAAATATATTGCCCATTGCGAAGATTACGAAAAACAAGTATTGAAACGAAATTACAAAAAGGGTGAGCAAGCAATTATTTTAATTGGCCCCGAAGGAGATTTTAGCCCGGAAGAAATCATGCTTGCTAAAACGAATGGATATATTGAGACCAGCTTAGGCCCAAGTCGGTTGAGAACAGAAACAGCAGGCGTCGTTGCTTGTCATACAATCAATTTAATAAACGAATAACTAAAAACATCTATAAAACCATGGCACAAGTAATTGTTAAAAACCACCAGGAATTTGAAGCATATGTAGGTAAAGAAATAGGAACATCTGGCTATTTACAAGTTACCCAAGAGCAAATAAACAAATTTGCCGACGCAACACTGGATCATCAATGGATACACACCGACCCGGAAAGAGCTAAAAAAGAATCTCCCTTTGGAAGCACCATCGCTCATGGATATTTAACCGTATCGCTATTAAAACATTTTTGGGACGATATTGTCGAAGTTCAGAATGTTAAAGCCATAATTAATTACGGGATCGATAAATTTAAATTTGGCGAAGCTGTTTTAGTCGGCGATAAAATTCGTATACGAGTTATTGTAGAATCTGCCAGAGATTTAAGGGGTATATCGCGTATTCAGCTGCGTGTGGTAATGGAAATTGAAAATAAAACAAAGCCTGCTTTTGATGGTTTGGTCACATTCTTATATCATTTTAAATAAAAAGTAAATTCCCACCTAAGATCTTATTAGGTGGGAATTTATTAGATTTTAAAGTCTTATCTTCTCAACCAAATATAAGTTATAACAGGGATCACAATAAATAGAACTAGAATAACCAATAAAAATAGTGAAGATAGTTTCTCCAATTGACCCGAAGCAATGCTAATCATTTTAAGATTAAAGTAAACAAATGTAGAAACGATCATCAACTTTATTATTCGAATCGTAATGATACCTTTTTTATAGAGTCGTTCCGCATTATCGTTAGTAACTTGCACAGAATAATTAAAGGTATGCGGATATCTGCTCAGGATAGTTAATCCAAAATATAAAAGAATCCCCAGAATGGGTAAAAACCATATCGTATTTTTACTTCCATACGAATCGGGATTCCCTTGCCAGTCGAAATGTTTAGGAATACTCTCGGGTAAACTTCCGTAATTTATAGCTGTAATAATTAGTAAGCCTATTAATCCGATTAAAGTTAAGGCTTCTAACAAATAATCAAATCGATCAGCTTGAATTCGTATTTTCGGCCTTTTCATGCTATTCCTTATTAATAAAACTTACCACACTACTCACAAATAAACTGTTTAGCGGCAAATCCGGATTATTATAAGTAGCCATATTCTTGAAACGATCTGCCTCAGCATCTTTCAAAACATGATTCATACCTTCTACCAATAACAGGTCGGCACTTTCATTAGCTTCCTTCAGCAGCTCAGCTTGTTTAACATCTACCTGAATATCAGTAGTGCCCTGAACTATTAAAACAGGTTTTTTAATCTTAGAAATTTCTTTACAAGGATCAATTTTCATCCATGAAATTAAATAGGGCTGAACCGACTGGCGAAATAACATACTAAGTTGTGCCGGTACATTTTTAACGGTATGTCCTTGTTTTAAACTATCAATAATGGGTGTGGCTAGATCATATATACCGGCTGGTTGACTTTTTAATTGATCCTTTAGTAATTCATCAACCGGAATTCCGGAACCTGCAACAGAAATAAAACGATCAACAGATTCAATTTGCGAAACAATCATGCCAATAGTTGATCCTTCACTATGTCCAATAATAATTATTTCGTTAAATCTTGTATCTGTATCCATCTTATTTACCCATTCAATCGCATCTTGAATATAATGATCGAATCGTAAATCGGATTCCACAATCTTGTTATTTGAACTTTTGCCTACTCCCCTTTTATCATACCTTAAAGATGCAATGTTGTTTTCTGCTAATTTTTCTGCTAAGAGTTTATACGCGTTATTCGTCATCATCGGGTTATTACAATTCCTGTCAGTAGGCCCCGATCCTGCAATAATAATTGCAATTGGGATTGAAGTATCGGTTTCTGGAACTAATAAAGTTCCTTCGATATCGCAAGTTTCGGTTTGAAGAGTAATAATTTCTTCTTTTTGTGCATTTACTATGCTGGTAAATGCAATACCTATAATGGTTAAAAATACAGTTAATAAATTAGTCATAGTTAAATTCGTTTCTATTAGTTTTCTTACTTAATTGGCAAAGAAATCGACAAAATTGCCAAACTTATTACTGGATGTTTTATACAATTCGGTATACTTACAGCGGTTGCAGGTTACGGTTGTAAACTTAACATTCTGAATATTAAATAGCTTCATCATAAAACTGCCTGTAGTTCTAATTTCGCTTAGTTCGTACTGTCTGCCACCACATTTGGGACAAGTGTATTTGTAATTTTTATACATGATGAATAAATTATTAATTAAACTTTTTTTGTATTGAATATGCAAGACTAAATGCTCTATCAATTAATTTTTTATCAAGCATCCAGTCCAAATATGTAATTACTGATACATAATTTTTAGCTGAGTTATCTTCGATCTCCACATCATTATTACCAATTCCAATTTCTAAACGCTCACTACTTTCAAGAAACTCTATAATGTTAGCTTGCATGCCTGAACTA
The DNA here is from genome assembly GCA_964450375.1 of uncultured Bacteroidales bacterium. Taxonomy (GTDB): domain Bacteria; phylum Bacteroidota; class Bacteroidia; order Bacteroidales; family UBA12077; genus UBA12077. Next base: position 22,552 of record CAYVEW010000050.1, read on the forward strand.
CTTAGTAACTTATGAGTTTCAACATCATTATTGGTTTCAATATAAATTTTAGAATCAAAGCTTCCATTCCCTACCTTAAAACGTAACTTATCTTTTCGGAAATTTAGTTTATCCATAAAATCCCTTCTTCGAATAAGCAACTTATACTCATATTTTAACGATAAAGGTGCAAAAATACCACTATAACATCGATACTTATCAGATCTGGTAGTTTGTTTAGAAATAAACCAACAATTTTTATACTCATAATTCTTAATTCTGACATCTCGCAGAGTGTATCCATGTCGGATACTTTGTGTTCTTGCTTTAACATCTATATTCCAACCTTCGCGTTTAGCTATACTTTTAAGAATATCTATTGATGATTGTTCGCTATGCATTTTACTTTAAATTAGTCGTTTTGCTCTGATGAGTTTGATTTTTTATATCTTCCGGATTCTTTAAGAGCTTTTG
>CAYVEW010000051.1:0-22703 GCA_964450375.1 uncultured Bacteroidales bacterium
ATGGAATGGATGTTTGGACCTATTTTGTTGGACGTTTTAATGCATATAATCTTTTAGCGGTTTATGCAACTGCTCAGATGTTAGGATTTAATAAGAACGAAATTTTGACCGCTGTAAGCGAATTGAAACCCGTCGAAGGACGATTTGAAACCATTCGGTCGCACAACGGAATTACAGCAATTGTTGATTATGCGCACACTCCCGATGCTTTATTGAATGTTCTCAATGCTATTAATCAAATCAGAACTGATGATCAGGAATTGATTACGGTTGTGGGTGCCGGTGGCGATCGCGATAAAACAAAGCGTCCCGAAATGGCAAAAATAGCAACAGAAAATAGTAACAAGGTGATTCTAACATCTGATAATCCAAGAACTGAAGATCCGAATCAGATTCTGGAAGACATGAAAAAGGGGGTTTCGCCTGAGAATAAGAAAAAGATGTTAAGCATTGTCGATCGAAAGGAAGGAATTCGAACAGCTTGCTTACTGGCACAAAAAGGGGATATTATTTTGGTAGCAGGTAAAGGTCACGAAACGTACCAGGAAATAAATGGAGTGAAACACCATTTTGACGATCGAGAAATTATTGAGCAAAATTTTAACGAACTATATAACTAGCAGGCATTATGCTTTATTATTTATTCGAATATTTACAAAAAATTGATTTTCCGGGTGCCGGAATGTTTCAGTACATTTCGTTTCGTTCGGCAATGACTGTTATTACTTCGCTTATTATATCCATGATTTTTGGTAAACGAATTATCAACTTTTTAAGGAAACAGCAAATTGGCGAGGAAATTCGGGATTTAGGACTTGAAGGTCAGATGAGTAAAAAAGGAACTCCAACCATGGGTGGAGTAATTATTTTGGGATCAATCATCATTCCAACATTACTATTTGCTGATGTTCTGAATGTTTATGTCATCCTTATGCTAATTACTACTGTTTGGTTAGGTTTTATTGGTTTCTTAGATGATTACATCAAAACATTTAAAAAGAATAAGGAAGGCTTAGCCGGGAAATTTAAAATTATTGGCCAGGTAGTTTTAGGATTAATTGTAGGCTTAACATTATACCTAAGCGATGATGTGGTGATTCGCGAGAAGCCAATTGCTAAACAAGATGCTACTCCAACAGAAATTGTTACAGGAGTTGACACTCAGACAAAAATTAATGATGTAAAATCGACAAAAACAACCATACCATTCTTTAAAAATAATGAGTTTGATTATGAATATCTGGTTGGTTTCTTAGGAAAACATAGCCAGAAAGCAGCATGGGTTGTATTTGTCATTTTTGTAATTCTAATTGTAACAGCTGTTTCGAATGGAGCAAACCTAACCGACGGTCTTGATGGACTGGCAACAGGGACTTCAGCAATTGTTGGAACTACATTGGTTATATTGGCATATGTGGGCGGTAATGTTATTTATGCCGATTATTTAAATATTATGTATATCCCAAATTCCGGTGAGCTGGTTGTATTCATGAGTGCATTTATTGGCGCTACCATTGGTTTTTTATGGTATAATTCCTATCCGGCACAAGTATTTATGGGCGATACAGGAAGTCTTGCATTGGGTGGTATTATAGCTGTTTTTGCCATCATTATCAGAAAAGAACTGTTAATACCTGTTTTATGCGGTATTTTCTTAGTTGAAAATCTTTCTGTGGTTATGCAGGTTAGCTACTTTAAATATACAAAACGCAAACTTGGCGAAGGACGCAGGATTTTTAAAATGTCACCTTTACATCATCATTATCAGATGAAAGGATATCCCGAACCAAAAATTGTTATGCGATTTATGATTGTCGGAATAATTCTGGCAGTAATTTCAATTGTAACATTAAAAATCAGGTAAAAACAAAAATGAGTAAACGAATTGTCATATTAGGTGCTGGCGAAAGTGGAGTAGGTTCTGCTATTCTTGCTCAAAAGAATGGTGCTGATGTTTTTGTTTCTGATTTTGGAGAGATTAAGGAAAATTATAAGAAAAAACTAAATGATTATCATATTCCCTGGGAAGAGGGAAAGCATACAGAAGAACTAATCTTAACTGCTGACGAGATTATAAAAAGTCCGGGTATTCCCGAAAAAGTGGCAATCGTAAAATCTGCCATCGAAAAAGGTATTCCGGTTATTTCTGAAATTGAATATGCGGCAAGGTATACCGATGCGTTTAAAATTTGCATTACCGGAAGTAATGGAAAAACAACAACAACTACACTAATTCATCATATTCTTAAAAATGCCGGATTAAATGTAGGCATAGCAGGAAATGTTGGTAAAAGTTGGGCACAGCAGGTGGCTGAAGAAAAGTTTGATTATTATGTAATCGAATTAAGTAGTTTTCAATTGGATGGAATGTATGATTTTAAAGCCGATATCGCCATCTTAATGAATATTACGCCCGATCATCTGGATCGATACGATGGAATGCAGGGCTATATTAACTCGAAATTTCGAATCATACAAAATCAAACAGCCGAAGATATTTTTATTTATTGTGCCGACGATGAAGTAACAAAATCAGAAGTAAATAAAAGAGATATTAACGCAAAACAGCTTCCTTTTTCTTTAAAACAAGAGTTTAACGAAGGAGCTTTTTTAACGAATGAAACTTTAAAAATTAAATATAAATCAAACGAGCTTACTATGTCAATACACGATTTAGCTTTAAAAGGGCAGCACAACACGTATAATTCGATGGCTGCCGGAATAGCTGCACAGGTGCTTAAAATCCGCAAGGTGGATATCCGTGAAAGTCTAAGTAACTTTCATGGCGTTGAGCATCGGCTGGAACCAGTCTTAAAAGTGCACGGAATAGAATTTATAAACGATTCTAAAGCAACCAATGTAAATTCAACCTGGTATGCATTGGAAAGTATGACAACCGATACCATATGGATTGTGGGTGGAGTAGATAAGGGAAACGATTATTCCATACTAAACGAATTGGTACGTGCAAAAGTAAAAGCAATTATCTGCCTGGGCTTGGATAATACTAAGATTCATAAAGCCTTTGGAGAAGATGTAGAAACAATAATTGATGTAAAATCTGCATCTGAAGCTGTACGAACAGCATATTACCTTGCTCGTAAAGGCGATGCTGTATTATTATCGCCGGCTTGTGCAAGTTTTGATCTTTTCGATAATTACGAAGATCGGGGAAATCAATTTAAACAAGCGGTTAGAGATTTATAAAAGGAACTGAGAGTAAACAGATAACGAATCTGATAATAAGATGAGATTAAAGGAAGTATTGTCGAAATATTTTAAAGGCGACGGCGTCATTTGGGGAGTGATATTTACACTTTCGATATTCTCATTGCTAGCTGTTTATAGTTCTACAGGAACGCTTGCTTACAAATATCAGGAAGGTAATACGGCATATTATATCATTAAGCATTTTGTTTTGTTGGCAGTTGGTTTGGGCATTATCTTTATCACCCATTTAATACCTTATAAGTATTACTCGCGTTTATCTCAACTATTTTTATATATCTCAGTATTCTTATTGGCAATTACGCTGGTAATGGGTACAAGTCTAAACCAGGCAACACGTTGGTTAACATTGCCGGGACTTGGTTTAACCATCCAGACATCAGATTTTGCAAAGTTGGCTTTAATTATGTATGTAGCTCGTGTACTGTCATTAAAGCAAAACAAAATGGATGATTTCAATGGTATATTTGTTTCTTTAATATTACCGGTTTTGTTAATTTGTGCTTTGATTTTGCCAGCCAATTTTTCAACTGCTGCCATTTTAGGCGTTACTTCATTTCTGTTAATGTTTATCGGGCGCGTTAAGGTTAAGTATCTGGCCGGAATAGCAATCGTAGGTTTAATGGCCATTGCATTATTGTTTGCCGGAGCAAAATTATCGGGTAAAGATTTATGGCGTATTGGCACATGGGAAAATCGTATTGAGAGCTTTGTTAGTGGAGATGTAGAAGATAATTATCAGGTAGAGCAAAGTAAAATAGCTATTGCCACAGGTGGCATTTTGGGCAAAGGGCCTGGAAATAGTACACAACGTAACTTTTTACCACATCCTTATTCCGATTTTATTTATGCGATTATAATCGAAGAGTATGGATTTGTTGGTGGAATGGTTGTTTTGATTTTATATTTATTCTTATTATACCGGGCTGGAGTAATAGTCCGGAAAAGCAGGCGGACATTTGGAGCCTTTCTTGCAATTGGTTTAACACTGAGCCTGGTTTTTCAGGCGATGATTAATATGGGTGTTGCGGTTAATTTATTTCCCGTTACCGGACAAACTTTGCCATTGGTAAGTATGGGAGGATCTTCCATATTATTTACCGGGGTTGCGTTTGGCGTTATTTTAAGTGTAAGCCGAAGTGTCGAAAAAAACGAAGAGTTTACAACAGAATCTGTATCGAATGATGAAACAGAAGAGTAAAAATATAATAATTAGTGGTGGTGGAACAGGAGGTCATATCTTTCCTGCTATTTCAATTGCTAATGCATTAAAGGAAATTGATCCGGAGATCAATATTTTATTTGTTGGTGCATTGGGGAAAATTGAAATGGAGAAAGTTCCTGCAGCAGGCTATGAAATTATTGGCTTACCCGTTGCTGGCTTACAACGCAGATTAACTCTAAAAAATGTTAGTTTCATTTTTAAATTGATAAATAGTTTAAGAAAATCAAAACAAATAATAAAAGAATTTAAACCCGATGTGGTTGTGGGGGTTGGCGGATATGCCAGTGGCCCGGTGCTAAAAGTAGCAAATCAAAAAGGGATTCCAACCTTAATTCAGGAGCAAAATTCGTATGCAGGAATAACAAACAAACTATTAGCAAAAAAAGCTCGAAAGATTTGTGTGGCTTACGAAGGAATGGAGAAATATTTTCCGAAAGAGAAAATAATTTTAACAGGAAACCCTGTACGACAGGATTTGTTAGATAAGATAGGAAGCAGAGAAGAAGCAATCAGTCATTTTGATTTAGATCAAAACAAAAAAACAATATTGGTAATTGGTGGTAGTTTAGGTGCTCGAACCATTAATCAAAGTATTATTAAAGATATTAAGAAAATTGGCGAATCGGAGTTTCAGATTTTATGGCAAACAGGTAAATATTATTACAATGATGCTAAAAACACTGCTGATGAAACGGGATTTAATAATGTAAAAGTACTCGATTTTATTAAACGAATGGATATGGCATATGCTGCTGCCGATATTATTATTTCCAGAGCCGGAGCAGGAACAATCTCCGAACTTTGTTTGGTTGGTAAGCCTGTAATTTTGGTTCCTTCACCCAATGTGGCCGAAGATCATCAAACCAAAAATGCAATGGCTTTGGTTAAAAAGGATGCAGCCGTAATGATAAAAGATAGTAACGCAAACGAAGAATTACTTAACGAAGCGATCGATTTAATAAAAGATACAGAAAAACAAAAAAGGTTATCAGATAATATTATCGGAATGGCTTTGCGCGATTCTGCAAAAATTATTGCTGAAGAAGTATTAAAATTATGATAAATAAAAAAATATGAATTAAAATCTTTGTGATTCTTTGTGGCTACTTCGTGAAACTTTGTGTTATAAATAATTAGCATAACAGAGCTTCACAAAGGAGATTCAAAGTTGCTCAAAGTAAAAGACACAAATTAAAATGAATATAGAAGATATACATAATGTTTATTTTATTGGTATCGGTGGTATCGGAATGAGTGCTATTGCCAGGTATTTTAATACTTTAGGCAAAAATGTAGCTGGTTACGATAAGGTGTCCAGGCCTTTAACCGATCAACTCATTAAAGAAGGTATAGATATTCATTTTGATGATAATATAGATGATATTCCTTACGATTTTAGAGATAATGTAACAACCGTAGTTGTATATACTCCGGCAATACCAAACGATAACAATGAATTGAACTTTTTCAGAGCCAATGGATTTGCAATTAAAAAACGTTCTGAAGTTTTAGGTATGATCTCGAAAGAGAAAAAGTGTTTGGCAGTAGCAGGAACTCACGGAAAAACAACTGTCACTACCATCTTATCGCACTTAATGCGACAATCACGTATGGGGTGTAATGCATTTTTAGGTGGAATATCTAAAAATTACAATACAAATTATTTGGTTGATAAGGAAAGTAAATACATGGTGGTGGAAGCTGATGAGTTCGACAGGTCGTTCTTACAGTTGAGTCCGCAAAAAGCGATTATTACTGCTGTAGATGCAGATCATCTGGATATTTATTCCGGTTCGGACGATATAAAGGAAACGTTTAAAAAGTTTGTAAGCAGAATTAATTCTGGCGGTAAACTTATAATAAAAAATGGCCTGGAGTTTAAATTACCCGAACGAAACGATATTGATATTTACACTTACTCCATAAATGAGGATACAGATTTTCGGGCTATAAATATTCGCATCGAAAATGGTCTTTATTTATTTGATTTTGTTGGTGTTAAAGGTAAAATTGAAAATTTAGTGCTAGGGTTGCCTGGTTTAATAAATGTTGAAAATGCGGTCGCAGCAATAGCTATGGCTACTTTATCGGGAGTGCATAACGACGAAATATATAATTCCATCAGAAAGTTTAAAGGTATCCAACGTAGGTTCGATTACCAGATTCATCGCGACGATTTTGTTTATATCGACGATTATGCGCATCATCCCGAAGAGCTAAAGGCTTCTATTAATTCAATCAGGGAGCTGTTTAAAGCTAAAAAATTAACTGGTATTTTTCAACCACATTTATATACACGAACACGGGATTTTGCAGATGAATTTGCTAAAAGCCTTGAGTTGTTGGACGAAATAATCCTGTTGGATATTTATCCCGCAAGGGAAAAACCCATCGAAGGTGTTAACTCGGGTATTATATTTAATAAGATTACAAATCCGAACAAAATTCAATGTACTAAAAAAGAACTGATAAATATTCTGAAAACCAAAAAGCCCGAAGTGCTTGTAACACTTGGAGCTGGGGATATTGACGAGCTTGTTGAACCAATAAAAAAATTATATACGGCTTAGTGGAAAAAATAAAAAACATATTAATCTGGATTGCTATTATTGCATACATTGCTGTTTCCATGAGTTTTGTGAAAGAGAAACGAAAACAAATTCTTTGTCATGCCATAAAGGTGAATATTACAGATAGTGTTAATAATCGTTTTATCACCAAAAGCGATATTGAAGATTTCTTTCACGAAACAGATATGAATATTATTGGATCGCCTGTAGAATCGATCAATACAAAAGATCTGGAGAAACGTTTAAAACAATATGCTTCGGTCAAGAATTCCGAAGTATATGTAACACTCGATGGCGATATCCGTGTAGATATCGATCAGAGAAATCCGATTGTTCGGATTATTAATAAACGAAATCAAAGTTATTATATCGATCAGGAAGGAACTGTAATGCCCTTGTCGAGTAAGTATTCGTCGCATATTTTAATTGCTAACGGATACATTGTGGAACATTTTGAGTTGGGCAGAACGCGCGACATAATATGTCCACAAAGCAATGGCAATAAGAACGGGGAGAAAAGCCCAATTATTTGTGATTTATATAAATTAAGTAAGTTTATTTACGAAGATGAGTTCTGGAGAGCACAAATCGAGCAAATTTATGTAAACGACGAACTTGAGTTTGAACTAATCCCCAGAGTTGGGGCACATATCATATATTTTGGAGACATCGAAGATTATAAAGAAAAATTCAGAAACCTACGAGCATTTTACATTCAAGGTTTAAATAATGTAGGTTGGAATATTTACGACAAAATAAATTTAAAATTTGAAAATCAAATAATCTGTACAAAACGATAATAAAATGAGTCAAAAAGAAGATTTTGTTGCAGCAATAGACATAGGAACAACAAAAATTGTTGCTATTGTTGGTAAAAGAAAAGAGAACGGCAAGATAGAAATTCTTGGAATGAGTAAAACCGCATCGAAAGGTGTTAAGCGTGGTGTTGTGTTAAATATCGAAGAAGCAGTTAATTCCATTCAAAAAACTGTTGAAGATGTTCAATTCAGTATTGGAAAGCAAATTTCTGATGTGTATGTTGGCATTGCCGGTCAGCACATTAAAAGCATTAAAAACCGAGGGTACTTCAATCGCGATTCGTACGATGATGAAATTACCAAAGAAGACATTAATGCGCTCATTCGAGATATGTATAAGATTCCTATCGACGTGGGCGAAGAAATTATTCACGTTCTTCCGCAAAACTATATTGTCGATAACGAAGTGGGAGTAAAAAATCCTATTGGTATGTCCGGAAAACGTGTCGAAGCAAATTTCCATATTGTAATAGGCCAGATTGCATCGGCCAGAAATATTGGAAAATGCATTTCGAAAGCCGGATTAAATTTAGAGCAGCTCATATTAGAGCCTTTGGCTTCATCCGAAGCAGTTTTAACCGAGGATGAAAAAGAAGCAGGAGTAGCTTTGGTCGATATCGGTGGTGGTACAACCGATGTAGCGGTTTATTACGATGATATTATTCGCCATACAGCTGTTATTCCATTTGGTGGCGATGTGGTTACTAAAGATATTAAAGAGGGATGCTCCATATTACAGCGTCAGGCAGAACTATTAAAAGTACAATACGGATCAGCCTTAGGCGATTTAGCAAAAGATGCCGAAGTGGTATCCATACCGGGTATAAGCGGGCGTGAACCTAAAGAAATATCTTTCAAAAGCCTGGCTTATATCATTCAGTCGAGAATGGAAGAAATACTGGATGCGGTAATTTACGAAATTGAGAATTCGGGTTATTTCGATCGTTTGAGTGCCGGTATTGTATTAACAGGAGGAGGAGCCTTATTAAAACATCTACCTGCACTGGTAAAATTTAAAACCGGAATGGATGTTCGTATTGGTTATCCAACAGAATATTTATCTTCTGAAACTTCGGATGAGATAAATCATCCAATGTACTCGACCGCTGTTGGACTTGTTCTAAAAGGATTTGAACACAATGATAAATTCGAGAAGAAAATCAAACTTGAAGAACCAAAAGATAAAACAATAGAAGAAATAGAATCTGAACCTGAGGTTGAAAAGAAAGAAAGTAAACTTGGATTATTGGGAGGATTAAAGAAGGTATTTTCTGATATCTTCGATGAAGAAGATGCTGAAATGTAAAAGTTTTAATTTGACTCATGTAATATACAATTTTAGAAACCGGAAAAACTAAATATTATGGCTGAAGATTTAATGAATTTTGATTTACCAGTCGACCGCTCTTCAATAATTAAAGTTGTTGGAGTTGGTGGTGGCGGTGGTAATGCAGTCAACCATATGTTCCGCAAAGGAATTCAGGATGTTAACTTTGTAGTTTGCAATACCGATGCACAAGCCTTGGCTAATAGCCCGGTAACCGTAAAATTACAGTTAGGCGAATCGCTTACCGAAGGCCGGGGTGCTGGTAATAAACCGGAAATTGGGCGACAGGCAGCAATCGAAAGTATCGAAGATATAGCCGATATTTTGGGCGGTAATACCAAGATGGTTTTTATTACTGCCGGCATGGGTGGTGGAACAGGAACAGGTGCAGCACCAATAATTGCCAAAGCTGCCAAGGAAATGGGCTTGTTAACGGTAGCAATTGTTACCATACCATTTCGATTCGAAGGTGATCGGAGAATAAACCAGGCTATTGAAGGAATTAACGAGATCGAGAAATACGTAGATTCTCTTCTGGTTATTAATAACGAGAAACTTCGCGAAGTATGTGGTAATCTAAAATTCTCGGAAGCATTTTCATATGCCGATGATATTTTAGCAACCGGGGCAAAAGGAATAGCCGAAATTATTACCGTTCCCGGATACATAAACGTGGATTTTGCGGATGTAGAAACGGTACTTACCAATAGCGGTGTGGCACTAATGGGTACCGGCACTGCCGAAGGTGAAGATCGCGCTGTTAAAGCAGTACAGCAAGCACTTACATCTCCGCTGTTAAACGATAACGATATCAACGGAACAGAAAATATATTATTAAATATTACTTCGGGAAACAACGAAATTACCATGGACGAGATTGGAGAAATTGCCGATTTTGTGAATAGTGAAGTTGGTTCAAGTCCAAACATTATCTGGGGTACAGGTTTTGACGAAAAACTAGGTGAAAGCATTAGCATAACCATTATTGCAACAGGTTTTGAAAGCACCAGTATTCCTGAGCTATATGCAAAGAAAACAACGAAAAAGACAATTACCTTAGAAGATAGCAAAGCAAATCCTGTAAGAAAGAAAACTCCTAATATCAAATTCGAAGAAGAAGTGGTATCAGAAGATGATACAAGTTTAGAATTCACACAACGTACACTGGATTTTGATATCAAGAAAGAACGAAAACCCGATTCTGAAAAATTTGTTGTCTTGCAGGAGCCAGATGAAGATACCGAAGTGGCCGTTGAAACTAAACAATCAGAAATTCTTAAAAAATTGCATGAGTCCAGAGAACGAATGAAAGAACGACGAATGGACTCATCGCAAATAAAAGATCACATTGATGAAATTGAAAGTGAGCCTGCTTATAAACGCAAGAATCTTAACATCGAACAGCCTGTTCATTCCAAAGACTCTAAGGTTTCGAGATATTCGTTAAAGGATGATGAAGAATCCGATGGGATTATCTTAAATCCTAATAATTCGTACTTACACGATAATGTGGATTAATAAATCAAATACATAAGATCATGAGTTTAGAAGAAAAAATTAATCAGGATATAAAAGATGCGATGCGAGCTAAGGAAAAAGAAAAACTGGAGTCGCTGAGAGCAATTAAAGCAGCTCTTTTACTGGAGAAAACTCAGAAGGGAGCTTCAGAAAATATTTCGGAAGATGCGGAGTTAAAAATTTTGCAGAAATTGGTGAAACAACGTAAAGATACGGCTCAGATTTATCAGGAACAGGAGCGAAATGATTTGGCGGAAAAGGAGCTGTCCGAAGCATCAATTATTGAAAAGTATTTGCCTGAACAGTTAAGCGACCAAGAGTTAACAGCGAAAGTTAAATCAATTATCGAGCAGTTAGGAGCAAAAAGTATGGCCGATATGGGAAAAGTGATGGGCATGGCTTCGAAACAACTGGCTGGCAAGGCCGATGGCAAAGCCATAGCCGATAAAGTAAAAGCATTATTAAACTCGTAAAAAAACAAAGCCAGATCTTTTAAAATAATTCATAAAATAAACATGGCTTACCTACGAAGATGGTGTCCGAAAATGAATGATTTTGCCACAAAGGCTTAAAGACACAAAATTTGCACAAAGAGCTAATTTACTGATAGTATTTTCTTTGTGATTCTTGGTGTCTTAGGATCTTAGTGGCTATTTTAATAATTCATTGGTTTTTGAACATCCCCTTTTCTATCTTTACTTTTCAATTTTATCAAAATGAAGAAAGTTTTACTCGTAAATTCAAATACAGAAATTTTACCCTATCCGGTTGCTCCACTGGGCATTTCCTTAATTGCAGCAGCAATAAAACCAGCTTATAATGTGAAAGTATTCGATGCGGCGTTTGGTACAACAGATGAGCTGATTCATGAATTAAATTCTTTTTCGCCTGATTACGTGGGAGTTGGATTGCGTAATATTGACAATGTTACCATGCGAAAGTCGAACTGGTATTTAAATGATGTACGAGATAAAATTATTAAGCCAATCAAAGAAAACACTAATGTGCCAATTATTATTGGAGGAAGTGGATTTAGTATTGCGCCTTTGGAAGTATTTCGGTTTTTCGATGTGGATTATGGCATTTATGGAGAAGGAGAGTCCCTTTTTCCTGAATTATTAAAAAGACTGGATGAAAATCAAAGCAAAATTAATCTTGATGGTGTTATCGGTAAGCATGATATATCGGTAAAGCGAAGAACCTATCAAAAGGGAGATTTAATTATTCCCAGAGCCGATATTGATTCTTTTATAAATTTTGATCTTTATAAACAACGTGGGAATTATCCGATTCAAACCAAACGTGGTTGCACACATAAGTGTATTTACTGTTCTTATCCGAAAATTGAAGGTGTTAAGTACAGGTTAAGGCCGGTTTACGATATTGTTGACGAAATTGAAGAAGTGCATAACAGAATTCCTGATACTACGTTCGAGTTTGTTGATTCAACTTTTAACTCTCCGCTAAATCATGCCGTAAATATTTGTAAGGAAATTATTAAGCGCAATTTAAACCTGCGTTTAAGGACCATGGGAGTTAATCCGGGCGAAGTAACAGAAGAGCTAATTTTACTTATGAAACAAGCTGGTTTTTCGCAAATTGACTGTACTCCCGATTCGGCTGCCAAAAAAATGATTAAAGTGTACAAAAAAAACTTCTCAAAAAATAAATTGATTCAGTGTGCCGAGATCATTAAGAAACAGAATATGCCTACCATGTGGTTTTTTATGATAGGTGCTCCCGGAGAAACGGAAGAAACCATTTTAGAAACATTCGAATTTATCGATAAGTATATTTTTGAAGAAGATATGGTACACATTACCGAAGGTATAAGGATTATACCGGAAACAGAATTATACCAGATTGCCTTAAAAGATCAAGTGATTACAAAGCAACAAAGTACCATTGAACCTATGTATTATGTCGATCCAAAATTGGGCCGGGATAAATTAACCGAAATTTTGGAACGCGAAATTGCCAAAAGGCCTAATGTGATGAACTCTATCAATACTGCTCCTTCCAAAGAATTAATGCAGGCAGCAATTAGGTATCGTCAGCAAAACAAAGTTGAAGAACCTATGTTTCGAACTTTACTTAGAGTGGAGAAATTGCTTCAGGATTAACATATGGATATTAAAATTGTGGAGTACTTTCGGTGTCTACATTCATTAAGTTTAGAATAAGAATACTCACATACAACCAAAAGATATTACCGATAATTTATAACAAAAGAAGGCCACCGAAATGGGTGGCCTTCTGTAAAATACAAGTATATAATTTTAATAAAATTTGGCTCGTTTATCGATAATGTTTGACTCTTTTTTGAGTGCTTCAAAAGCTTCGTAACTAGCTCTGTTTTTAAGCTGAGTAATGGTTTGCATTTGTTGAAGGTCTACATTAACTGTTTCGTCCATACTAACAGCTGTTGCCTTTACAACAAATACTCCATTATTACCTTTTACTGGTGCAGAAATTTCGTTCTCGTTGAGTGCAGTAGCAACTGCAACTAATTTAGGTTCTATTCCCACGTTCGGAACGGTGTACGATCTAAAGTTAATATCTGCGGCTTCATACACTTCTGTATTTAACTGGCCAGCAACATAATTAAGATCTTTGTTTTCTTCTAAAGCTTTATTAAATTTTTCTGCAATTAAATCGGCTTTTTTATCTTTCTTGGTCTGAACCACGATTTGTGATTTAACTTGTTCGAAAGGAGCAATGCCTTCTTCTTTTATTTCAGTCACAAATCCGATTACATATCGGTCACCCAGTTCAAAGATAGCTTTGTTTTGCGATTTAATAAGCTCTTTTTCATTGGCATCATAGATCGATCGTATAAATTCTCTTGGGTTTTCTAAACCAGCTAACTGACGGTCGTTTTCTTTAATATTGGAAGCCACTTTTTTGGTTAAGCTTTCTTCTTCAATTGCTTTAATAAATTCATCGTAGCTATTATTGTTACCAACAAACTTGCTTGCTTCGGCATAAGTTTTTTGGAAAGTTTCTGTACTTGCCTGTATTTTCCTTGCAAGAACTGCTAGCTGTACTTTCTTCTCGCTGCGCGATTTATTGGTTACTTGTACAATATGTAATCCATATTGAGTGGCAACTAATTTAAATTCGCCTGTATTTGCATTAAAACAAGTATCGCTAAAAGGAGATACCATTTCGTTGGCACGGAACCAACCTAAATCACCACCTTTTTCGTTAGCAGCTTTGTCTGCCGAATACGCATTGGATATACTTGCAAAATTAGCTCCTTTCTCAAGTTGAGTTTTTAAACTGTCGGCAATAGTAAATAATTGGTTATAATCTTGGTTTTGTGTTGGCTGTAGTAAAATATGGCGTGCTTTTACCGAATCCGGTAGATACTTTACTTCCGATAATTTTGCTAAAAGGAATGTTTCATTTTCAAAATAAGGACCATAAATATATCCTTCTTGTGCATTAAACATTTCATCCTGCAGGTTCTCAGGTAATTCTTCTTGTTTGTAAAAATTCTTATCAAAAGAAATATCACCGTTCAAATTTACAAAGTCTTCATCATTATCGGTTTGCTCAAAGTCTGGTTTAATAACATTAATCCAGTTTTCTGCAGCTAATTTATCTTCTTGCGAAGGTACTACATCAAATGTAATATACTCAATGCTTCTTGAAGCAGTTTGTTCGTAATCATTTATGTGATTGTTGTAGTATTCTTTCAGATCAGCATTAGTTACACTAACTAAGCTGTCAGGAATTGTATTAATGTTTTGATAGACAAAATCAATATCTACTTTTTTATTGATAAAACTGATCTCGTTTTGAGCTTCCAGTTTAGTAGAATATAGTCCTTTTTGAATCAGATTAGTGTATTTTGAAAATGCTCTTTCCTGAATCATCTGATCTTCAATAAATAACCAGAAAGCCTTTTGTTGTCCTGTAGGATCCTGATCATATGTTTTTAAGAATCTGATTACTGCAACTGTATTTAATTCACCGGTTTCCGGATTTGTAAAGAAATTTTGAATGATAGGGTGAATATTTTCGCCTTGCACCATATCCCATAATTCCTGGCTGCTAATTTCAATACCTAATTCCTTGTACTCATCTTCTAAAGTATATTCTCGTACCATCTGATTCCAGGTTTGCTCCTGAATTCTTTCTGTTGTAGCTTCGTCTAGTGCACTTTGTCCGGATGAGAATTTATTTATTTCAATAATCTCATTTAATTCCTTTTGATATTTTTGAAAAGGGATGGATTTTCCTGCAATTTCTGCTATCTCAAACTGTGAATTTGAAAATAAAGCTCCACCTGAATTTAAAAAATCTCCTAAAATAAATGCTAGTAATGCCATACCGATTACTACTGCTACTAAAATCCCTGCGCGATTTCTAATTTTCTCTAAAGTTGCCATTGAATCTTATTTTTCTAAAATTTTTAAAGGTTCGAATATAATAATTTTAATCGTTTTTATAACGAATTCGTTCAATTATTAATCCGCAAATTTAGTATTTTATTGTATTCTTTTGGAAATAATTAGAATAATATTTAAAAAGAAAATGATTAATTGTGGTTCTTGATAATTTCTAATTTTATAAGATCTAATTTTGTGTTCGATACTTTTAAAATAGTGAACTGAAATTGATCTATTAAAATACGGTCATTTACTTGCGGAAATTTCTCGGTATTGTATAATATATATCCTGCAATGGTTTCATATTCATCGCTTTCGGTTATGTCAAGTGTGTATTTTTCGTTTAAATAATCAATTTCTAACCTACCGGAAAAAACGTAGTCTGTTTCCGATAATTGTTTTTCATACAAGTCATCGGTATCGTGTTCGTCTTTAATTTCTCCAAATATTTCTTCCAATATGTCTTCAATGGTAATTATTCCGGATGTTCCTCCAAACTCATCCACAATAACTGCTATATTCTGACCTGTTCGTATAAAATGCCTTAGTAGCTTATTAGCACTCATTGTTTCCGGAAAAATGGAAATGGCCTTTATATGATGGTTTAAATCGTCTTTTTTATCTAATAAACTCTTGCTTTTTATGTATCCAACAATTTCGTCGATGGTGTTTTTGTAGATAATGATTTTTGAAAATCCGGTTTCTATAAATGTTTTTTGAAGATCCTTATGGATATCATTCAGTTCAATTGCTTCAATCTCGGTTCGTGGAATCATGCAATCTCTTAAGCGAATTTCAGAAAACTCCAGCGCATTTTTAAACAGTTTAATTTCTGTATCGTTTACATCTTGCGTTGTGTGTTTTTCGCTGTCTCTAACTAATTCATTCAAGTCATCCCTGTTAAAATCTGATTTTTTACCTGAAATAAATTTATCTTTTAAGAAAAATCGTAACGGGGCATTTGAAAGTAAAATCAGGGTATAGGTTATTGGCGATAATAGAATAAACAGAACAACTAAAAATAAAGACGAGTAATTGATTATTTTGCTTGCAAAGTACTCGCCAATAGTCATCGGAAAAATGATTAATCCCGGAATTATTATAATGCCGATCACCACAATAGATATGGCTAGTAATGCTATGTTGGTACTAAGAAAATTAGTAAGGTAAAGCTGAATTATTACAATAAAAAAGATTAATGTAATTACATACGCAATTTTTAAACTTAAATGGAATTCAAGAAAGTTATTGTGAATAAAACTTAAAAAGCGCGAATGGTAATGTTCATTCTGCTTGTCTAATTCTAATTGCAATTGATTTATGGAATTAAAAGCAGAATTTAGTAAAGAAAAAATCAGTAGTGCTGCAATTAACAGAATATATATGAACGGGTCGTCCATTATTTACTATTTTGATTTGATTTTCTCATTTGTCGCCTTAAAAGATATATTATTAATGCAACCAGCGAAAATATAAAAAACAAATAACTTTTCGAAATTCCTTCAAAAATCGTTTGATGGATTGCAGTTAAAAAACAAAGCACAGCAGTTATTAGCCATACTATTTCAAGCGCCTTAGGTAAGCTATTTTTCATTTTCGACACTGATGGTTCCTGATGTTTGTTTTATTTTTAAATCCGATAAATCTTCGTTGGCTTCAAAACCTTTACCATGTATTATTCCATCGCTATTAGATATTCGAACGTATCGATCTGAATGGATTTTTCCGGTATTCTGATCCCAGATTAACGATTCGGTATTTAATGTATCTCCTTGTGAGTTAACCGAAACAACATCGTTTTCGGCAGTCCATATTTGCGTTTTTTCGTCGTAAATGCAATAATTTGCTTTTATAAAAGAAGTTGGATTTTGAAGTGAATCGTAGAACTCAACATAAATGCCCTGTGGAAATTCGATATAAGGTTCTTCAACATTTGTATACCGATTTACTTCCTTCGACATCATTTTATTTTTAATAATTGCCCCTTCGGTGTATATCATTTCTGTGTTTGTAAAAGATACCGTGGGAGCATCTATTTCACTGGTTAACTGATTAATTTTTTCGATACTGCTTCTTTCGCACGAAGCAAAAAGCATAATAATTCCTATGAAAATAGGAATTATTATGCTTTTATTGTATTGAATACAATTTATATTATCTTGCTCTAACTGCAGTTTTTTCATTTATCCAACAACCTACTGTATATGTATCACCTTCTTTAAAACCATAAAAGAAAATAGTTTCATTATCGGGGAAATGGGGTTTATAAGCCTCAATATATTTATTTGCATCATCGGTTAATTCAGGATCTACTGTTTTTGCTTTAATAAATTTATCTACAGCAGCCCAATAAACCGCTTTTTGTTCAAACTCTTCTTCGCCGCATGCTTTGCTAGATGCTGCATAAATATTACCAATTAATAAATAAGGATAACCATTCGTTGCATCCAGTTCAGCTGATTTTAGTGCATAGCTTCTGGCTTGTGGATAATCACCTATACGACGAGTTACATCACCTAATTCTAAGTAATATTTGGCTTTTTGAGCATCGTCAGTTTCTATTTCAATGGCTTGCTTATAATATTTTGTTGCATTTTGCAGTTTTTCTGCTCTGTTCGAAATTCTTGCCAGTTCGTAAGCTAACTCTGAATTTGGCTCAAGACTATTTAATTTATCAGCCATCTCGAAAAACAATTCAGAATCAGTACATTTTGTTGATCTTAACAAATCGGTAGATTTTTTAAGAAATTCAATGTCATCTGGTTGTTCTGCAAATTTAGTTGTATAGAATGGAATTAAATCATCACAACTGGCGGCACCGCTTGCTTCAAAAACCTGGTCGATTACTGGTTTTGCACGTTCGATATTTCTATAACCCTTTTTCTTGTTTTTAATTACATCATCAGCAATATCGGATACTTTACCATAGTTTTCTACCACTATTCCACCTTCTAATTCATTTGCCTGAAATAAAGAATTGGTAACTTGCATGAATGTTAGTAATTCAGCAGCTCCTGATTTTGATTTTTCTAATTCAATAGATTCCTTCAAATAGTTATATGCAATTTGCATATTTTCTACTGTATTTTCCGAATATTTAATATAATCTACCCCTTTATTTCCGAGTACGTATCCTTTTTGTCCATAATATTTTATTCTTTGATCATATATACGCATCATACTGTCTACAAGCTCTGCTTTTTGCTCACCTTCGGCAGCTTCAATACTGTTTTTAATCATTTCAATACCATCGATATACGTATACTTTGTAGCTTTAGGACACTCGCTGTAGACAACTTTCCATGGTTCTAAAGCCAGTTCGTAATTGTCTTGTTTAACATATTCTCTAAATAAAGAATAATTCATTATACAGCGAATGCTGTCTTCTCCGTGGCCATATTTTGAACCGTCTTCGATCCCTTTCTGCCCAAAAGAAAGAGTAATTGTTATTGCCACGAATAGTGTTGTTAAAATCCCTTTTGCTAGTGTTTTCATTTTTATTTAAGTTTTTTATTATTGATATTTTCTTTTAAAGAACCAGAAATCATACAAGGTAAAGTTAACTCCAAACGATGTAAAGTTTTCTTCAATTAAGCCATTCTCCATTGTTCCCTTTTTCCCAATTGTACATGAAAAACTTAAGTTGGTTCTATAACTAGTTATTGGTAAACCAACTCCAAAAGTTATGCCATAATTATTTATCTGATTGTCACCTATTTGAAGGTAGCCTTTGTTGTAATAAAAACCTAACCTGTAATTTATTTTTAATAAATAATTTTTATAAGATTCTAAATTGGGTATATAATCAATTCCCAGTTTTATTGTTTGATCGTTAGAATAGGAAACAGAATTTTCTGATAAAGAAACATTATTAACATCAAATTCACTTACATTGCTCCAGTCCTGATAACTATAATCCATTCCAATAGTTAACTTATCTACTATTCCTACGGTAAAACCAATGCCATAATTTGAAGGTACGGTTAAGTTGTTTTTTGTTGTTTTACTTGCCACCGTGTCTACGGAGGTTGTGTAACTATTAATATAATCTTTAATGCTTATTGCATTTGTATTATATACCGGTGTTGAGAAAACAACAGTTTCTTTGTCGCCATTAAAAGAAATTTTATTGGAATAGGTTAAACCAACTGTGTAAAAGTATTTTTTATCGAGTACCTTATGATATTGAAATCCCAAATCATATGAAAACTTTTTTAAGTAGAAGTCATTTTTTATTATGGTAGCATTTCCATTAAAATCATCCTGTATATTAATTTGTCTGTACTGCTCAATCGATCCGAATAAATAATTAATATTTAAACCCAATGATATGTTCTTGGTGACATTAAATGAGTTGGAGAAAAAAACCTGATTTATCCCGCCATTTCCAGTGTTAATATTACTCATATTAAGTGTATCGATTACCGAATGCGGAGTGTAATTTCTTACATCGTATCCTATTTTTGAGTAAGGTGTTACGCCTAATGCCATAAACCACCATCGCTTAATTGGAAAAGACATTGCAATGTGATCGAATAAAACATTATTAAAATCTGCACTACTGGTGTTTGTTTTTAAATGCTTTATAGTACCATTTAATCCAATATCGAAAATAAACGACATGGTATCTTGTGCACTAATTGCAGCTGGATTCATGTAGTTAATTTTGTTTCTTACACGCAATCCGGTTGATATACCACCCATTGCTTTGCTATCGTTAAAACCATTCCGGTCAATTTCGCCAATCCCAAAACGGGTGTATGGCGAGTTAGTAACACTCTGACTTAAAGCGATTGTAGTTGTAATAGATACAATGAGTAGTGTGGCGAAAAATCTTCTTATCATCTTGATTTATTGAATTCTAAAATAGTGTTTAATCCTACGAAATTTAAATTTAAGTTTACAAAGATGGTATTTTTTAGCATTTTATCAAAGAAAATAGCATCTCCTCCTGTTAAAATTGTTTTTAGCCTGTCATAATCGTTTTGTAATTGGTGTATATAGCCTTCGATTTCAAATTTTATTCCTGTTTGAACTCCCGAAATTATTGCGCTATCTGTATCGTTGCCAATAATATCAAACTTTTCTCTTTTTTCCAACAAAGGTAATTGATCGGTAAATTGATTAAGTGCTTTAAATCGAAGATTTAGTCCGGGCGAAATGGTTCCTCCTAAATATTGATTTTTATTATTAACTAAATCAAAAGTGATGGCAGTACCTAAGTCAATGACCAAAACGTTGGTATCCGGAAAAATATTGTTTGCACCCACAACAGCGGCTAAACGATCTTTGCCTAATGTGCTTTTTGAATTATAAAGGTTTTCTATTGGTATGGCTGTATGTTCGTCTAAATCAATGAACAATTCAATGTTAGATTGTAAATAATTTATCAGTTTTTTATTTGGGTTTTTTACAGACGAAAGAATAACGGCATCGATATTATATTCTTCTTTTATTTTTTCAATTCGCTCATCATTCAAATCTTCAATGATAGCGGTTTCGACAATCTCATCTTGATCGAAGATTGCTATTTTGTTGCGTGTATTACCAATATCAATGGTTAAATTCATGTTTGTGTCGAAAACTGTTTAAAAATCAGCACGTAAAGATATAAATTATCTTGTAATAAGACTCATTGAAACAGCTTTACCCTATATTAAATAATGTTAAATTTCTGAATTGCCTGTTCAATGCTGTTCACTTTTTCAAAAGTAATGGCTAATTTTTCTTTTATTTCTTTCATCTTCACATTTTTGGGATTTTGTTGCAAGTAGTTTAATACTCGCACAAAAACAGGCGATTTGTAAAACAGGGAATCCTGATCGCTTATAAAATATGCGACCATGCGGTTATTTTTAAGTAATATTTTCTCTATTCCTAAATCGAGTGCTATCCAGCGCAAACGAACAACATTTAACAATTCAACGGTTTGATGTGGTAATTTACCAAAGCGGTCGATGAGTCTGTTTTCAAAATCGATGAGTTGGTTTTCGGTTTCCAGATTATCAAGTTCGCGATAAAGTTTAATACGCTCAGATATATTATTAATATAAGTATCGGGGAATAATATTTCAAGGTCGGTTTCAATCTGGCAGTCGCTAATAAATTTCTGTTTCTCAATTTGTTTTTGCTGCTCTACTTGTTTTTCCGATTCGTAAAGTTCTTTAAACGACGATTCTTTCAGCTCAAGAATGGCTTCGTTTAAAATCCGGTGATAAGTTTCAAATCCAATGTCTGTAATAAAACCGCTTTGCTCGGCTCCGAGCAAATTACCTGCTCCGCGAATATCTAAATCTTGCATGGCAATGTTAAAACCACTTCCCAGTTCAGAGAATTCTTCGATGGCTTTAAGTCTTCTTCGGGCTTCTTGTGTTACCGATATTAGTGGTGGTGCTAATAAATAACAAAAGGCTTTTTTGTTCGATCGACCAACACGTCCGCGCAGTTGGTGTAAATCGCTTAGACCAAAATTTTGTGCGTTATTGATAATAATGGTGTTTGCATTCGCAATATCCAAACCAGATTCTATTATGGTGGTTGCAATTAACACGTCATATTCGTAATGAATAAAATCGAGCATTACTTTCTCAAGCTTCTTGGCTTCCATTTGTCCATGAGCATGCACTGTTCGTACATCCGGGCATAATTTATTAATCAGACTCTCAACTTCTTCGATGTTCTGAACTCTGTTGTGAATGAAAAACACCTGCCCATTTCGCTGAAACTCATAATCAATAGCTTCTTTTATAATATCTTCGTTAAAAGTATGAAGTTCAGTAATGATGGGATACCTGTTTGGTGGAGGTGTATTTATAATGGAAAGATCTCTGGCTCCCATCATTGAGAATTGCAGTGTTCTGGGAATAGGGGTGGCTGTAAGTGTTAAAGTATCTACATTTATTTTTAGTTGTTTTAGTTTATCTTTAACTGCAACACCGAATTTTTGTTCTTCATCAATAATAAGTAATCCTAAATCTTTAAATTTTATTTCTTTTCCAACCAATCGGTGGGTACCTATAATTATATCTGTTTTTCCTTCAGCAATGTTTTTTATTATTACTGTTTGTTCTTTTTTAGAGCGCAATCGACTTAAATGATCAACATTACAAGGGAAATCTTTAAGCCGGTCTTTAAAAGTCTGGTAATGTTGCAGCGCTAAAATAGTTGTTGGCACCAGAACTGCAACCTGCTTATTATCTGCCACAGCTTTAAAAGCAGCTCGTATGGCAATTTCTGTTTTGCCAAAACCCACATCACCACATACCAGTCGATCCATAGGTGTATCCGATTCCATATCTTGCTTTACTGCTGCTGTTGATACTAATTGGTCGGGTGTATCTTCGTAAATAAACGAAGATTCCAGTTCGCGCTGTAAATAGGTATCTGCATTAAATGCAAAACCTTGTTGTTCTTTTCGTTTTGCATATAGCTGAATTAATTCCCGGGCAATGTCTTTTACTTTGCTTTTGGTGTTCTGCTTTAATTTTTGCCAGGCTCCTGAGCCAAGCTTATAGATTTTTGGTGGTTCGGAATCTTTTCCTTTGTATTTTGAAATTTTATGGAGGGAATGAATGTTAACAAAAAGCGTATCCTTATCCTTATATACTAATTTAATCGCTT
>CAYVEW010000052.1:0-22646 GCA_964450375.1 uncultured Bacteroidales bacterium
AAGAATTTACAGTAAGTGTAGTTGATGCCGAAACATTTGGGGAAACTCCAACATCCTTAACCGTAAATGTCAGATTATAAGTATCAACACCACTTGGGGTGAAGGTAGGATCAGCAATTGTATTATTAGAAAAATTACCTGAATTTCCTCCTAAAGAAGACACCTGCCATGAATATTCATAACTGCCCGAACCATTAAGTGCCTCTCCATCTAAAGATAAGGCTACACCAACACACCCAAGTGCAGGGTCTGCAGGTGAAGCAACAACAGCCTGCAAATTAGTTACTTGAACAATAACATTATCAGAGACAGAACAACCATTTCCATCGGTTACAGTGCTTGTTACTGTATATGTTGATCCTGGAGTTACTGATGAAGCATCAAAAACAGCATTATTTGTTACAGAACCAGCGACCGAAGGATGCCCAGACCATGCATAAGTATACGTTCCTGGTCCTGTTCCATCTGACGGAACAGATGTTAGGCTAATAGTTGATCCGGCACTTACCCATACAGTTAGCCCTTCTGCAATGGTTACATTTAAAGGAATTGCAGAATAATGTATCACTTCTACACTTGTATGTCCGCCAGGTGTAGCAATGGCGGTTCCAGCATCATCAGTAATACTTATTAGTTCATAAATACCTTCATTTTGAACGTCAAAAGTATATGGTAGTGTAACATCCAATACACTAATTAAGCTACCTGTTTCATCTCTATATGTAATATCGTAAGGAGATACGCCTGTCGGGCTTGTCAGATAAATTTCAAGAGTCACAGGAATATTAAAACATGTAGTTACAGAACTTGCCCCTCCTGATTTCATTCTTCCCTGTTGAGAATAACTAAAATTTGTAAAACTTAGTAAGAATAGAATAATTATATATAATCGATAACCTAACTTTTTCATATCGCTATTTTGAATTTAATTTTAAGGGCAGCAACTATAATCGTATCCCTTCCATAAGAAGGGATACGTTACCAGTTATAATAAGATTCAAAAATTAAGGTGATTTAGCGCTCCATTTTTGGTGATTTACATCACCTTTTTTAGTGGTTTTTAGAAAGGAAAATCATCGCTTATCTCTACTTCCTGTTCGTTCTGCATTGGCTTTTTGGCAGTTAGATGAACAGCATTTCCCTCAACATAAATGGCTTTATACGGAGTGGTTGGGCAGGCATACTCGCAAGCTCCACAACCTATACAAATATCTTCGGTAACTTCTGGTATAACCAGGTTATTTTTATATGGCACCATTCGTACTGCTTTTGTGGGGCAGTGTTCGGCACAGGCACCACAATCGGTACCTTCGGTTTCTACAATACAATTTTGTTTCACAAATTTGGCTATACCAATTTGTGTTAATCTTTTATCCTCAATATTTAAAACTTGTATTGCACTGGTTGGGCATACTTCGCCGCATTTAATGCAATCGAAATTACAAAAACCCGAATGGTTATCCATTACCGGTTGCATAAAACCAATAATCCCGTAATCGGTGTATGCCGGCTGTAAAACCTGGGTTGGGCAGGCACTTATGCACAAATGGCATGCTGTGCACAGATCGTTAAAATGCTCGATCGAGATTGATCCGGGTGCAGAAACAGCAGTGGTTCGTTCTGCAGGAAACATGGCGTTGTTCGAAACCAGTTCTTGTGTTTTTGCCTTTTTAACAGTAAATATTAATGCAATTATAGCCAGAAAATTTCTTCTGCTATTGGGTTTAACCGGATGAACATTTTTTAAGGTTCCGGATTTATCTGTTTTATTTGTATACAGCACACTATTTACCGGGCAAATGGTTAAACAGTTATAACAGCTTACACATCGATCAAAATGTACCTGTTGGTTAGGAATATCAATGCAGCCTGCCTTACATACTTTTTCGCATAAACGACAACTGGTGCAAGTGTTTTTATCAATGCGGATTTTAAATACGGATAGCCTGGAAACTAAACCCAGGATGGTTCCCACCGGACAGATGGTGTTACAATAAATTCGGCCTTTTAGTACGGTTAAAACGATGATTAACAGAAGATAAAACAAAGTGGTGCTTATAATAATCCAATGACTTAAGCTTAGATCCACACGGTAGAACGAGTACACATCGAATTTCTGAAGAGCAGCGTCGGTTATATTGTTTGCAGCAACCAATACAGGCCTGAAAAGTTCTGAGCTCATTCTTCCAAATATACTGTAAGGGTCGAGCAGTGAAACCAAAATCGAAAAACCCGATAATAAGCCCAGGATAAACAAGGATAAAAATGAGTATCGAATCCAGTTATATGCTCGTTGATATTTGTATTTATATCGTTTAATTCTTTTTACCTTTTTGGTAATAAAAGCGACCAAATCCTGAAGTATTCCTAATGGACAAATAAAAGAACAATACACACGGCCGAATAAATAGGTAATTATTACGATAAAAATAAACCCCAAGCCACTTAACAGAAAGGCATTTTTTAGTGTAAGAAATGATGGTGTAAACTGCAGAAATAATGGAATGTTATAAAATTGTTTTGGTATGAGGTGTGTAAAGTCTACGAATAATAAGAGTATCAATAAAAAATATAAAACAGAGAATATTACACGTATTTTTTTTAAGTAACTATGATTCATGCTATTTTACACTCTTATGCGTCCAATATTTAGTTTTGTTAAATCCATTTGCCCCACTCCCATTTCGTTAGCCATCTGAATATACTTAACATCCTGTGGTTCCATGCCGAATATTTTAGCAGCGGCGGCATCGGCAGCTACCATATCGGTTGACACAATCAGGTATTTCATTGTAACCAAATCGGCTTCTGATACTCCACGCGGCCCGTTTTTAGTCATTACCTGATAGGCATCCACAATATTTAAATCTGGTTTTCTGTAGGTGGCAAAATCAGCAATACACTGGTTCAAATTATTACGATGCCAGAAACGCCTGTCCCAAACAATACCCATTAAGTTTTTCATAGTAATGGTAACCCGCGCCGAGCCATGGCTTTTTAATACAGGAACATTTATAAATACATCGGAGCTCAATATCAGCTCATGCACTTTTGCTTCCTTTAAATTTATTCCATTAGGAACCGAAACCTGCTGATAATAACTTTCACTGTGTCCGGGAGCCACTTTCGCTCCGGCATCTTTTGCCGCTTTTTCAATTCCGCTGTTTTTATAGCATGCCGACCATTTATCGCAGGTATTATCAAAAACATACACTTCCTTTGCCCCGGCTGTTATACAATGTTCAACAATTCGTTTAATTAACTTAGGGTTTGTATTCGCTCCACGTTCGGGCGAAACATCCCATCCGATATTCGGTTTAACTACTACTGTTTGGCCCTTTTTTACAAAATTCTTTATTCCGCCCATTGCCTGTAAAGCTTTATCGAGCATTAAATCCGGCTCGCCATCCCGAACGGCAATTAAATCGTATGGTAAGTTGGAGTTAACTGTACTCGCAAAAATCTTTCCGAATCCACCAAAACTTACTGCGGCTCCCGTTAAAATCCCTGCATTAACTGTTTTCCAAATAAACTCGCGACGTTTCATTGTATTGGTTTTTAACATTATAAATCCCTTAAATTTACTAATATCTTATCAGAATTGAAAATTAATCCGTAAATTTGGTTTGATTTAAACCCTAAAAATCATTCATCATGAGTACAGTTGTTAAATCCATTGCAAGTAAACAATCCATTATAAATATTCTGCTTGATATACTTGCTCTCGCTTTTATTTATTTTGTACCGGCAATTTCGCATTTAGTTAGTTTGCCTGTTTACTTCATTGAACCCATGCGTTTGATGTTAATTCTGGCCTTAGTGCATACCAACAGGCAAAATGCATACATCCTTGCTTTAAGCTTACCGCTTTTTTCTTTTTTGGTTTCAGCACATCCTGTGCTACCCAAAATGTTTTTAATTGCTTTTGAATTAAGCTTAAATGTATTTTTGTTCTTTTTGCTGGTTAAAAAGTTTAAAAACCTTTTCTTCCCCATATTTATTAGTATTGTTGGAAGTAAAATCATCTATTATATTATTAAATTCGGATTAATTCAGTTTTCGGTTTTAAAATCGGGGTTAATTTCTACACCCATACTAATACAAGTAGTTATGACCATCCTGTTTAGTATTTACCTGATGAGTTTTTATAAAAAATAATTTTTGCATATAACTACTAAAGTCATTAACAAAATGCTGATAAATAAAAATTATCAGCATTTTTATTTTATGACTTAAATTGACATTTGATCATAATTTGATTAATTTAATTTTTTATTTTTCACTTTAATACTCCCAAAAATGAAGAACATCGTAAAATTTGTTATCCCATTTATACTGGTTATTGCAATCCCCATCGTACTTTTTTTGCAGAAAAGCGAAAACGAGATACAACAAATTGACAGAATCAGCAAGCAAGTTTACAATGAGTTTAAGCCAACCGGAATAAGCATTTCTGTAATACAAGACAACGAAATAATCTATGAAAAATCCTTTGGTTACAAGAATATTCATAATTTGGAGATGCTTAACCATAATGATATTTTTAATATTGCTTCTTGTACGAAAGCATTCACAGCTGCAGCCATTGGTAAGCTGGTTCAGGAAGGGTTATTATCGTGGAACGATAAGATTATTGATTATGTAACTGATTTTAAACTGGCAGATGAATACATAACCAAGAACCTGGAAATTAAAGATATGCTTTCGCACCGAACAGGTTTGGGAACTTTTTACGGCGATTTACTTTGGTATAACACAGATTATTCAAATGCCGAGGTGATTGAACGAATGCAATATTTGCCTATAACCAAAAATTTTAGATCTGAATTTGGCTACCAGAATAATATGTACCTGATTGCCGGTGAAATTATCCAAAATGTAACCGGCCAGTCGTGGGAGCGATTCATCCAACAAAACTTTTTTGAGCCTTTGGAAATGAATGCATCCAGAACATCGAGCGATCAGTTTGACGGATCGGAAAGCATTGCCTTTCCGCACTTGCAGGACTCTGCCATTGCGGTTCATTATTTCCATGCCGGTAAACCGGCCATTTCCATTTGGTCAAATGCACGCGATCTGTCGAATTGGACCAGGATGTTATTAAATAATGGAAAATGGAAAAACAACCAGATTTTGCAACCCGAAATTATCGAAACACTTACCAGTGCACATACGATTTTACCGGTTTCTAAAAGTAGAAAAGAACTAGGTATTCATTTTAGAAATTATGCGCTTGGTTGGAATACCTTTGACTATAACGGACTCGAAATAATTAGTCATGATGGTAGTATGCCCGGTTTTATTAGCAATGTAACCATTGTTCCTGAAAAAAACCTATCGATCGTCATTTTAAATAACGGATTCGATTTCTACGCTAACGATTTGTTGCTTTATGCAATAATCGATATTATAACCGAAAAACAAACGACTGATTGGGTAGCCTATTTTTTACAAAAAAAATCAGAATACGAAGATTATCAACGAGAGCAAGATTCAGCGCGACTAAAGCAAAGAACTTTAGGTACTGCAACGGACGCAGACTTAAAAGATTTTGCCGGAAGCTATTACGATAAGATGTATGGGGAAGCATCAGTTCATTTAGAAAATAATGACTTGCATCTTATTTTAGAACCAGGTAAAAAAGTGTTTTCGGGTAAACTGGAACACTGGGACTACAATAATTTTAAAGTGCAATTTAAAGATCCTTTCCTTCCTTTTGCCATTATCCGGTTTGATTTAAATGAAAACGGAAAACCTGTAGGTTTTAAAGTTGATTTACCAAGTAACGACTTTCATTTTGAAAATCTTAATTTTAGAAAGATCTGATTAGCTGTCATATGCAACATTATATTCCTGTTGAAAAAATTTCAAATGATCTCTCAAACAGTTTAATTTCTGGCCTGGTAAATAAGGAACATGATCATCTCATGGTGTTTTACGATTTTGATTTTTTAGAAACAAAAATTGATGAGCTAAAAAAAGCATTTCCTGAAAATACCATACACACATCGGCTATTAAAGCAAATCCATTGGTTAGGGTGCTTGAAAATGTGAGAGATTTTGGTTTGGGAGTTGAAGTTGCATCGGAAGGAGAATTGTTTTTAGCCCATAAAACCGGTTTTAAGGCAACTAAAATCGTATTCGACTCCCCTGCTAAAACTCAGGCGGAAATTGACAATGCTTTACAAAACGGATATTTTATAAACGCAGATTCATTTTCTGAACTGGAACGCATCCACCAATACCTAAAAAAAAATCATACAGAAAGCAGAATCGGGGTTCGAATAAACCCGCAAGTGGGAACAGGAAGCATAGAATCAACATCTGTTGCCGGAGCGTATTCCAAGTTCGGGATTCCAATCAACATATTCAGACAGGAAATTATACACTTATTTAAAAAATACAACTGCTTATGCGGATTACACATTCACATTGGTTCGCAAGGATGTGAAATGAAAATGCTCCTGGATGGTTTTGAAAATATCTTACGGCTGGTTGTTGATATTAATAATGAAACTGATGCAAATAAAATACAGTTTATCGATATAGGTGGCGGATTGCCAATATCTTATCATCATCAGAAGGAACCACCTGATATTCTGAAGTATGGTAAAAACATTCAACAGCTTTTAAAAAAGTATCATCTGGAAAATATCCAGCTAATAACTGAATTTGGGCGTTATTTACACGCTAACTCAGGTTATATCATCTCAAAAGTTGAATATGTTAAACATTATAAAGATAGTAATACACTCATGATACATGGTGGCGCCGATATTTTATTGCGGGAGTGTTTAAATCCGGATAACTGGTATCATGAAATTTCCTTGCTCGATTCAACAGGAAAAATCAAAAACCATTCTGAAAAACTACATTATCACATAGCAGGCCCTTTATGTTTCGCCGGCGACATTGTGGCAAGAAATATTCTGCTACCCAAAGCAGCACCGGGCGATTACATTGTAATACACGATAGCGGCGGATATACTTTTGGAATGTGGTCGAGGTATGTAAGCCGTTTATTCCCTAAAATCATCGGAATCAAAAATAACAATTACCAAATCATCAGAAAAAAAGAAACACCCGAAGATATTTACAAATTTTGGTCGGATATATAAACTTTACTGCTGATTCTTGTATATTTATACTTATAAATTCTGTTTAATGAAATTTAAGATTACTATACTGATTAATCTCCTGTTGTTGCCTTCACTTTTATTTGCCCAGATTAGTGAAGAACAATACATTCGTCAAGTTACCATTGAAAAAATAAAGAAACACATCGATACGCTGGCATCTGAAACGATGGAAGGCCGCATGACCGGCGAATATGGACAGAAACTTGCAGCACAATACATTGCAGATCATTTCGAGAAGAATAACTTAAAAACATTCTTTCCAAACAATCCTGAGCCCTATTATCAAAAATTTACGCTAAATAGTTTGCAAACCGGAAATTCAAAAATGTACTACCATACAGTAAGTTATAACGCGCCTATCTTTTTCAGTAACAAAGCAGTAAAAGATAGCATTGTTGACGCAGTTGTTTTTGCCGGCTATGCCAAAAAAAATGAATTGGAAGGACTGGAGATTGATAACAAGAGTATTTTTTTCTTTTCGGAAAGTGTAAAATCAGGCATTGATAAGGCTATTAAGATTTCAGACGATTATGGAACAAAATCCTTTATTATCGGATTACCTTTTGGTAAGCGTATTCACGAAAATCTATTCGAAAAAGAAATAACCGACCTGCATACTTTTTACGAATTATT
Source organism: uncultured Bacteroidales bacterium (assembly GCA_964450375.1). Taxonomy (GTDB): domain Bacteria; phylum Bacteroidota; class Bacteroidia; order Bacteroidales; family UBA12077; genus UBA12077. The sequence goes on from CAYVEW010000052.1 coordinate 7,773, forward strand.
CTATTTCTACAACTACTATGCGAAAGAAAAAAGAAATAATATTGATTATAAAAGATTTAAGCAGAATAATTTACTTGTGCCCGATTTGAAGATTAATACAGACCATGATATTCATATTTTATTTGTGCCTGAAGAACTTTGTGTAGGATTATTTAATGACCAGAACAGAAAATTAAAAGACTTCAAGAAACTTTCTAGATCGAACAATCAACTAAAAACTATTAATCATTCCGTTTATGCCTATTCGGTTGATTTTAACCCCCAGCTAAAAAGTATTGAAACCGAAAATGTTGTTGCATATATTGATTGTGAAGCCACCGATGAAACCATTATTGTAGGTGCCCACTACGATCATGTCGGGAGAAATACCAATGGATCGATTAATTATGGAGCCGACGATAATGCTTCGGGAACAAGTGCAGTATTAATGCTTTCAGAAATTATTGCCAAATTATCCGATGAACAAAAGCTGAATTACGACATTCTTTTTATTAGTTATTCTGCCGAAGAATTGGGACTTATTGGCTCTGAATATTTTGTTCAAAACCCCACCATTCCTTTATCGAATATTGAAGTAGTTTTTAACATGGATATGATCGGGCGTGATATGGATGATGATCCGGAAAATAGTAATCGTGTGTTTGTATTAAAATGGAATGATGGTAAAAAATTCCTTAAAAATATCGATGAATTAAATAATCAGCACACAGGTCTGATTCTTGATCAAAATCCTGGCAAAGATTATCGTATGCTCTGGACATATGGATCGGACCATTATCCATTTATCGAAAAAGATATTGCAGGCATTACCTATTTTACGGGTTTACATGATGATTATCACACACCGGGTGACACTCCTGAAAAAATTAATTATGATAAATTGCAAAGGATAATACAATTGATCTTGCTAAACATCCTGGAAATAGCCAAAGATTAAATTTGCAAATAAACAATTTGGCGCACTTGCTGTTTATTATATGCAAATTAAAAACTAAACAATTTGGGTTATGAAAAAAAACATGGGAACAGTCGACAAAGTAATTCGAATTCTGATTGCTATTGTTATTGCCGTATTATTTTATCTTGAAGTAATTACCGGTACGTTAGGAATTGTGCTGCTTATTTTAGCAGGAGTATTTGTTTTAACAAGTTTTATAAGCTTTTGCCCACTTTACACAATTTTTGGATTTAACAGCTGTCCGGCAAAAAAGAACGAATAAATAATAAAGGCATCTCCAATCGAAGATGCCTTTACTAATTTACTACCTTTTTAATACCCTAAAATCCTTCATCTTCACCGCCCATATCATCCATATCATCGCCTGAATTTCGGCGTCCTCTATCTTGTCTATAATTATTTATTCGATATGTTAAGGTAAAAGTAACTACCGGAGTATTTGGCGAAAAGTAGTTGTAAGAATAAAAATCATCATCGCGATAGGTACTCGAATGTTTCATCGTACCAAATAGATCACGCACCTGTACAGTTGCTGCCAACTGATTTTTCAGGAAACTTTGACGCACTGCTAAATTGGTCATAAAAAAGCCATCTCTTTCGCCTTGTGCTGTAATAGTGGGGCTGTTATACATTCCATTTAATTGCACCCTGGTTGATTTACCCAACTTAATTGTATTGTTAAATCGTGCACTCCAGTTAAAGCTGCTTGTGGAAAAATCTCTGCCTAATAACTCACCCTCAACCCGGTAATCGTAAATATTTCCCATTAAATCAAGATGCCACCATTTAAAAGGATCAACACCAAACATGGTTTCAATACCTAAAGAGTAATCTTTACCTACATTTGCGAAGGTGCTCAAAAATACATTATCGTCGTAAACACTTCTGATACGCTCAATTTTGTTATTTGTAATTCGATAATAGGCTTCGATTGATAATGAATTTTTCTCAAACTTATTTAAGTAACTTAACTCGTATGAATCGATGTATTCCGGTTGTAATCCGGGATTTCCCTGACGCACATTATAAGCATCAGACCAGGTAATAAAAGGCTCAAGATACCAACCACGTGGGCGTTCAATTCGTCGGGTATAACTTGCCATTAACTGTTGATCCTTTGGAATATTATACGACATGTGAACTGTAGGAAAAAGGTCCCAACGATCTATTGTAAAACTCTCAGGATCTAAGTTTGCCTGCTGTACCGTAATATCTCGATAAGTATATTCGGCACGCAAACCACCCTGGTAGCCAAAATCACCTAATTCGCCCGAATAGGTTGAATAAAGCGAATGTATGCTTCTTTTATAATTCGAATTGTTTGAATATGTATTATCGAATTCATACTGTTCGCTTACAGGATTGTATAAATATAACTCAGCTATTTCATCGTTATCTGAAAACCGAGCCTGATAACCTGCTTCGAATCTGTCTTTTGTTCTTAAAGGCAGTGTATAATCTAATTGGTAACGAAGTGGCTGGCTTGGCCCCGATTCAACAGCTCTTTGTCCGAAAACGATCAAATTATTGTTGTCTATTAGTTCATTAACCGATTCTTCTTCGAAATCGCGGTTACTATAATTTATTAAAGAATACAGTTCGTGCCCCTTTTTCATGAATTTATGCGTATAGCTCAAATTCAGTGAATAGTACGAACCACCCCTTTCCGAAAACTCATCGCTGGTATAGGTATTATTCGTTGTTACCGGATCAGTAAATTCATTAAAATTCACCGTATTATCCGAGCTCCAGTTACGATCGCCATATCGGGCTTCGAGACTAATGCTGTTACGGGCATTTAGGTTATAATCAAACCCACCACGAATACTATATGATAATCCTCCACGATTAAAATCACCATCCGACAAAATATAGGATGTGGTATCGCCCAAAGGATTTCGGGTAATGGTGCGGTTCTCACTTTCTCTGCTTCCGAACATGCCCCGGTTATTTAAATCGGCTCCCACATAAAAATTGAATTTCTCTTTTCTGAAATTTAACAAGAAATCGCCACCGTAACGCTCGTACATTCCGGCATTCAGGTTCAATATTCCATTAAATCCCTGCAACTTATTCTTCTTGGTAATAATATTTATAATTCCCGATGTTCCATCCGGATCGTATTTAGCCGATGGGTTGGTAATAACTTCAATATTTTCTATTGCACTGGCCGGAATCTGGCTCAAAGCGTCGCTTGGTTCTAAAACAGTAGGTTTTCCGTCAATTAAAACAGTAAAACTCTGACTCCCACGCAAACTAACATTACCTTCGATATCAACCGTAACCGATGGTATTGTTTCAAGAATCTCAACAGCTGTTCCCGAAGCTGATGTATGCTGCTGACTTACATTAATCACTTTTTTATCAATTTTGTAGGTCATGGTTGGCCTGTCGGCTACCACAACAGCTTCATCAATTTCTTCAACTGCGGAAGCAAGTTGTACACGGCCTAAATCAACTTCTCTGCTATCTGGCTTAATAGCAACATTCTCAAATGATTTGGTTTTGTAGCCAATAAAAGTGATATCGACTTTATACATTCCAAAATCAACGTTTTTTAGTTTGAAAAAACCTGTCTGGTCAGTTATGGTTCCGTTTACCACTTGATTATCTTTTTTTCTGACCAAAGAAACAGTCGCATATTCCAAGGGTTGATTCACACTTTCATCAAATACATAACCCTTTAAAGTTCCCTTAGCTGCTTCAACCGGTTTTGTTTCTTCTGCCCATGTTATCAGGGATAATCCCAGAGATAACACAATAATCATCAATCTTTTAATCATCGTTTATATAATTTTTAAATTTATTTCTGGTTCAAAACTAACTACCGATTTTGTAGTAATTTGATACAAAATCTGTAGGAAATTTGTATTTCCTATTCTTAGATGCCATTTTCAATTTTTTATTACACCTTAATAGACAAATTAAAGTGAAAAGTGTTTGATTAAACCTAAAGATTAGCTTAATAAATCACTTTTTACATGATAAGATTTTTATCTAGACATTTGATTTTATGGCAAATACATGCTGACCTTCGGAGTAGGTGTAAGTTAGTTGTAGTTGATTTAAGTCGCATATTCTTTTTACTAATGCCAAACCTAAACCCAGTGACTGGTTTGAATGATCGGATGTATAAAAACGCTCGAATATTTTTTGTTCGTTTACTTCCAGTTTTTCTCCATAATTGGATATTTTCAACACGTTACCGCTGGTTTCAATCTTTATCGGCCCTTGATTGGATGCATACCGAATCGCATTGCGCAAAAGATTTTTTAAAATAATATCAAATAAAAATGGGTCCATTAACAATTGATGCTCACTATCCAGGCTTACGTCAATTTTTAAAGATTTTAAATCAACCAGCTCCTTAATGGAATCGACATGTTCAATAATAATTCTTGATGTGTTTAAATTCTCCGAGTTGGTATATTCTCCATTTTCGATCTTCGTAAGCAAATTAAGTGTATTTCCTAATTTAGATAAATGGTTGGCTTCGTTATAAATAGCTTTAACAGAATCCTTATGTACTTGCATTACTGATTCATCAGAAATTAATCGTTCCACTTTATTCCGAATAATGGTTAACGGAGTTTGAATCTCGTGTGCCATGTTTTCGGTATATTCTTTCAAATTACGATAATCAGTCTCGATACGATTTACCATTCGTTTAAACAAGTACTGTAACTTTTTAAACTCCAGGGTGCTTGAATTGATGTCTTGCACCTGAACCCCTTTCCCGACTTTATATCGATTCATTTGCAATAAAATACGATGAAAAGGATTTAGTAAGTACCCCGACATGAGTGCACTAAATAAGATAATGGTTAATGCAAGAATGATAAATGAAGGGAATATTCGATGTGCAATATCCTTTTGTAGTTTGGTAAAATCGTTAATATTAACGATCATCGAAACCATGTAAAATTTACCGTTTGCTTCAATCACACTTGTTTTTTGCCGATGCAACTGATTCTGTTCCAGCTCTTCAATATATAGTAAGGTATCTTTATAAACAGGATATTTGGCCGTATCACGTATTTCGTTTAACAACACCAGTTTGGTCGATCTAAAGTTTTTAACACTGTCTGTTTCCTGCAAATACCTGTGCACATGCTTTTCGCGAAACTTGAATATATGCTCCGTTTCGTTATTGATGTATTGATTCGATTTATGGATTAAATAACTTGCACTTACAAAAAATGTAATAAACACAAATATCAAATAAAACAAAGTTGTTTTTGTAAGTAGTCGAAACGATTTAAATATTTTCATACCTTGATTATAATTCAAAAAACTTATATCCCATACCGTATACCGAACGAATGTTGTTCCCGGCTCCGAGCTTTTGCAGTTTTTTGCGTAAATTTTTTATGTGATTATAAATAAAATCAAAATTATCGGCCTGATCGATATGATCGCCCCAGAGATGCTCAGCAATATTTTCTTTGGTTAATACCCTGCTTTTGTTATACATGAAATAAAGCAAAAGATCGTATTCTTTACGTGTAAGCTCAACCAGGTTCTCGTCAACAAAGGCTTCACGGGAATCCAGATCAATTTTAATGTTGTTTATTTCCAGTTTGCTACTTCCTTTAAAACTTTTACGGCGTATAATGGAACGAACTCTGGCGTTTAGTTCTGCTTTATGAAATGGTTTTGTAATAAAATCATCAGCCCCTAGCTCCAGTCCCTTTACTTTATCTTCTACCGCATTTTTTGCCGTAACAATTAATATTCCCGGATCTTTTTTCATTTTTTTCAATTCATGAATTATATCCAAGCCATTTCCATCAGGTAAACCCAAATCCAGAATAACTAAATCATAATCGTAAACCGAAACTTTATCTTTAGCACTGGCAAGTGTATCCGACATCTCGACAATAAATCCATTTTCAGTTAAGAACCTGGATAAGTCATCTGCCAACTGAAAGTTATCTTCAACGATTAACAACTTCATATTTCTAATTTTTAACAAAACTAAATTAAAAATTTGTAGGAAATTTGTATTTCAGGTAATTAACCTAGCTCATTCATGAATAATGCAGGTTAAACTAATTTTGAGTAATTTAGTGGGAAATATTCTAAAACAATAATACACATCGATATGAAAACAATAGGCCTGTTGGGTGGCATGAGCTGGGAATCGTCACTGGTATATTATCAAATTGTAAACCAAAAGGTTAAAGAAATTTTGGGTGGACATCATTCGTGTGAATGTGTTATGTATTCGGTTGATTTCGACCCAATAAAAAAACTTCAGCATGAAAATAACTGGGAAAAACTAACTCAGATAATGATTCAAGCAGCACAGAAAATAGAAAAAGGCGGAGCTGAAATGCTTACCATTTGTACAAACACCATGCATAAAATGTATGATGATGTACGGACCAACATTTCTATTCCGGTTTTACACATTGCCGATGCTACTGCCGAAGCAATAAAAGCTAGAAACATAAATAAAATTGCTCTATTGGGAACTCGTTTTACCATGGAACACGATTTTTACAAAGGAAGACTAACAGAAAAACATGGTATAGACGTTTTAATTCCTGACGGCAACGATCTGGAATCTGTTCATAACATTATTTATAATGAATTGGTTTTAGGAGAAATTAAAGCTGAATCTCGCGAAATCTACAAACGAATTATAGAAGATTTAGCAAAAAAAGGTGCACAAGGAGTTATTTTAGGCTGCACCGAAATTCCTCTACTCATTAAGCAAACTGATGTAAGTATTCCGGTTTTTGATACCACCACCATACACGCCGAAAAAACCGTTGAGTTTGCATTAAAATGAATTGTATTAGTAATAGAAAGGCCAAAAAAATCTTGGTGGTTCTTTGTGTCTTCTTAGTGGAACTTTGTGGTATAATTGTTACAAACTATTACACAAAGGCTCACAAAGAAAACACAAAGTTACTCAAAGTAAGACATACGAATAAAACATAATTATTTAACTTTTTAGACAACCACGTTAACTCACCTATTAATTACTCCACATTTTTCATCGAAAGCTGTATTCTTTTTCTTGCAATATCAACTTCCAACACTTTAACTTTTACATGCTGATGTAATTTTACAATCTCATTGGGATCAGAAACAAACCGATTGGCTAACTGTGATATATGCACCAGGCCGTCTTGCTTAACGCCGACATCAACAAAAGCACCAAAATTGGTTATATTGGTAACAATACCGGGCAGTACCATTCCTTCGTACAAATCTTCCATTTTATTAATTCCTTCGGCAAATTCAAATATTTTAATCCCTTTTCGCGGATCACGACCAGGTTTTGCCAACTCACTCATTATGTCGTTTAACGTTGGCATACCAACATCTTTGGTAACATAATTTTCAAGCTTAATCTGCTTTCGCAAACTCTCATCCTTTATTAAATCAATTACCTGGCAATTTAAATCTTTTGCCATTTTCTCCACAATATGATAACTCTCGGGATGCACTGCGCTATTATCCAAAGGATTATCTCCATTTTCGATTCGTAAAAAACCTGCAGCCTGCTGAAAAGCTTTATCGCCCATTCGTTTTACTTTCTGTAGCTCCTTTCGGGATTTGAACGCTCCGTTTTCTTTTCGGTAATCCACAATGTTTTGTGCCAGTTGCGGGCCTAATCCGGAAATATATGTTAACAAGTGTTTGCTCGAAGTATTTAAGCTTACGCCTACCATGTTCACGGAACTTTCAACCACCTGATCCAATTTACCTTTCAGTTTATTCTGATCCACATCGTGCTGATACTGCCCCACACCAATTGATTTAGGATCAATTTTAACCAGTTCGGCCAACGGATCCATTAAACGGCGGCCAATAGAAACGGCACCACGCACGGTTACGTCATATTCGGGGAATTCTTCCCGGGCAACTGATGATGCAGAATATACCGAAGCACCGTCTTCACTCACCACAAATACTTTAACATCCGTCGAGAATCTGATCTTTTTTATCAAAGCTTCTGTTTCTCTGCTCGCCGTTCCATTTCCAATCGCAATAGCATCAATTTTAAATGTTTCCACTAAGGAATCAATTTTTTTCATGGCCATTGCACGCTCATTTTGTGGTTGGTGCGGATAAATCGTTTCATTATGCAGTAAATTTCCCTGAGCATCTAAACACACCACCTTGCAGCCCGTTCTGTATCCCGGATCGATTCCCAAAACATTTTTCTGGCCTAAGGGTGGTGCCAAAAGCAACTGACGCAGGTTTTCTGCAAATACATTAATGGCATCTTCATCGGCTTTTTCTTTGGATGAATTTTTAAACTCGGTTTCCATCGACGGAGCTAAAAGTCGCTTATAACTGTCCTTAACAGCTTCTTTAACCTGTCGCGATACATCGTACACTCCATTAACAAATTGCTTTTCCAGCATTTCGATGGCTTTATCTTCATCCGGAGTAATACTAACTTTTAAAAACCCTTCGTTCTCGCCCCTGCGCATGGCCAGTAATCTGTGCGACGGGCATTTTTTCAGCAATTCTTCCCACTCAAAATAATCTTTGTATTTGATTCCTTCTAACTCTTTGCCTTTTACTGATTTTGATTTAATGCTTGCTTCGTGCTGAAATAACCTGCGGATATTATTTCTGGCGCGCTCGTTTTCGTTAATCCACTCGGCAATAATATCGCGAGCTCCTTGTAGAGCATCTTCAACATCTGGCACTTCATCGTTTATGAATTGCTGGGCTTTAGCTTCAATATTCAGCTCTTGCTGTTTCATAATGATTTTGGCCAAAGGTTCCAGGCCTTTCTCCCTGGCTTTTGTTGCCCGGGTTTTCTTTTTTGGTTTATAGGGCAGGTAAATATCTTCCAGTTCGGTTAAAGTATCTGCCTGTTCAATTCTGGCTTTTAACTCATCGGTCAAATTACCCTGTTCTTCAATGGTTTTAAGAATGGTTTCCCTGCGTTGATCAATTTCCTGTAACTTAGCAAGCATCTCCTTTATGGCGGCAATCTGTACTTCGTCTAAACTGCCGGTAGCTTCTTTCCTGTATCGGCTTATAAAAGGAATTGTTGCGCCCTCGTTAAATAGTTGAATTGTATTTTTAACCTGCCAGTCTTTAACGGAAAGATCCCCAGATATTTTGATTATATATTTTTCGTTCATGATATAAAATTTAAAAGAACTACTAAATTAGCTATTTTATCGCTAAGTAATAAAAAAAGATACTAACAAAAAACCCTGCAAAAATGCAGGGTTAGTTTAAATATCTGAGATGTAACCTAAACTATATATTAAACCAAATATTTAACAAAATATAAATATAATGTGCCACCGATCCGGCAATAATACCACCAATGGTATGTGATAATAATGCTTTGGATGTTAAATGGCGGTAATTTAATGTATCTAGCATGGCAGTATGTGTGCTCAGGTATCCACTCCAACACATACCCATTGCAGTAAACACAGCTATTTCGTTACCTGTAATTATTCCCTGTGCAAAAAATGTTTTTACCACCGATAAAGCTGCACCAACGGCCCCGAGTGATGTAATTGGAAATGCTATTAATTCGGGGTTTTCAAAACCAAATAAGCCATAAAACAGCCAATCGAGCCAACCAGCTATTTTAGGTAATACAGGTACCCCCTCGTAAGCCAACCCCTGATAACCCACATTTGGGTCGTTTGGTCCAAAAGTTAAAATCATAATAAGTGTACTAATTATTAACACACCTGGTATGATTTGCAATCCTAAATCAACTCCAGATTTACCGCCATCTAAAATTGAATTTAAAAAACGGAGAAAAGTTCCTCCTTTTGATTTAAAAGATATTGAAGATGAGTCTTCTTTAAGTTCGGGTAAATCCTCTTTAGGAAATTGTTTCCGAATCATCGTTTGCATTAATCGAGTAGAAACAACAGCTCCTATTATGGCTCCAAGGAAACCAATCATAGCTGGGCCGAAATGGCCAAAACTCGACATAAATGTTAATACAATTAAGCCCATTCCAAATGCCGTTCCGAAGTTGGTTAATGATATTAGCTCATATTTCCGGAAATACTTACTAAAACTTTTATCGTTAGCCAAACTTATGATTGCAGGGTTATCGGAAAAGAATGTCATTAAACCCGCTAAGGAAGCGACACCCGGCAACCTAAAAACAGGACGCATAAGGGGAGCCAAAAATATTTCCAATAATCGAACAACTCCAAATTCGATCATTAACTTACCGAGAGCACCCGATAAAACCGTAATACCCATTATAAAGAATACGGTGTTCATTAGTAAATCCCAGGCTGTATTCATAATGGTATTTAGCAGGTTGGTTGTTCCCATTACACTGCCCAGGTATCCAAAAAATCCGAAGAAAATGATCAGAAAAACAAAGGCTTCGTATCTGCGATTTCTTAGAAAATCTGATTGTTTAATACTTTTAATTGCATTCATCTTTTTAACCCTAAAATGTAAACCCAAATAATTCAATTCCCGGCAACAAAATTAGATTAGACTGCAAATAAAATAATTGACATATCTCATGTATATCAACTAAAATAGATGTTTTGTAACAATGATAAAAATCAGGGTAAGTAGAAAAGTTATCGAATTAGCAGATCGATTTTTTTCAGTAATTCGAGTTTGTTTATGGGTTTGGAAATATAATCGTCGCAACCAGCATTTAAGATATTTGGTTTATCTTCGTCCATAGCATTTGCGGTTTGTGCGATAATGGGTAATTCGGGCCTGAACTTTTTAATTCTTAATGTTGCTTCCAGCCCATCCATAATGGGCAGCTGAATGTCCATTAGTACCAAATCTATTTCCTGTTTACTAATACACATATCAACAGCCTCTTCGCCATTACTTGCGTGTAAAATTTTAACTTCGGTATCTTTCAGGAATTTTTTTAGCAATTCGTATGAAATAGGTGCATCTTCAACAATTAATATGGTTTTACCGGACCACTGAAAAGAATCTGCTGTTTTTGCTTCATTTTTAGGTTTTGCAGGTTTGCTCATCACCTGGTAAGGTGTGGTAAAGTAAAATGTAGAGCCCTGATTTTTCTCAGAATCAACCCAAATTTTTCCTTTCAAATTTTCCACAATACCTTTTGAGATAGATAAGCCGATACCTGATCCTCCAAATTTGCGTGTAGCGTATTCATCAACCTGCCTAAACCTTTCAAAAATAATTTTCTTTTCGTTTTCGTCTAATCCGATTCCGGTATCAGAAACATAAAATACGATATTGGGCAATTCAATGTAATAACCAAATTTTACAGTTCCTTTGGTAGTAAATTTTAGTGCATTGTTTAATAAATTATATAGTACCTGCCGAATTCTGTTCTCATCAGAATAAACTCTAAAATTCTCATCATCTACATCTTTCACCAACTCAAGTTTAATATCTTTCTCCAGGTTATCGAGCTCCGACTCAAATAAGCTATACAGTTCATTGAGCATTTTATTTAAATTACACTCAGCATAATTAATCTGTAAATTATTTGCTTCGATTTTCGAGAGATCAATAATATCATTTAAAAGATCCAGTAATAAATAACCACTCTTATGTATAATATTCAGATATTTTAAATCCTGTTCGCTCGACCATTGGTTGTTGTCAATTAAGATCTTCGAAAAGCCAATTACTCCATTCATTGGAGTTCGGAATTCATGTGAAATATTTGCTAAAAAAGCAGCTTTTAATCTATTGGACTCTTCCACTTTCTCCTTTGCCAACTGAAGCTCTTCGTTCTTTATCTCGATCTTTTTTAGATAGCGTCTTTCAATCTGGGTCTTTCTTTTTCGGTAAATGATATTACCCCAAAGCACAAGAATAGTAATTACCAGCAAAACCAGGATTAATCCAAAAAAAAGGGCTTCCTTTTTATGAAGTTGTATAAAAGAGAAGGTGGTATTAATAATTTCGCTGTCTTTGGGAACTTGTGATTTTCGCAATCCAAATTTCTTCATTTGCCTGTAATCGAAGCGATATTTAGGTTTAGATATCTGAACATCGATGTGGTTAATATCCGTGCCTGTTAATACCTTTTTTGCAATTAAAGAAGCCTGGTATCCCTGATCCAGTCCTGCATTCATTTTCCCCCCAACAATACCCTTATTTAAATAAAAATCCCAAATTCCGTAAACCGGAACCTTTGCATTATTAGTAATGCTAACCACAATATCGTTATACGAACAGTAATTATTATTTCTATCTTTAGTAAATGCGGTAAGTAAAATCACTGCATTTTCGTCCAGCGAAGCTACTTTCTTATTAAGTCCTTCAAATGTATAATCTCTCAAAAATTCAAAATTACAATTGGAGTTACACATTAAAAAAGCCCGATATGCTCTGTCAAATATTATGTTGCCTGTTTTTGTTTGGTCTACAATTACATAAATTTTTGAATAGTCGGGATGATTCTTTTTTATCAGATCCACATTATCCATGTAATCAATATTTTCAATAATGCCGCTATAGCCTTGCGGGTAAGTATGTGGGTTATTTATACCACAAAACACTACAGGTACATTATTAAATAAACGATCACGATATTGCAACATAAAATCCAGAGCAAAATCGTCTGATACCATTATTAAATCCAACTTTTTATGGGCGTATTTTACCTGAAACAATTCAAAAAAAGATTGAAAGTATGCCGGGTCAAAATTCCGTTTCGAATCCAGGTATTCTATAAAGATTTCCTTTTCTTCTGGCAGTTCATTTAACCCTTTGCTAAAGCCATTTACAATATCGTCTGTCCATTTTAAACCTTTGTGATACGAATTAATTATTAAGACATTTTTCTTCTCGGCAGCATGTATCGACACATTGCAAAATGCAAGTAATAATAGGAATATGGTAAGATGTCGTAGGTTCATTTCAGTATCGAAAAACGATATCAATTTATAAAGACAAATCTAAAACAAAATTATCTAAAACAAAAGAGCAGCCGTTTAAGCTGCCCTTTTTCTGTTATATTAATTGATAGATTATACCAATCCGGCAAATCCCATAAAAGCAAGTGCTAGTAAGCCTGCTACCACGAAAGCAATAGGTACACCTTTCATTCCTTTTGGAATATTTACCATGTCCATATGCTCACGTAATCCGGCAAAAGTGATTAATGCCAAACCAAAACCAACAGCATTGGCAATGGCAAAAACTACACTCTCCAATAAGTTATAATCTTTCTGAACCGCAAGAATTGCAACACCTAGAACAGCACAGTTGGTTGTAATTAATGGCAAGAAAATACCCAATGCCTGATATAAAGCCGGGCTTACTTTCTTCAATATAATTTCAACAAGCTGAACCAATGATGCGATAACTAAAATAAATGTAATGGTTTGCATAAAAGCTATTCCGAATGCATCCAGAACATATTTTTGTAACAAGTATGTAACAATGGTAGCAATAACCATTACGAAGGTAACTGCCCCGGTCATCCCTACAGAAGTTTCCACTTTACTGGATACTCCAATAAAAGGACATATACCAAGGAATTGGGCTAATACAATATTATTTACAAATATTGCTGATATAATGATAATAATATACTCCATAGTATTTTATTTAAGCAGTTTTTTTATTGATTTTATTGATTAAAACAATCAGGTATCCTAAGGCAATAAAAGCTCCGGGTGCCAGTACAAAAACCAACATGCCATCGCCCTGAATAAATTTAAAGCCGAAGATAGAACCACTACCCAATATTTCTCGCACGCCACCCAAAATAGTTAATGCCATGGCAAATCCTAATCCCATTCCCAGTCCATCAATAATGGATGAAAAAACGCCGTTTTTTGAAGCAAAAGCTTCTGATCGGCCTAGAACCAGACAGTTTACCACAATCAGTGGTATAAACAATCCTAATTGTTCAAACAGTGAAGGAAGATAGGCTTGCATTAATAATTCAACCATGGTTACGAAGGATGCAATAATCACAATAAAAGAAGGAATACGAACCTTATCGGGAATTTGTGATTTTACAATTGAAACTACCAGGTTCGACATAACCAAAACAAAGGTTGTTGCCAAACCCATGCCCAATCCATTTATTGCAGATGTAGTAACACCTAATGTTGGACATAAACCTAGGAATAATACGAAAACTGCATTTTCCTTGAAGAATCCTTTGCTAAAATTTTTCCATTGATTCATTTTTTACCTCCTTCCATATATGTATTATATGCTCTTTCAACAGCATCGCAAAATGCCCTTGAACTTATGGTTGATGCGGTAATTGCATCAACGTCGCCACCATCTTTAGTTACTTTTAACTGAAAATTAGCAGGATTTTTTCCATTAAACTGAATACTCCAGTCCGATTTATTTTTTTGCATTTTATCGCCCAGGCCGGGAGTTTCTTTATGCTCTAATACAGAAATATTATGTATTGTTCCGTCGGGTAACAATCCTACCATAATCTTAATATTTCCGCTAAATCCTTTATTGGTAAATGTGCTTACGGCTGTTCCTACCAGTTCTCCATTCTTCTTAGCTGGAAAAAACTCCAGGGTTCCACCATCAATATCGATAGTGTAAGATTCATTTCCCGGTTCATTGTCGAATTCAGGAACAACTTGTTTAATTGCATTATTTTGTTTTGCCAACTTACTTGCCTCAATAGGGCCTTTGGTTAACTCATACAGATAGCCTAATGAAGCCGAAGCAACAAATGTTACGATTAACAATGTAAGTACCATGCTTACAAATGTTGATTCTTTTTTACTAGCCATTGGTCACCTCCTCTCCAAAACGTTTAGGTTTAATGTACATATTTATAAGAGGAACAAATGCGTTCATAATAAGAATTGCAAATGAAATACCTTCCGGATATGCTCCAAACACACGAATTGCAACTGTTATAACTCCGATACCGATACCGTATATCCACATCCCTTTAACCGACATGGGTGAAGTAACATAATCGGTAGCCATAAAAATTGCTCCCA
>CAYVEW010000053.1:0-22623 GCA_964450375.1 uncultured Bacteroidales bacterium
AAATAATAAAAAGATTTGGCTTATAGCTAAATTGGCGAATTGGTTTCTAACTAAAACTGATTGATCAATAAGATCTTATTTTAGTTATTTTATAAAATCCATAGGCGAAGACCCAAGATTGAGCATTAAATACTGCACCACCAGACGGAAGAATCATGTCAATTAGTTAAGCGAATTCACCCTTCGACAAGCCTGTTTAAATTAAAAACAGATAATTTCTTAACTTATTTATTTTGGACGGCGTGCTGGAGCACAAAAGGCCCTATGCATCGCAAAACGAATTAGTCATTTTGTGATTATTTAGAACCTCCGTGCTATTGTTTTTATAACGAAATTTTATCTTAACACACCAATTAAATACGCTTATCCACCAACACTAATCGTATTTCCATTGCGGCCAACAAACGGAATTCCGATTTTAATTCCTGTATATTCATGATTTAATCCTTTAAAACCCACAAAAATCTCTGCATTAAACATCAGAAAAATTTGATTCAATCCATAGCCAAGTTCAAAATACGGGTAATTACCGGTTGTAGAAAGGTAATTCACATATAGCACTTCGCGCATTAAGGTTTTATTAAGTACAGGTAATCGTTTCAGTAACATTCTGTCGTTTTCGATTCTTGCATGTGCTTCCAAATAACTTCTGCTGCTGCTGTAATCGTAATAATCAATTAAACGGAATGTACTTCCTTCGGAAGTCCCGATAATAAACGGAGTGTTTGTCCCAAAGTGTTTGTAATCGGCAAAATACAATTCATCCGAATTTAAAAATGTTCCGGCTGTTAGGCTATAATGCAAGGAACCAATTCTTCTAATTCCCAAACCCTGCCGAACAGTAAACTCCAGCTGATCAAAATCGGTGTCGCTGCCCAATAATCCCTTAATTCCTTTATCGTACTTTAAAGAAAAAGTAGGAAACCTGGAGCGGGTATTGTATTTTACGCCACTGTAGAATCGATAATAATATTCGGGTGTATAGCTAATATTAACTGATAACAGAGATGCCGTGTGATTCTGAACCAAATTATTATTAAAATTATTCACCGGGGGAATATTTGAAGTAAAATCGCTACCGAATAAATTGTAAATATAAAAGTTGGAATGATTGAATAGTTGTTTACGTTGAGCATATTCAAACCCTAAATTGAACCTGAGTCCATTCACAATATCCGTTGAATAACGAAATCGTACGTAATCCTTTTGATACAATTTCAGATAATTCTCTTTTAAAAACAGGGTTGTAATTAAATTCAGGTTTTCCGTAATGCCTGTTTGTGCATCGAAATCGGAAGTTGTTCGTCCACCATTAAGCCTGAGAGATGACCTTTTTTCCCCATTATAACGATATAAAATCGACATATTTCCTGTAAATTCTTCGCGTGCAAAGGCGTAATTAACATCATTCCAGATACTAAAATATTTTCCCGTACTATCATCACGATGATAATACTGAAATTCCATTCCGTATTTTAATCCGTCCACCGTGTTAAAGTTTGCCTTACTTATATCCAATAAACCACCATATCGAAACCGATGTCCATTGTCATAAAAATATGTTCCTCCTGTTAATAACTTGCCCCATTTAAATCGTTTATCATCTCGTTCCATAGAATCTCTAAACGTGGTATCGGTTTCCATTTTTAACTGGATAGAATCCTTTACTTTGTAACTTTCCATTTCCGATGTGGTTAAGGGAATGGGGCGTATAGAATCCCAGTAATTAACAGAACGATTTAATGCACTATCTTCAATGTTGCTAATATTATCTATTTCCTCCAGGCTCTTTTCTTTGGGTTTTGTATTTTCGATATCTTTACGAACCAGTTTTTTTAGTTTGCGTGATTCTTTCTTAGTTAAATCATCTTTCTGCACTAATTTTTGGATTTCGTCTTTTTGCCCGCGTGCAACTTCTTCGAGCTCAGCCATATATTCTTTGGTATCCATTAACATGTTTCGATACACGGAATGATCTATGTTTGGATTTAGTTTTACATCATAGTTCGATACCGATGCAACATACTTAAATTTAACTTCAAAACCCATGGCATCGACTTCCACATCGAAGTTATGACTAATCGGCATCCATACATCTTCGTTTACGGGGCTATAAACCTGGTTGATTTTAACTTTAAACATTTTTTGCTCCACTTGCAGTTCGGCACTGTGTAAATGCCAGAATCCTTCGACAATATAAATGCTGCCCGAATATAAATCATATCCTTCGCGCCGGGGAATTACTTTTATTTTATGCACTAAATAATCCTGATCATAAAAGGAAGCTTCGAGCTTAAACCTGTAATGTGCAAAAGCATCGCGGCTTAATGGAGAAATAATTCCGTCGATATCATTGTATAATGAAATTGTAATGTAATTCATGGGCGAAACTTCTTCGCTTTTCATGGTGCTTCGCATCGAAATCACATTTTCTTCAATTACATCCGGAAGCTCGAAATGTAAATCGGTAATGTTTTCCAGAACCATTGCTTTACCTTCTTCTAATCCTTCTTTTTCTAGTGTTTTTTTCATTAAGCGGGGAATATTTTCAAATTTCCCTGAACCCTTCATGTAGATACGGCAATCGTATTCGCCCACCTGATTGAGGTAATAATAACTCATTGCAACAGCCTTACGCATGATGCCATATGCAGGATCTTCGCCACTGGCTAATATTCTAACTTCTGGTATCTTATAAAGTTGCTCTTCGAGTTCAATATTCATTTGATGTTCCTTGCCATCGCACTCCACTTCAATTTCTTTCGTTTTATAACCCAAATAACGGACTGTTAATTTGTGTTTCCCCGACGGAAGTTCCAGCTTGTAATCGCCGTTTAGATTCGAAGTTGTTCCTTTCGAAATTCCGGCTGCATAAATTGTTGCATAAGGAATTGCTTTGCCCTTGGTATCAATTATTTTACCTTTGATACATTGTGAGTAAGCTGTTAATGAAATAATTGCGGTTAAAATACTAATTAGAATGCGTTTCATTTTTTGTAATTATTAATTCTGTAGTTTTTTGTGAGACGATTAATAAAACTTAAAGTTACAGCAAGAAAACGTAAACAAAAACAAAGAATTGTTAAAAGCTTAAAAAAAGGATTTTGCAGAAGAAATTAATTTCTCTAATTTTGTCGGGCAATATTTGGCCCCATAGTTCAAGGGATAGAATAGCAGTTTCCTAAACTGTAGATCCAGGTTCGAGTCCTGGTGGGGCTACAACCAAAAAACCCTTGTCAAAACTAAAATTGGCAAGGGTTTTATTTATCTTACAAACTTGTAAATATCTCGAACAAATGCCAACTATGTATCGCCATTATTTCTTTTTACCTACACCATGTTTTAATTTCATCCACTCCATTACATACTTAATTTCGGGATAGCTGGCTTGTTCATCCAAATATTCCTTAACCGGCTTCAAATATAGTGTGTCCAACTCGTTAATTGCTTCCGAAATCAGTTCTATTTTTTCAGGCTCCAGTAATTCGGTAATGTCAATCTTGCCTTGTGCAACACATTTGCTAATATGATCTTCGATGGTTCTAACATTCATTCCACGCTCTACGGCTATTTCTTCCAGCGATTTACCCTCCTGATATAGCTCAAGGGTAATCAATTCAGTTTTGATTTTCGATTTGCCTTTTTTCTTTTCCTTTTTAGTGCTTTTTTCTGACTTTTCAGGCTTTTTTACTGAACTCGTAATGTCCATTAAAGATGCCTTATCCAATTCGCGGTTATTCAAAACAGCCTGGCATAATGCTTCTGCTTTGTATATCTGAACAACCCGGTTATAAAATGCACCTTGAATTGCCTGGAGTTCTTTTACATATTTTTTAATGCCCTTTTCTTTGTTAAGCGCATTTATGTGATTTTCGATTTCTTCTTGTTTTTCGGTTAATTTCGGCACGAAATATTCCTTTGCTGCCACCAATCGATCTTGCAGTTTCTCCAGATTCTGATCATCGCCAGAAAGAATTATTTTTTTAAGTTGTAATTGAAATTTTTCAGAAACATCTGCCAGTTCCTGTGTGCTTTTTAATTGTGTTTTCGCCCAGCTTAAATACTTTTGTTTTGCCGATTTGGTTGAATCTTTATCATAGGTATCAATGTGATCACGAAGTTCCCATACCAATCTGTTAAAATTAAATGCTTCTGAAACCTGCTCATTCACATAGCTTTTTGATGCCACTTTATATTTTTCGGTTATCTCATCCGGATTTGTTTTCGATTGCGCAAAATCAAACAAATGCTGATCCATTGCGGGCCCTTGCCATTTTATGGGTTCTGCCAGCACCAAGCCCTTTAAGGATGTTAACCGCGATAAAGCAACATAAGTCTGCCCTGCAGCAAATACCTGCGAAATATCGATCATCGCTTTTTCGAAGGTTAATCCCTGGCTTTTATGTATAGTAATGGCCCAGGCTAATTTAATGGGATAATGAGTAAACGTTCCGGCAATTCGCTCTTCAATTTCTTTGGATTCCGAATTAACAGCGAACTTTTTATTTTCCCAGGTATAAGGTTCCACCGAAGCTGATGGTGATCCATCTAAAAAACCCACTTCAATATTCTCTTCATCAATGCTTTCAACAATGCCTATTTTCCCGTTAAAATAAGCCTGATTACCCGAATAATCATTTTTGATAAACATCACCTGGGCTCCTTCTTTTAATTCTAACTGTATATCAACAGGAAAAGTATGTTCGCTAAATTCGCCATCAACATTGGCGTTAAAATAAAACGATTTCCCGGGTAGGTTTTCCAGGGCTTGCTTGTTAACCTTATCGGCTTTGTGGTTATGAGTAGTTAAATAAATATAACCTTCGTTTTTCAACAAATTAAAGTGTTTTTGATATTGCTGATTTAAGCGGTCGATATCGCTTTGGCTAACCGTATTTAACCTAAAGTGATTTAATAAATCAATAAAATCCTGATCGGTTTGCCGGTAAATTTTGTCTAATTCCAGATAAACAAGTTCTGTTTGTTTAAATATACGGGCATTAAAAAAGAATATGTTGGAATAGTAATTTTTTAGAAGGTTCCACTCCTCACTTTTAACTACTGGCGGCAGCTGCCATAAATCACCAATAAACAGTATTTGTAATCCTCCAAACGGATTCTGGCTTTTTCTAACATATCGAAGAATTTGATCGATCGCATCCATCATGTCGGCACGTAACATACTTACTTCATCAATAATTAACAATTCCATTTCGCGCAGCAAAGCTTTTTTTTGCGAATTCATTTTCAAATTCCGAATGAGCATTTGCGGGGTGGTTAACTGAAAACTTAAATCCACATTTGCAGGAATGCGATTATCCGGGATATATGAACCGAAAGGCAAATGAAACAATGAATGCAGGGTTACACCACCGGCATTAATGGCTGCAATACCTGTAGGCGCAGCAATAACTGTTTTTTTGTGTGTTGTTTTAACTATTTGTTTTAGCAGTGTAGTTTTTCCTGTACCCGCCTTGCCGGTTAAAAACAACGATTGGCTGGTGCCATTAATAAATTTCAGTACGTAATTGGGAATATTCATTACAAGGACTCTTTTTCTTTTTTAATCAAGCTTAAAACTATAAATAATTCTGAAATAAATTCGCGGAAACAGCAGATCTTTTAAGAATACCACCCTAAAATTAAGTCTGTTTTTGGCAAAAAACACCAACTGAGCCGGATTAGCATATTGATTTTTCTGAATTTTAAAAATAAGTAACCATTTACACAATAATTCGTTTACTTTAAGCACCAAACCTTACGTACAATGAAGAAATTATTAAGCCTTTTGCTGCTTGCTTTTGCACTCAGCAGTTTTGGCCAAATACCAACAGGGTATTACGATAGTGCAGAAGGACTGCAAGGTGAAGAACTAAAAGCAGCTCTCAATCAAATTATTACAAATCATACCGATTATCCTTATACATCGAGTAGTACCGATACCTGGGATATTTTAAAAGAGTCGGATCGCGATCCAACCAACCCGGACAATGTGATTTTAATTTACACCGGATGGTCGGTTGAAGCGGGACTTCCCGGCGAAGAATATGATAATGGGAATGGTTGGTCTAGAGAACATATTTGGGCTAAATCGCATGGTTTTCCCAGCGAGTCGCAGGATGCATATCGCGATGCACATCATTTGCGGCCTTGCGACATTTCAGTAAACTCTGCCCGTGGAACCAAGGACTTTGATAATGGTGGTACTCCCCATTCTGAAGCAACAGAGTGTAATACAGATTCAGACTCCTGGGAACCACGCCCGGCTGTAAAAGGCGATATTGCACGAATGATGTTTTATATGGCAACACGATACGAAGGAGAAAATGGAGATCCCGACCTGGAACTGGTCGATTATACCGGAACCAGCACCGATACACCTTATTTTGGTAAACTTTCAACACTAATCCAATGGAATGAAGAAGACCCGGTAGATGATTTTGAAAGCAATCGAAACGAAGTGGTTTATTCGTACCAGGGCAACCGGAACCCTTTTATTGATCATCCTGAATTTGTAGATGCTATTTATAATCCAACTTCTACCGGAATCCTGAGTAAAGCCGAACTGCAAAACATAAAGATCTATCCAAACCCGGTTGTAAACAACATTACTATTGATGCACCGGATAGGTACATTGTCGAAATTTATACGGTAATCGGCGAAAGAATTGTAGTAAGCGAGAACAAACAAATTGACGCATCGCAATGGAAATCGGGAGTTTATTTTGTGGTAATAAAGAATGAAAACGGACAAACTGTAAAAAGCGATAAGATTATTAAGAAATAAAAAAAGCCGGCAGTCGCCGGCTTGCTTTTCATAAATATTACAATACTATTTTTCAATCCCTGTTAACAAAGAATATCCCATTGTTTTTCCTTTCGAGTATGTTTCGCTTTTTACCGTTCCAACACCTTCGGCAATCCACTCTGCAGCTTCCATCCGCACACTGAACATGGTTTTTACCGTAATGGTATACGTTATTTTATAACAATTGAACGTTCCGGCATCGGTTGTAATTTCTTCTTGTCCCTCTACAATGCGCTTTGTAATATCCGTTCTCATTCCCAGAATTTTCATTCCTTCCGAATAAACAGAAATATCCAGCATTCCATCTTCCAGCTGATCTCCCACATTCAGATTTGCCGGAATGTTTAAATTATCACTCTTAATTTTTATGTCCATCTCTTCATAAGCAGCTAAAGTCTGCGGATCCATAAAGCTTTTCATATCAACCGAGTAAACTCCATTTTCGCACTTCACACCATACTCTTTTGTTCCCAAATCTTTCCCTTTTTTATCGAAGCTTTGTACTTCGATTAAAGCAGATACCGAATTTGCAGTTTCATTCAGTTCTTTAATTATTTGCGTGCTACTCCCAGTAATTTTATCCTTAGAGTCATAACTTGTATATTCTAATTTTGCTCCCTGGGTTTTCGGATAATAGAACTCGCAATCCTGAGCAAATAATGAAATGCTGACTAATACCATCAGCATTAAAAATGAAAACTTTTTTATCATGTTCTTACAATATTAATTGTTAATAAAACTTTATTAAGATAATTAAAGGTAAAGCAAATTTTTAAATCTAATGCACTATTTAATAGTAACCGATTTAATTATTATTTTTTTCGGAGAAAGGCTACAACAAAACCAACAACAGCACCTACTCCACCCGATATTAGTATGTTTTGCTTCATTTTTGTAAGTCCGGCAACACCCCTTCCAAAAGATTCTAAGGCATTTTGTGATGAACTAAAAATCGTTTTTAGCTGGACATATTCGCCTGCTATTTTTCCAAAAAATAAATATCCGAATAGTAATCCAATAATTCCAAAAATTAGAATGTAAACAATAAACTTTTTCATATCTCTCTTTTTTTAATGTTAATTAATGGTTTTTAGATTAATTAAAAACAGTATTTAAGAATGTTTCTATACTTATATTAAAATCGGCGGGACTTTCATAAAAAAACATGTGTCCGGCATCTTTCACTTTTTGTGTTTTATATCTCCACAATGCAGGAATGGTAAAATTCTTGAAATATTCTGTATTGATCATCTGGTCTGACTCGCCATAATATATGGCAACAGGAATATTTATGTTTTTTAAGATGTTTAGTTGGTCGTAATACTGACCCTCTGATACCGACTTAAAAAATATCTCCCGTGTTTTTGAATCTGCTTTGCGGATAATTTCAGGAATAAAATCAGGATAATTTACGCCCTCATCAACAAAAAGACTTGCGGTTTGATGTACTTCGCTGCTGTCAATACCTGCTTTGGAAAGCAATTTAAATATCTCGTCCTGTGTAAATGATCCTTTATGAAATGGTAACGAAAAAGGAATCGAACTCAAAAGAACAAGTCCCTTGGGATTGTTTAACTGATCATATGATTCTAAAATTACATTTCCCCCAATATCATGACCCATAAAAACAGCATTCTTAATTTCCAGTTTTGTGCAAAAATTATTTAAAAATCTACTTAGTCCTTGTATAGTATAATCCTTTTCGGGATTATCAGACTTATCGGAATTACCAAAACCAATTAGATCAAGGGCAATAAACCGAAACTGGTATGATAATACAGAATCAATCAACTGTCTTATAAAAACAGAAGAACATGATGATAATCCATGAACCAGCACAACCGGACTTCCGTTATCTCTTGTTTCATAGTAGGCTATTTCCTTCCCGTTAACTTCTATGCGTTTTTGTCTCATGGCTTAAGGGTTTTTTAAGATTTATATAAATTTATGAAATCTTTGTGTGTCAGTCAAATAAATATTTGCCTTGATAAATCTTTATCATTGTTAATGGGGTTAACAATCGATTAATTTATATCTTTAACATAAAATACTTATATATTCTTTTATGAAAAAGTTTGCTTGGGTGATAATTTGTTTAATCCCAATTGTTTCATCGGGACAAAAAGAGCATCCGGAGCTATTTAAAAGTACCCGGCTCAATCATTATAAAAACAATATTAACATCTATTATAACCCTTTATTGGATCATTACGATTTACATTTTGTAAAGCTCGATATCGAAGTAACAGATCAATCCACTTCTATTGCGGGGAACGCACTTTTACAAGGAAAAGCAACACAGAATCTTGATACACTTATTTTAGAATTAAGTAATTACCTTACCGTAGATTCTGTTATGATTGATAATGCAAAAGTCAACTTTCAACATAAAGACAACCTGATTTGGTACATTTTTGAATCAGCCTTAAATACAAATGATGATTTTACAGCACAAGTCTATTATCATGGTACTCCGAATCCAAACGGCGGTGGAGTATCAAATGCTTACTCTTCGCAATGGGATAAACAAATGACCTGGACCTTGTCGGAATCTTTCCATGCCTACGAATGGTGGCCTTGCAAACAGGTTTTATCAGATAAAATAGATTCGGTTTACGTTTTTCTTACTTGTGATAGTAACTGTAAAGCAGGTTCGAATGGTTTATTAACCAGGGAAGTAGATTTACCCAATAACAAAAAACGTTTTGAGTGGAAAACATATTATCCTATTAATTACTATCTGATTTCGTTTGCGGTGGCCGAATACCAGGATTATTCAATTTATGCTCATCCAACGGGCAGCAACCCGATATTGATTCAAAATTATATTTACAATACTCCGGGTTGTTTAGATTACTACCAAACACAAATTGACGAAACCCCTTCGATGATAGAGCTTTTTAGCGACAAGTTCGGCCTGTATCCTTTTGCAAATGAAAAGTACGGACATTGCTTAACCACCCTGGGTGGAGGTATGGAACATCAAACCATGACCACCCTTGGTAATTTTGGATATACCTTAGTAGGACACGAATTAGCACACATGTGGTTTGGTGATTTTGTAACCTGTGCTACCTGGCAGGACATTTGGATAAACGAAGGTTTCGCTTCCTATTCGGAATACATTCTGTTGGAAAACCTACAGTCGATTGAATCTGCAAAAAGCTGGATGCTTAATGCGCATAATTATGCGTTTGAAAGAACTACCGGAAGTATTTACATTCCTTTCGAACAGGCATTTAACGAAAGTCGTATTTTTGATTATCGGCTTTCATATAAAAAAGGAGCTGCTATAATTCATACATTGCGTAACGAAATACATAACGATGATCTGTTTTTTTCGGCCATTCGTGCTTATTTAGATGAATTTGCAGATAGTGTTGCCACTGGTGATGATTTTAAGCTAACAATGGAAAAAGAAACCGGGATGAATTTAGGCCCGTATTTTAATCAGTGGTATTATGGCGAAGGATATCCTCAGTTTGATGTAGAATACTATCAAACAAATGACACGCTTTATTTAACCGTTAAGGAATCCACAACTTCAGCGAACACTCCGTTATTTCAATTACATGTTGATTATAAAATAGTTGCTAATGATAGAGATACTGTAGTTCGTTTATATCAGTCGAAAAACATAGAAACCCATACAATTCCTTTTTCATCAACTGTTAGTAATATTATTGTCGATCCCGAAAATTGGATATTAAACATTCCCGGAACAGTCAAAAAGACAGATCAGTCAATCGATGATCAAGTACTGTTTATGCTACATCCAAATCTTGTTAAGGATGAAATTCAGATCAGTTTTCACAATCAGTTTTTAAATCAAAACAAAACGATTACTCTGTATGATTTACAAGGTAGAATTATTAAAACTTACCAAACTGATCAATTGCTAGTGCCTCTTAACCTATCCTATTTAAGTAAGGGCTATTATTTTATTCGTATAATTTGCCAGAGTAAAACAAAAACTTTTAAAATAATAAAAATATAAAAGGCTAAAACCAAAACAATCAGCTATTTATTTCGTATACTAATAACAGAGCTATTTTTCTAACCAAAATCCTAAACCCAAAATAAGGAGGTGTTATCATGAAAAAAAACTTTATATGTCCACGATGTAAGGGCTACTTAAATGTAGGCCAACATATTGTTTTATCAGCGAAAACACAACAAGGTGATGCCGGTATCGTACTTTTTAATCCTGAAATTGGAAATTACACTACCGAAACAAATCCCGGATTTAATGTTAAAGCTGGTGAAAAATATGAATTTTTCTGCCCAATCTGCCACCAAAAATTAGCTGCTGACATCCACGATAATCTTTCGAGAATTATTATGACGGATGAAGAGAAAAAAGAATATGAAATCTTGTTTAGTAAAATTGCAGGAGAAAAAAGCACCTACAAAATAATCGGAGAATCGGTGGAGATTTTTGGTGATCATCAATCGAACTACGTCGATTTTTTAAGTTTGAGTTTTTATAAATAAAGGGGTTTTCGAACCCCTTTATTTTAGTCACCATGAATTGGTTTAAATCCATTTCCAAGCACTTCATGTGCATCAATTACAGTCATGAATGCATCCGGGTCTATATCTTTTAAATAATCCTGCAGTATCGCTTGTTCTCTTCGGGTTACATTGGTAAATATTATTTTTTTGTCTAAGCCCTTATACATGCCAACCCCATTAATTAAGGTTCCACCCCGATTCAGGTCTGTAATAATTTTATTCCTGATTTCTTCATATTTATCTGAGATAATAAACAGCGCCTTGTCGTAACTAAGTCCTTGCATAGTAGCATCAATAACTTTCCCTGTTATATATATTACAATCCAGGAGTATAAAGGAATTTTCCAGTCTTTAAATACGATTAATCCCAGGAGCACAATAATAGAATCGACAATTATTAGCAATATACCCAACGACATTTTGGTGTGTTTTGCTGCTATCATTGCGATAATATCAGAGCCACCAGAAGTTGCTTTTGATTTAAATATAAGTGCTAAACCAAATCCAATAAGAACACCACCAAATACACACGATAAAAGTACATCATCAACTAAGGCGCCATCGAATCTTTCATCTAAAAAATCGATGAAAATAGAAGAAAACACGAACCCTACTACCGTTTTAACACCAAATCGCGGACCCAATACTTTAATTCCGATAATCGTTAAGGGGATATTGAGCATCAATCCGACAAAACCAATACCCAAACCATCGCTAAATATGGGGTTTTTTATAAAAGGAACTTTAATGCCATCGCCCATAATATCAGCGGTAATATTTTTTACTACAATACCAATACCATATACACCGCCTGGCACAATTTTATGTGGATCGATAAAATAAACAAAACCAGCAGCCAGAATAAAGGAACCAATAGCTATTAATGAGTAGCTATAAAACCATTCTTTTGAAAGAAATTTTTCTTTTGTGATAAATGTCATTACGATGGATTTTAATTGTTTTAAGCTATTAAATGAATTGGCAAAAATATATTTTTTTATCTAATATATTGAAACAAACCGATTAAATCAACACAAAAAAAACAAGGAGCATAACTCCTTGTTCAATAGTTTATTATGTAGTGTGATTATTTCTATCCTCCTGTCGCACTAAAACTACCATAACGACTTAAATCGGTTCTTGGATTTACCACCATTACCGGAATTTTAGCTGTATTCGCAATAATATATTGTTCCTGGGCGCCTAAAACATAATCGGTAAGTCCTATGCCTTTTGTTGTCATAATCAAAATCATATCGGCATCTACTTTTTGGGCATAAGCAATGGATTCTTCTGCCGAATTGCTTCCTTCAATGCGATGCAACTCATAATCACAATCGTATTTATCCAGAATTTTTTCGGCAAAGTGAACATTTGCCATCAATTTTGAATTCAATGATTTATCTTTAAGTGTTGGAACAATTATGTTTATTTTTACCTCAAAATACTTTACTAAAAACAGTGCCCACTGTAACTTTTGTTTTGCTTCGCTCCTGTAATCCAACGGAAAAACAACATGTTTAAATGTGTCTTTTTTGGTTGGTGGCTCCTGTACCACGATAAAAGGAATTTTTGATCCTACAATCACTTTTAAAGCATAGCTACCCGTGAATTTCTGCATCCCTTTAATTCCATGTGTGCCCATAACAACCATGCTTACATTATTCTCAGAAGCATAATCTGAAATTTCGTGGAACAAGTTTCCTTCTAAAACCAGAGGCCTTAACTCGACATTGTATTTTGCCGTAAGCTTTTCAATATCTTTGTTAAGCTCTTCTAAAGCTTCTTCTCCTTTTTTAAGAGATTTTACAACATGAATTAATGTAATTGAATTATCGAGCTTATTAGCTATCTTAATAGCGTGTTGTAATGCTGATTCAGCAACTTCGGTAAAATCCCAGGGAACTAATAACGTATCTTTTTCCATATTAACTGCGGTTTAATCATAACTTATTCAAAACGGTAAAATTTTGATTGGAAAAGTTAAACAAATCTGTTATGATATGCAAAACTTTTTAGAAAATTATCGGCTTATTGTTTATTAATTTTAAATTTTAATGTCTCGAACTGTAATAAATAGGAAGATATTTATACTAATGTAAAAAGATTTAACATTTTTTATTTATCGTTTCTCAGTAAAAAGGTTTTATTTTGTTAAGCTTTTAAAATGTATTGTTTTAAAAGATACACTCTATAAATTATTTAAACGATAACTAGAACGTGCCAATAAAAACAAATCTGGACACCTTACTTGCAAAAAGAAAGATGACTTTAACCGAGCTTGCAGAGCGCATCGATATAACCATTGCAAATCTGTCTGTTTTAAAAAGCGGGAAAGCTCGTGCTATCCGTTTTTCAACATTGGAAGCAATTTGTAAAGAACTAAACTGTAAACCGGGTGATATTTTAGATTATAATACACCAGAAATCAAGAATAAAACAAATTAAATTAAACCAATAAATTAAATATGAAAATGAAAAATTTATTAACAACTCTAATGTTATTGGCCTTTACCAGTGCTATTTTCGCTCAGGCTAATAAAATTGAATTTGAAGAATACGACCTGGACAATGGTTTACATGTCATTCTTCATCAAGATCAGTCTACACCTATTGTAGCTGTTACAGTAACCTATCATGTGGGTTCAAAAAATGAAAAACCTGAAAGAACAGGCTTTGCGCATTTTTTTGAGCACCTGATGTTCGAAGGAACGAAGAATATTGATCGTGGTGAGTATTCAGAAATTGTGGAAAAAGCAGGCGGAACACTAAACGCAAACACGTCTAACGACCGCACTCATTACTACGAAATTTTACCATCGAATCAATTGGAATTAGGCCTTTGGTTAGAATCGGAACGCATGCTGCATGCAAAAGTTGATTCCATTGGAATTGCAACGCAAAAAAAGGTTGTTATTGAGGAATACAAACAAAGTTACGAAAACAGGCCTTATGGAACTTTACTAATTGAGACCTGCAAAAGAGCATACGAGGAGCATCCTTACCGCTGGACTACCATTGGAGATCCTGAACACATAAGAGCTGCTGAAGATCATGAGTTCCAGGAATTCTACAATATGTTTTATGTGCCAAACAACGCTGTCCTTTCTATTGCAGGTGATATAGACATGAAAGAAACCAAAAAACTGATTGAAAAATATTTTGGCGATATCCCAAAAGGCACAAAAGAAATCTACAGGCCAAACATAGTTGAACCCATTAAAGATAAAGAGATTCGTGATACAGTATACGACAACATACAGTTGCCTGCTGTAATTCAAGCATATCATTTACCTGCCATGGGAACCGAAGATTATTATGCTATGGATTTATTATCCACCCTATTATCGGGGGGGCAAAGCTCCAGGTTAAATAAAACCCTGGTAGACGAAAAACAACTGGCATTATTTGCTGCATCTTTCCCATTACCATTTGAAGATCCGGGTTTGGCTCTGAATTATACGATTCCAAACATGGGAGTAGATCCAAAAGAGCTGGAAGATGCCATGAACCTTGAAATTGAAAAAGTAAGGAATGAATTAATTAGTGATCAGGAATTAGCAAAACTCAAAAACCAGATCGAAAATCAAATAGTTAACGGGAATACCGCTCTATCAACCAGAGCATATAATCTGGCAATTAACCATATGTATTTTAATAACACCAATCTTGTAAACACAGAGATTGATAAATATATGGCAGTTACAAAAGAAGATATTAAACGTGTTGCAAATAAATATTTTAGAGACGATAACAGAGTAGTACTTTATTATCTGCCAAAATCACAAAAACAATAAACTATTTTGATTTTTTAATTAAAAAAATACTTGAAATGAAAAAATATAAACAAATAATATCATTACTTGTTGTTTCACTAATTGCTGTAGTAAACGTTTCAGCACAGTTAGACAGAAGCATAAGACCAGAACCGGGACCTGCCCCCGAAATTAAAATCGGAGAACATCACTCATTTACTTTAGATAATGGCTTAAAAGTAATCGTTGTTGAAAACCATAAAATACCTGTAGTTTCTTATCAGCTAACTGTAGATGTTGATCCGGTTATGGAAAATGATGCCGTTGGATATGTGAGTTTTACGGGAGATCTTTTACGTTCGGGAACAAGCAAGCGTTCGAAAGCTGAAATCGATGAACAAATCGATTTTATTGGTGCTAATTTAAACACTTATACCAATGGTATTTATGCACAGTCGTTAAAAAAGCACACCGAAACGCTATTGGAAATCATGTCGGATGTATTATTAAATCCTGTTTTTCCGGAATCTGAACTGGAAAAATCAAAAAAACAAAATATTTCCGGGTTAAAAGCATCAGAAACCGATCCGAATGCCATTTCGAGCCGGGTAGCTCAAAAATTACGATTTCCCAATCATCCTTACGGAGAAATTGAAACAGAAGAAACTATCGAAAAAATTACTCGCGAAAAATGTTTGGATTACTACAATACTTACTATAAACCCAATGTGTCGTATTTGGTTGTTATTGGTGATATTACTGTAAAAGAAACAAAAAAATTAGCCGAAAAATATTTTGGACAGTGGAAAAAAGCAGAAGTGCCAACACACGAATACCAGTTTCCGAATAAAACCATTGGAACACGCATTGCCATGGTTCATAAAGATGATGCTGTACAATCAGTAATTTCTGTGACCTATCCTGTAAACCTAAAACCCGGAAGCGCTGATGCAATAGCAGCTAACTTAACAAACGAAATATTAGGTGGCGGAGTTTTCTCGGGCCGTTTAATGCTTAATTTAAGAGAAGATAAAGGATATACCTATGGAGCAAGATCGAGCTTAAGAACAGATCCTTATATTGGATATTTTCAGGCCGGAGCGCAGGTTGGTACCAATGTAACCGACAGTGCTGTTGTTGAATTCATTTACGAAATGAACCGAATTCGCAATGAGAAAGTAAGCAATGATGATATTAGCTTAACTAAAAATGTTTCTACTGGTTCATTCGCCAGATCGTTGGAAAGACCACAAACCATTGCCAGATTTGCTCTAAACACACAACGTTATGGTTTAAGCGAAGATTACTACAAAACCTATCTGGAAAAGTTAAATGCCGTTAGCATTGATGAAATCCAGCAAATGGCAAAAAAATATATTACTCCCGATCATGCGATTGTACTAGTTGTAGGTGATAAAAATAAACTAGCCGATCGGTTAAAAGCTTTAGATGCGGATGGTAAAATTGAATTTTACGATTCAAATGGAAATCCTGTAAAAGAAGAAACAAAAAAATCTATTCCCGAAGGAGTTACTGCACAAACGGTGATCGACAATTACATTGAAGCGATTGGTGGAAAAGAAAATCTGGAAAATATTCAGGATATTACCATCGAAGCCAGCACCAACATGAATGGTATGGAGATTAAACAAAAAACATACAAAAAAGCTCCGAATAAATTTGCCATGATCATGTCGATGAACGGAAGTGTTATCATGCAGCAGGTTT
This sequence comes from uncultured Bacteroidales bacterium, assembly GCA_964450375.1. GTDB lineage: Bacteria > Bacteroidota > Bacteroidia > Bacteroidales > UBA12077 > UBA12077. Next base: position 16,807 of record CAYVEW010000053.1, read on the forward strand.
ATAATGGCGAAAGAGCCATTGTAAAAAGTTTCCAGGGAGAACAGGAGCTTACAGGCGAAGACCTTGAAAACCTGAAAGTGGAAGCTGCTTTAAATGCCGAATTGAAATATGATGAACTGGGCGTGAATCTTACGCTGGAATCAATTGAGCAAGTGGAAGGTAAAGATGCCTATAAAATCAAAGTGGAAAATCCAACCGGAAAAACTACTTACGATTTCTTCGATGTGGAAAGCGGATTGCATATTCTAACAAAAGAAACAATTGTTGCACCACAAGGCGAGTTTACTCAAATGCAGGCATTTTTGAACTACCAGGAAGTAGATGGAGTTAAATTTCCTTTTACTATTAAAACTTCAGGTGTTCAAAACATGGAATTAACGATTGAATCTATTGAAGTGAATACAGATTTAGGTGATGAATTATTTTAAACTTTAGTAGCTTAATACTGGAACGAGCCGGAGTATTTTCCGGCTCGTTTTTTTAATATAACATTCAAATTAGGCTATTAAAGTTTTGTGTAGGTTGAATAACGCGGGAACATATAGGTAAGCACTAAAAACACGATTAAGGATGCCGATATACCAAATATATTCGGGTCGAGCCCTAAAGGTAAGTCAATATTTGTTTCGGTTAACATAAGAGTAGTTGTTCCACCAACCAACATGGCCCAAATGGCAGCCAGTGTATTTTTCCGTTTTCCGAACATAGCTCCCAGCAAAGGGATAAATAACCCGGAAACCATAAAGGCATATGAATAGAGCATGAGCTCCAATACATTTTCCATTTTTAAAGCCAACAGAAGCGCTAAAACCCCAATAACAAGCGTCAAAATTTGCGAAAGGCGCAATTGTTTCTTGTGATCATCTTTAATAGGAAAAATTTTACTTAAAATATCGGTTAAAACATTTCCGGATGCTGCCATTAAACAACTATCTGCTGTGGACATGATAGCGGAGAAATAAGCAGACATCATTAATCCCATTAAGCCTACCGGAAGAATGGTTCTTAATAATAGCGGCAATCCCATTTCCGGGTCAATACTATCGAAGGTAGCGTAGCCCATACTTGCAAACATTCCTTCATCAAGCGCTACTCTGGAAAACAACCCTAAGGTGACCCCCATAAAAGCCATTAACGGCCATTCAAAAACACCTGCAATATACCAAGCCCTTTGTGCTTGTTTTTTTCCTTTGGTGGCATAAATCCGCTGATATAATGTCATTCCTACAAACCAGATTGGAATAATTGTTACTCCCCAGTTTACTAATTGTTGCCACGAAACATTTGTTAAGGTCAGGAACTCGGGTTGAACATTAGCGCGCAGCCCTTCCATTCCTCCAATAGCACTATAACCTAAAGGAATCCCAATAAAAATTAATCCGCTCATTAAAATAATCCACTGGATGGTATCGGTATAAATTACCGCTTTTAATCCGCCCATTACCGTATAAACAACAGCAATTGCTCCCATGATAATTAACGCCATATTCATGTTTAATCCCACAAACGAAGCAGCAGCCAGTTTGGCTCCGGCAAGAATTTGTGAGCTGGTAAAACCAATATATCCGATGGCAGAAATAATTCCAGCAACCAAAGCAACCTTTTTATTGTAAAAATTACCGAAAATCTGCGGGAAGGTAAATAGTTTGACTTTACTCATTAATTTGGCAACTCTGGGTATTAGCAAAGCAGCACTTATCCATGCACCAATTAGGCCGGTAAATAACATCCACGAACCCGAAAGTCCCATGGCGAAACCTAAACCTCCCAGGCCAATTGAAAAACCGCCACCAACGTCGGTAGCAACAACCGATAGCCCGACATGCAGACTGCCCATCGTGCGTCCTCCTACAAAATAATCGTCGGGGCTTTTATTGCGCCGCAAAAAGTAATAGCCCACACCAAGCATTAAAATCATGTAAACAATAAAAATGAGTAAATCAATTATATGCATAGCTTATAAAGATTTAGGTTTGATTAACTGACAAAAGTATTTAATTGAAAAACAGAAGGCATTGGTTGATAGACAAATAAATTATACTGCCCAATTAGTATATCAGGCAGTATAATAAAAAAGATGATATGTTTTACATTTGTTTTATTTAACATAAAGATCCTAAGATCTTTGGGTCATCAGAAATAATAATTTATTTCTTAACGACGATCATTTTTGTTATTAATAAATTATCATTAACAAAACTAATAAAATAGATTCCGCTATCCAAATCAGATAAATTCATCCTGTACTCTCTGTTAAAGTCTGTTTTTTCAGACAACAAAACACTACCTAAGGTATTGTAAATAGTTATTTCAACCTTAGCTGTATAGTTTTCGAGTTGAATCGTTATAAAATCTTTCACCGGATTAGGATAGACAGAAAGTTTTTCTTTTGTAAAATCATTTATGCTATTAGACTCTGAAACCTCGTAGCTTCCGTTTTGAGAAGCTTCCAATGCATCATTATCTGTTGTAAGTATTTTATAGTAAACCGTTTCACCACTCGCCTGAGCAGGAATTTCAGAATCGGTAATATAAACATTACCAGATGAAACCGACATATTAATCGAGTTTGTTAAAGATTCGGCATTTAAGCCCCACTGCAATTCGGCAGATGAAATGGTTCCATCGATATCGGTAATTGTTGCGCTTAAGTTAACCACATCATTATCTGTTGGGTTTGCAGGATCAATCGTTACATTTGAAATTTCAGGTGCTATCAGATCATCTACCAGGTAATCATACTCAATCGATTGACTTGATCCTCCTTCATCATCTTCTGTATAAATCACAAAATAGATGTGCGAACCATCGGGCTGAACCGGAATCGTTCCTAAAAAACTATTCGCTGATTGTTCGGTTAATGTATCTGTATGGTTATAAATTCCTGTTTCGGTTCCCCACAAAATTTTTGAAACCACAATCGTTCCGTCGGAATCTGTAATTGTTGACGAAACCCTTATTTCATCTGTGCTTTCTGGTTCAAGTGGGTCAAAATTTACATCTGATATTACAGGCAGAATGTTCGGATCATCCACCAAGTAATCGAATTCTGCTGATTCTGCTATTCCTCCTTCATTATCCTCGGCATACACTATAAAATAAATGTGAGAACCATGCGGTTGAGCCGGAATCGTTCCTAAAAAGCTATTACCCGACTCTTCAATTAATGTGTCTGTTTGGGTATAAACTCCCGATTCGGTTCCCCACAAAATTTTTGAAACCACAATTGTTCCATCAGAATCACTTATGTTTGCCGTAACCCTAACATTCTCTTTTCTGCCCGGTTCCAGCGGATCAAAATTTACTCCGGTAATTTCGGGCATTACATTCGGATCGTCCACAATATAATCGTACTGAGCAGACTCCACAACGCCACCGTTCGAATCATCAGCAACAATAATAAAGTAAACATGTGTACCATCAGATAAAGCAGAAATAGCTCCTGTATAAGTATCCCCATCACGAGTCATTTCAACCGTGTTATTATGGATATAAAATGATGTTCCCCACTTTAATGTTGCAGCAGGATTTGTACCATCCGCATCCGTTATCGTAGCTGTTACGGTGACAGATTCAGAACTCGTTGGTTTTGTTGGATTAAAAGATATATTGCTTATAACAGGAATATTATTACCCGGCATATTCACGGTAAAACTTTTTTCATCAGATCTGGCCTGATCACCATCATCATCTATCGCCTCAATAATATAATGCACTTTTGTACCTCCGGTTTGCGTGGTAATCACTCCAGAATAAACATCACCAGTCGAATTCATTGTTAACTCATTTGGGTAACTTCCAGCTGTTGTGCCCCATTTTAAGGTGGCAGAAGATACCGTTCCATCCGGATCGGTGATGCTGGCCGAAATGGTAATATCGTCGGTTTCTTCAGGTATCAATGGGTTATTTGTAATATCTGAAATCAGTGGAATTTGGTTTTTAACAATCGTTACCGAATATTCATCAGATATTGTAGAAGAATCATCCTCATCGATTGCTTCAATGATATAGTAAATTTCCGTATCGGCAGCCTGGGCTGTTATGGTTCCCGAATAAACATCATCAACACTGCTCATAACAGTATCGTTGATGTAGGCTCCACTTGTTGTTCCCCACTTTAGAACAGCTGAAGAAATCGTTCCGTCTGAGTCGGTAATCGTTGCAGAAATGGTTATGTCATTGTACTGGTCGGGTTGCGAAGGATTCATTTGTATATTCGAGATAACCGGGGCTTCATTTACGGCTTCTACTCCGGTGATTAAAACATCGTCAACTTGCATGGTTGTAGTTACACCGCCGTCTCCGCCTGAGTATTTATATGCAATATAAACAATACTACCACAATAAGCTGTAAAATCTATGTTTCCGGAATTTGTAAAATCTGAAGCATAACCATTTGTAGGGGCTCCATTTGCAATTGCAGGGTTCAGAGAAGTCCATGTTGCAGAATTAGGATTACCTGTGCCTGTATAATTCGTTGAAACAAATACAGTTAATACTTCTCCATTATTATATCCATCCTTTGTAATAAAACTAAATGTTGCTGTTTCAATATTGGTTAAATCCACCTGTGGCGAAACTAACCAGGTAATGTTTGAAGCTTCACCGCTATTGTATGCGCTCATCTGTGCATAGCGATTAGAATTGTATATTCTCCCTTCCCATGATTTAGTTCCTGATTCATTGTATAAAGTCCATCCATTTATTGCAATAGGCTGGTTCTCTGTCGATGTTTCAAAATCTTCTTCAAAAATTGTAATCACCTGATTATCCTGCACCGTATAGGAATTTTCTGAACTGCTTGTTACCCCCGACTCGTTATCGGTGGCTTCTATTTCGTAATAAATAATTGTCCCGTTCGACTGAGCAGGAATCGCAGTGTTGGTAGTATATATATCTCCACTTGATACGGTCATGGTAATAGTATTCTCTAATGACCCACTGCTGGTTCCCCAGTGCAATTCGGCTGAAGAAATGCTTCCGTCGGAGTCGGTAATGCTTGCAGAAACACTTACCGCATCAGTTGATTTGGGCGCTTCTGGATTAATGGCAATATTCGAAATAACAGGAACTATATTCCCACTTCCACCCCATATTTGAGCCACATATTCCGGGTGGTCGATAAAGGGGTTTCGGTTTCCTTGATATGAATAAATAACTTCATTTCTATTTCTTTCAAAATCGTCTACAGGATCATTAGTATGCCAATCTATTAAAGTACTCAATTTACCAAATTCTGTGCCTGATGTGCCAACATAATCAACCAACTCTAAATCATAATCATCACTAGTGCCACCATCTCCTTCATATCGAATAACCATATAGAACATCATTCGTGCAACATCTCCTTTAACCGCATCGCGAGGCTCCCATGAATCAGTATCCCATTTACATTCAGTTGCTTCAGAATGAAAATTATCACTATAATCAAAATCCAAATCGTCTCTGTCAGAATTTACTGAAATATCGGTTGGTCTTAAATGATGTGCATCTCTATGAGCATAATCACCTTCATCAGGGAAACCATGAGATTTAGCCCACACATGCTCTCGATTCCAACCAGAACCGTTATTATACTCTTGAGCTGCATTAACAGATCTTCCAGTATATAATAAAATCACATTACTTGAATTATTTGGATCTCTATCTGTTTCCTTTAATATATCCCAAATATCAGTGTTGCTATCAGTGTAGGGATAATCAATATGATCATCAATTATATTATGTAATGCAATCTTTAAACTTTCTCCTGTTTGTCCTTCTGCGGAATCATAATATCCCGAAGGTATTTGTGCAAAACCAGAATGAATAAAGAAG
>CAYVEW010000054.1:0-22273 GCA_964450375.1 uncultured Bacteroidales bacterium
CCGCTTGTGCTGGTAGGTGGAGCAACCGGGATGATCGGCGATCCATCAGGAAAATCGCAGGAAAGAAATTTGTTGGATGAAAAAACCCTTCGATACAATCAGGATTGTTTAAAAAAACAACTGGAAAAGCTTCTCGTATTTGATTCAAGCGTTGAAAATGGTGCCGAGATGGTGAACAATTACGATTGGATGAAAGAATATTCATTTCTTGATTTTATTCGTGATATTGGTAAGCACATCACGGTGAACTACATGATGGCCAAAGATTCAGTAAAAAAACGAATCGGCGAAGAATCAAAATCGGGAATGTCGTTTACCGAATTTTCATACCAGTTGGTGCAGGGAACCGATTTTTATCATTTGTATAAGGAGAAGAACTGTAAACTTCAAATGGGTGGTTCCGATCAGTGGGGAAATATTACCACAGGAACAGAATTAATTCGTCGTAAATTAGGTGGCGAAGCATATGCATTAACCTGTCCGCTAATTACCAAAGCCGATGGAAATAAATTTGGTAAAACCGAAGAAGGAAATGTGTGGTTAGATCCGGAGTTAACATCACCTTATAAGTTTTATCAGTTTTGGTTGAACGTATCCGACGAAGATGCCGAAAAATACATTAAGATTTTTACGATGTTATCCAAGGCAGAGATCGATTCCTTAATCGAAAAGCATCGCGAAGAACCTCATATGCGTTCGTTACAGCAACGATTGGCAAAAGAACTTACTGTAATGGTTCATTCTGAAAATGATTACGATACAGCAGTTGCTGCATCAAAAATATTATTTGGAAAAGCTACAACCGAAGAATTGAAAAATTTGGATGAAAAAACATTTTTATCGGTTTTCGAAGGTGTTCCCATGTTTGATGTTGAAAAATCAAAAATCGAAGCAGGAATGAATGTCTTGGATTTATTGGCAGAAGAAACGCAGGTTTTTCCTTCGAAAGGTGAGTTGAGAAGAACCATTAAAGGTGGCGGTGTAAGTATCAATAAAGAAAAAATTCAGAGCGAAGAAATAACGATTGGTTCCGATCGTTTATTGAATGATAAGTATATTCTTATTCAGAAAGGTAAAAAGAATTATTTTTTAATACGAACGGTATAGGATTTAAAACCAAATAGAATGCAACTAAAATAATACATTGATTGCATTCTATTTGTTAAAATGTTTTCCGAAGATGAATACAAAAGAAAACAACAATTATAACTTCAACTCCATGGACATTATTCGTTTTATGTTTAAGCACAAATGGCCAATTATAGGTATTACTATGCTTGCTGCCATTGCATCGGTAATTGTTTCTCTTTTAATGGAAGAGAAATATAAATCGTTCGTAATTTTATACCCAAAAACACAAGTGTCGGTTTCGCATGCCTTAACAACAGCAGAGTTGATCGATCCGGATGATCACATCATGAATTTTGGCGATGAAGAAGCGACCGAGCAGTTGATTCAAACCTTATATTCAGAAGAAATACGGAATAAAATCATTGAAAAATTTGATCTATACCATCATTATCAGATTGATAAAAGCACTCCATATCCGATGACTCAGTTGCACGAAGAGTTTACAGATAATATTCGTTTTCGTAAAACAGATTACCAGGCGGTTGAGATTGAGGTTATGGACACCGATCCAAAGATGGCTGCTGATATTGCCAATGAAATTGCTAAACTCCTGGATGAAACTTTGAATCGAATGCAAAAAGATGTTGCTGTGGAGATTTTAAGAGTTGTGCAGAAAGAATACGATTTGTTGCTGGACGACATAGGTGTAATCGAAAATAAATTGAAAAATACCGGAAAAACAGATCCCGTTTATGTTTCGCTTAACGAACAACTGAAAAATGAAAATAAACGTTTAAGCAACATTAAATCAAAACTGGTTGAAGCCAGAGTAAATGCAGAGCAAAATTTACCTCGAAAATTTATTGTGGCAAATGCTTATCCTGCTGAAAAGAAATCATACCCGGTTCGTTGGTTAATATGCTCGGTATCTACTATTTCAGCCTTTGTTTTTGCAGTACTAATGATGCTGTTTATTGAGCGATACAAAGATCTTTTAAAACTTAAAGCCTAAGGGATTGTTTAAAGATAAAAACAAGCTTGTTTTTTATTTAACTTCATTTTTGTTTATTGCAATAAATCTGGTATTTATAGCATACGATTTTTATTATTTTGCTTTTTTACCTGTAGTTTTATTATTTGTTTTTGCAGCTTTTGTTTCGTTAGACAAGATCTTGCTTGCCGTCGTTTTTTTTACTCCTTTATCGGTTCCACTGGATTATTTTTTTAAAGGAATTCCGGTTAACCTATCTTTACCAACAGAGCCTTTATTATTTGGAATCTTATTTTTATTCATTTTCAAGTTGTTATTGGATGGTAATTTCGACAGAAAGATTTTACTGCATCCGGTTTCAATTGCCATTTATATTCATTTGTTCTGGATTTTTATTACTTCGCTTACCAGCACCATGCCAATGGTATCGTTTAAATTCTTATTGTCCAGGTTATGGTTTGTAGTGGGTGGTTACTTTTTATTTATACAGGTTTTTAAAAATCAACGAAATATCGAACGGTTTATTTGGCTATATACCATTCCGCTCATATTGGTAATTGTTTATACAAATTACCGATTATCGGGTTATGGGTTAAATAACCAGTACGCTTCGAACTTTGTGGTAAGGCCGTTTTTTAACGATCATACTTCGTATGGCGCCATGCTGGTGTTTTTTCTTTTTCCCATTTTCTATTTTATACTGCACGAAAAGAAAGGATTATTAAAAAAAGTAATTGCATGGTTAGTATTAATAGTATTCACCTTTGCCATTGTTTTATCGTATACACGTGCAGCATGGCTCAGTTTATTTTTTGCCGCCGGACTATGGATTATCATTAAGCTAAGAATTAAAATACGAACGGTGCTTATTCTCTCCTTTACCGTTTTATTGTTATTCTTTTCATTACAAAGCAGAATTATAAGATATCTGGAAGATAATGAATCGGAATCTTCGGGAAAACTTACAGAACACCTGGAATCTATGGCAAATATCACTTCCGACGCTTCGAATATGGAGCGAATTAATCGTTGGAAATGTGCAATCAGGATGTTTAAAGAAAAACCCGTTTTTGGATGGGGGCCCGGAACCTATATGTTTCAGTATGCACCTTTTCAGTTTTCTTACGACAGAACCATCATCAGCACAAATTTTGGAGATTGGGGAAATGCACACAGCGAATACCTTGGTCCTTTATCAGAGTCGGGCTTGTTTGGTGCTCTTTCGTTTATTTTACTTGTATTTTTTGCATTTCGTACCGGATACAGAGTTTATCATCAATCCAAGTCAAAAGAAATTAAAGAGTTCACACTTTATTTAATTTTAAGCTTGTCAAGCTATTTTTTGCATGGTGTTTTAAATAATTTTTTGGATACTGATAAAGCTTCCATTCCGGTTTGGGGATTTATTGCCATGCTGGTAGCGCTGGATGTTTATTATAAAGACAATAGTGAGATAGCTTTATAATGTAAAAGTCCTGTTCAATCTGGATTCATGAAAACATAATGAATTGTATTTATTCTTAGCACTTGCCATCCAGTAAATGATTTCGTAAATTTGATTACTCCGCCTTTCCAAATAAAAAGATGTAATCATGAAAAAACTAGCAACTTATTTTATAATACTTATTGGTGTTGCAGTTATTGCAAGCATAATTCTTATTCAAAACAATCAAAAGTTAAATGCTAAAACATTAACTATAATTAATGAGAAAAGTCATAGTGATAATGATATCAAGGAAATGTATATGAATTATTGTGCGGGTTGCCATGGTGAACAATTGGAACGGTTTGATCGCAGCGACTGGATATTTGAGAAAACAGATGAAATGGCATTTAAAAGCATTAAATTCGGACGCGAAGATGTTGGTATGCCAGCTTTTCAAGATGCATTTTCTGATAAGGAAATTCAGGATTTAGCAAAATTTATTAGGTTAAAAGTTCCCAAAGATGATAGTAAAAGATTACCTGCTTTTTCAAAGGATAGAGTAATAAAATCAAAAACACAGGATTTTATAATAGACACTATTGTGAAGGGTTTAAATGTTCCGTGGGGAATGGAGTTTTTACCTAATGGCGACATGCTAATATCAGAAAGATCCGGAACGCTTTATCGGTTTAGCAATGGTGAGTTAATTGAAATTGATGGTTTACCTGAAATATTTGCAAAAAATCAGGGTGGTTTGTTGGACCTTCATTTACATCCTGATCACCAAGAGAATGGATGGATTTACTTCTCTTATTCCGATCCGTCAGAAGATGGAAAAAAGGCTAATACTTCTATTATGCGGGCTAGATTGTCGGGAAATAAACTGATTGATAAAGAAAAAATATTTGATGGAATACCAGATTCACCTAAGTCATTTCATTGGGGATGCAAACTCGAATTTGACAATGATGGATTCCTTTGGTTTGGAATTGGAGATCGAGGAGACAGAGATGTTTATCCACAAAAACTTGACAACCACAATGGGAAGATACATCGAATACACGATGATGGTACAATACCCAAAGACAATCCATATGTGAATTTACCAGAAGTTTTACCTTCGATATATTCATATGGGCATAGAAACCCACAAGGAACAGCAATGCATCCCGAAACAGGCGATATTTGGATAACTGAGCACGGACCCAAAGGAGGAGATGAGCTCAACTTGATTCGACCTGGATTAAATTATGGTTGGCCTGTTATTTCTTATGGAATAAACTATAACGGAACTAAATTTACGAACATTACTCAAAAAGAAGGTATGGAACAACCTGTAATTTATTGGGATCCTTCAATTGCTCCATGCGGAATGACATTTGTTACAGGTGATCGATATCCGGGTTGGAAGAATAATATTTTAGTAGGGTCATTGCGTTTTGAATATCTTGAGCGAATAGAGTTAGATGGCAAGAAAGTAGTTGATCAGGAAAAACTACTCGAAGGTATTGGTCGCGTTCGTAATGTGGTTGTTAGTCCCGACGGGTTTATATACGTAGCAGCGGAAAAACCGGGTTTTATCATTAAACTTTTGCCTGTAAATTAACTTAAATATTTTAGCGAAAGTTAATACCATATTTTCATTTTGAATGCTCTTTATACAAATGTAGCTTTGATCTCAGGGTGATACGTGTTTTAAACATCTTAAAAACAAGCGGTTAACATAAAGTAAAAAATATTTCAAAAGGAGAATAACGGATTTAAATATTATTTAAATTTACCGCATAACTAAAATGCTTTTATGCACTCTTCGTTAATTATTCTGGATTCACTGGATCAGTGGTCCCCATACTACGAAACCAGCAGTACTATTACTGTTAAGGACTATTTACAAAATCAGTTACTAAGCAGCCAATCGCACTTAGTAATTAATTTAAGTAACGATTTAAGCTATAATTCAGAAGGTTATTATTGCTCCTTGCTGGCACAAGCGCGAGGGCATAAAATAATGCCCAGTGTGGAAACTATCAATAAGCTTCGGTCTGAAGCATTAATTCGCCTGGAAAAATCGTTGCAAAAATCATTGTACCAATGGATAAAAAAAACAGATATTACCGAAGATTTATGGACACTCGATATTTACTTCGGGATGACCAAAGTAAAAGGCCTTGAGAAAATTGCCCGGTATATTTTTGATCAGTTTCATTGCCCAATTCTTCGGGTTACACTAAACAACAACGAAAAAAATCAAATTGAAAAAATACAAGTTGTTTCTTTATCGGAATTAGATGATAAACAGCAGGATGCATTTGCCGAAGCCTTGGATGAGTTCAGTAAAAAGGTATGGAGAGAACCAAGGTCTAAAAAGGCTTTTCGTTACGACCTGGCTATTTTGTACGATCCGGAAGAAAAGTTGCCACCCAGCGATAAAAGAGCCTTGTCGCGATTTATTGAGCTGGCCCGAAAAATGAACGTAAATGCCGAACTTATTACTTCAGATGAAAGTTATCGATTATTGGAGTTCGATGCTTTATTTATACGTCAGACCACAGCGTTGAATCACATTACCTATCAGTTGGCTCAAAAAGCTGAATTGGCCGATATGGTTGTGATTGACGACCCTGTTTCCATTATCCGGTGCACCAACAAGGTATATTTGAAAGAACTGCTGGATAAAGAAAATATTTTAACTCCACGATCGAAACTCTTATTTAACTCAAATCAAAATAATTATGATGAAATAATTAATGAGCTGGGTTCTCCATTGGTTATAAAAATCCCCGATGGTTCATTTTCGCAGGGAGTTATAAAGATTCGAAACAAACAGGAGTTTGATAGTGCTTTGGAAAGCTTATTTCAGGAATCGGCAATTTTGTTGCTGCAAGAATATATACCCACCGATTACGATTGGCGGATTGGAATTTTAAATAAAGAACCACTATATGCCTGTAAATACTTTATGGCCAAAGGACATTGGCAGATATATAACCACAAATCCAACGGAAAATCAAGCTCTGGCGATTACGAAACGATTCCAATTTATAATGTTCCTAAATCGGTGATTAAAACAGCACAAAAAGTAACATCTGTTATCGGGAAAGGTTTGTATGGGGTAGATCTGAAACTAATTGATGATAAATGTTACGTAATTGAAGTGAACGATAATCCGAATATAGATTATGGAGTGGAAGATTCTATTCTGGGTGATGAATTGTACAACAGAATTTTAAGGGAATTTGTTTTTCGGTTGGAACAAAAGCACCATCAATGAGCGAACTAAGAGAATACTCAGTGCGATTGGCCAGAAAGGCAGACCTTCAGAAACTGATGATTTTGGAAAAACAAAGTTTTACCGACGAGTGTTTCTCCCAAAGCCAGATGAAGTATTTATTAACCAAGGCAAACAGTCTTATATTAGTTATAGAAGATAAAACAAACCTGTTGGGCTCAATCATTTTACTAAAAAGGCGAAATTCTTACAGTTTAAGGATTTATTCGCTTGCGGTTAATCCAAAGTACAGAGGAAAAGGAATTGGTAAAAAACTGCTTGAAATTACCGAAGAAAAAGCCATACAATTGGGATTAAAAACACTTTCGTTAGAAGTTAAAAGCACCAACAGTGCAGCCATCAGCTTATATGGAAATAACGGTTTTATTAAAACGAAAGAAAAAAATAATTACTACACCGATGGATCTGCTGCTTATATTATGAGAAAAGAAATTGCCTAACAGCAAAGATCATTTTCTTAAATATAAAGTCGAGTTAAGCTTCTTGTTTTATTTAGAATCCTATCTTTGTTAATTTATGTTTTAAATTGCTAATTATGATTCTTTCACAAAATCTTATCGATAATCTTCTTTTAATTACCGGATTTACCTTATCCGGCGTTTTTTTGTATGTCAAAATTATTTCGATAATAGAAAAAGAATATCGGGCGGCCAGAGTGGCATCTCTGTCTTCTGTGCTCTTTTTAGCACCATTTTTATTTTTATATTTTTCCGAAAGCCACTATAAGATTTTACTATCCATTATCCTTTTAAGTATTGTATATATTTCTGCAATTGTATTATTTCTGCCACTCAGGCCAAAGATTAAAAATGCTTCTCAGGAGCCCGGGCAGAAACACGATGAACGTGACATCATGTTTTCGCGAAACGAATTAAAACCGCAAAGTGATCAATACAACTTGTATTACGATAATAATAAGGATAAAAAGGAATTAGATGATAAATTCCGCGAAAAGCCGGGATTATTATCGAATAAAGCTTCCATGTATCAGCCTTTTTCTTTTGCATCTGCTCATGCAAATCTTGAAGTAATTGAAGCACTGAAACCTCTTGTGGATGGAGCAATATCAGATCAGAAAGTGGATGTTAACCCAACTAAAATTACAACTTATGTAAAAACATGGGCTAAACAACTTGGAGCACATAGCATTGGCGTAACTAAATTAAAGGATGCACATATCTACTCGGTTAAAGGAAGAGGAGATTTATATGGGAAGAAGATAATAAATGAGCATTCCTATGCCATTGCATTAACAATAGAAATGGATCATGAAATGATGCAAACAGCGCCCAAAGGGCCTGTTGTAATGGAATCAACACAACAGTATTTAAGTTCTGGAACCATTGCATTGCAAATTGCATATTTTATTCGAAAATTGGGCTACTCGGCCAAAGCACATATTGATGGTAATTACGAAGTTATTTGTCCGCTGGTAGCTCGCGATGCCGGGTTGGGAGAAATTGGACGAATGGGGCTTCTAATGACTCCAAAACTGGGACCGCGGGTTCGAATAGCAGTAATTACAACCGATATGCCTTTAGAGCTCGATCAAAAAAAGAATTACTCTTCATTGATCGACTTTTGTGGTATTTGTAAAAAATGTGCCGAAAGCTGCCCGTCGAGATCAATTCCTTTCGATGCCAGACAGGAAATAGAAGGAGTTTTGCGCTGGAAAATTAATTCCGAAAGCTGCTTCACCTATTGGTGCACTATTGGAACCGATTGCGGTAAATGCATGGCAGTATGCCCTTATTCACACCCCAATAATGCAATGCACAATTTTATACGATGGGGAATACATAACTCGTATATTTTCAGGCGGTTTGCTTTATATATGGATGATTTATTCTACCGACGTAAACCAAAATCAAGAAAAAACCCTTCGTGGATTGATATCTAAAGAAAAGAGTTTTACTTTTATACGAAATTAAACCTACTCAACTATGAAAAGAAAGCTTTTTGCTGCTGTAATGATTATTTTTATAGGAGTTTTAAGTGCTTTTGCACAAAACGATTCGTTAAAAAGCACAGGTTCAAACGATGATGCCACTCAACAAATTACCGAATTCCTTGATCAAGCGGAACAAATAAGAAGCAAAAATCCTGAGCAATCGATTGAATACGCTCAAAAAGCATTACAATTAGCAGAAAAAACCGGCAATTACGAATTGCAACACAAATCAGAATATTTAATAGGCTTCGCACACTATATTCAAAATGATTTTACAAATGCACTGATTCATCTGGATAAGTCGTTGACAATTAGCAAAAAAGCCAGATATAAAGAGGGCGAAGCAGCCGCGCTAAACCGCATGGGTAATACCTATCAGTTAATGGGTCAGTACGAACAGGCTTTGGAAAAATACAAGCTTGCTATGGCCATTAACAAAGGGATTGATAATAAGCCCGAAATTGCACGGACATTAACTAATCTGGGAAGTATTTACAGATTGTACGGAAACTACGAACTGGCTATTAATCAACATCTTGATGCTTTGAGCTTATACGAAGGGCTTCAAAATAACGAAGGAATAGCGTGGTCGTCCTTAAATATCGCGCGTTTGTTTAAAATGATGAAGAATTATCAGAAGAGTTTAGAGTACGTGAACAAATCTTTATTCATTTATCAGAAGATTGAAAATGAGCAAGGCATAAGTACCGGAGTAACTTTATGCTTAAAGGAAAAGGGCAGTATTTATTACGAGATGGGTAATTTAGATAAAGCCATCGAATATAGTTTCCAGGTGTTGGAAATCAATAAGGGTAGTGGAAACATGCAGGGTGTTGCAAATACCTATGCATCACTGGGTAAAATTTATTACGATCATCAGGATTTTAAAAAGGCTACGGACTTTTTTAGCAAGGCAAATCAGCTAAAAGATTCGTTGAATGATAATACCGAGAAGGCTTCTATCTTGAGATACCTGGGAAGAATCCATCTAAGAAGTGGCAACATAGCTGAGGCGGAAAAGTATTTAAAGCAGAGTCTGGAATTTGCCCAGGATCAAAATCTGAAAGAGGAGATCAAAGAAAGCTATTTAGGTTTATCTGAAATTTATGAACAAAAGAAAAATGATGCCAAAGCACTCGAATATTTTAAGTTATACACCGAGCTGAAAGAAGGTTTAAACAATCAGAAAATTAACGAACTGGAGCTGCAGTACGAATTTGACAAAAGACAACGATTGCTTGAGTTTGAGCAGCGCCAGCGTGAAGCAGAACAACAAGCCAAAATTCAAAAACAGAAAATTTATAAATGGGTTTTTGCTGCGGGTTTTCTGTTTATGCTGATTTTTGCATATTTTATTTTTAAGAGTTATCAGCGTAAAAAACAAACCAATATCATTTTAACCAAACAAAAAGCCGAGATTGAAGAGCAAAGAGATGAAATTGAAGCACAGCGCGATTTTGTAACCAAACAGCGCGATCAGATTGCACATCAGAATACCATTATTACCGACAGTATTGAATATGCAAGGCGAATCCAGACTGCATTATTCCCACAGGAAAAATTTATGGATCAGGTTTTAAAAGAACACTTTATTTTTATGAAACCTAAAAACATTGTGAGTGGCGATTTTTATTGGGTTACCGAAAAAAATGACAAATTGGTATTAACCGTTTCGGATTGTACGGGGCATGGCGTTCCCGGTGCATTTATGAGTATGTTGGGGATTGCCTTTTTAAACGAAATTGTAAATAAAACAGATGAAATAAGGGCAGATCAGATCTTGGGCCAGTTAAGAGAAAATATCATCGATTCATTGCATCAGGAACATGGAATGAGAGGTTCAAAAGACGGAATGGATATGGCCATGTGTATCATCGATAAAACAACCCGGGAAATGGAATATGCCGGAGCCTATAACCCGGTTTATATTGTCAGGGATGGAGAACTGATCGAAATAAAAGCAGATAAAATGCCGATCGGAATTCATGCCATTAAAGTAGATAAAAACTTCGAACGTAAAACAATAAAATTGGAATCTGGCGATATGCTTTACTTATTTTCAGATGGTTATGTCGATCAGTTTGGTGGACAGGATGGTATGAAATTTAAACAAAAAGCCTTTAAAGAACTGTTAATCAAAGTAGCAGATAAAGACATGAATACGCAGTTAAAACAAATTGATGAAACCATGAAAAACTGGCAGGGAGATCACTCGCAGCTAGACGATATGATGATTATGGGAATTCGAGTTTAAAATAATGAATACAAGAAAGATTATTATAGAATTAAAAAAGCCTCGTCGATAGATGAGGCTTTTTGTTTGTATGATAAAAATGTTTAATGATTTACCTCCTCAATGGCTTCGGAAACATTAATGGCGAAATCGCCCAGTTTTTCGCACTCACAAACCAAATCATTATAGATTATACCCGTTTGATAACTGTACTCTTTTTTCTCCACATTTTTCAGATGTTCTTTTTTTAGTTTTGTTCTGAAACGATTGATTTTTTCTTCTATTTCCTGTGCATGCGCTATGTTGATATTTTTATAGCCCTGATCAAGGTTTTTCTGCATCTCTTTCAACGATTTACCTGCTAATTCAAGCATTTGGATAATATTTTCACGTAAAGGAGTATCAAACCAAACTTTCTTTTCTCGTTTACGAACAAGTGTTTTAGCAAGGTTATAACACGAGTCTGCAAGACTTTCAATATCTGTTATTACATTAAGCATTGCTTTAATTCGCTTCGAACCTAAAATACTTAATTCTCCTTCCGATATTTTGGTTAGATAAACCGCAATTTCCTCTTCCATTCGGTCGCTGATACCTTCATATTTTTCCACCTTATCAAAAAGCTTGTAGAATTTCTTTTCGTTGGTTTCGGTAAACATGCTTTCCACGTAGTTAAACATTTTTTCAACACGCTGAGCGTATACCATAATTTCCTGTTTTGCTTGATGTACCGAAAGTTCAGCGGTTGATAATAAACCCGTGTTAATGTATTGAAGCCTGAATTCTTCTGTGTCTTCTCGCTGCGGAACCATTTTGGTAACAATTAATTGTAGAAATTTAGTAAACCATATAAAAATCAACACATTGGCAATATTAAACGTGGAGTGGAATATGGATAAAGCAATGGGAATTGCTTCTGGCGATTCGTAAGGAGAAGCAACTCCAATTTTTAATACAAACCAGTCGATAGCCGATAAAAACCAGGAAAACACCAACGACACCCAAATAACTCCTAAAATATTAAATATAAGATGCGCTCTGGCTGCTCTTTTAGCCGACACATTGGCAATGGCTGCGGCAATATTTGCCGTAACGGCTGTTCCAATATTCTCACCTAAAACCATAGCGGCAGCAATGTCAAAAGGTATCCATCCATAATTGCACATCACCAGGGTTAGCGCCATAGTCGCACTCGACGATTGTATGATAATTGTTAATAAGGTTCCTATTCCTAAAAAAATCAAATGAGATAAAAAACCATTGGAAGTATAATGTTGCAAAAAAGCCAGTAATTCAGGGTGACTCTTAATGTCCGGAACAGAATCTTTTAAGAAATCCAGGCCCAAAAACACCATGGCAAACCCGATGATAAATTCCCCCCAAGATTTACGCTTGCTTGTTTTTGAAAAAAGAAGCGGAAAACCAATACCAATTAATGGTAGCGAAATAACACTGATTTTTATTTTAAACCCTAAAATAGAAATTAGCCAGGCAGTTACTGTAGTTCCTATATTGGCACCCATAATTACTCCAATGGATTCTGCTAAAGAAAGTAAACCAGCGTTAACAAAACTTACCATCATAACTGTAGTGGCCGATGATGATTGAATTACTGCAGTAATTAAAAGTCCGGTAAAAATACCTTTAACAGGATTGGATGTCATGCGTGCAAGAATATCACGCATTTTGTCGCCCGCAACCTTTTGTAGTGCTTCACTCATCAGTTTCATCCCGTAAAGGAAAAACCCCAAAGACCCTACAAGGGTTAAAAAATCAATAAATCCGTAGTTCATTCATTTTAATTTTAAATAGGTGATGCAAAACTAAAAAAATCACAGAATTATCATAATATTATCTTAACATTTAATTAACAATTACATAACACA
The DNA here is from genome assembly GCA_964450375.1 of uncultured Bacteroidales bacterium. Lineage (GTDB taxonomy): Bacteria > Bacteroidota > Bacteroidia > Bacteroidales > UBA12077 > UBA12077. The sequence continues at coordinate 12,848 of CAYVEW010000054.1, forward strand.
TAAAGCTATATTTATTTGAGAAATCAAGATATAATCCTAATTTTGATACTTATTTTAAAAACAATCCTGATGTATACCATAAGTGAACTGCAAAATTTAATTGAAGAATCGATTCATCATGAGAAAATAGGAAGAGAACCTTATTCTTTATACGACCCAATTAACTATACTTTAAACGCCGGAGGTAAAAGAATCCGTCCGGCATTGGTTTTAATGGCATGTAATTTATTTTCTGATGAGATTGAAAAAGCTCTTAAGCCTGCTATCGGACTGGAGATATTTCATAATTTCACACTTTTGCACGATGATATTATGGACCATGCGGATATTCGTCGTGGTAACCCTACAGTGCATAAAAAATGGAACGAAAATACTGCGATTCTCTCAGGCGATGCCATGTTTATTAAAGCATATGAATATATTCTTGAGTGCGAATCTCCTAATTACAGGGAGATTTTAAAGGTTTTTAATAATACTGCCTTGGAAGTATGCGAAGGCCAGCAGTACGATATGGAATTCGAAAATCGTTTCGATGTTACCGAAAGCGAATACCTTCGGATGATTGAATTAAAAACATCGGTTTTATTAGCTGCGGCACTTAAGATTGGAGCAATGATTGGCGGCGCAAGCCGCAAAGATGCTGATTTATTATACGAATTTGGGCGTAATATCGGACTGGCATTTCAGTTACAGGATGACCTTTTAGATGTATATGGAGATGTAAACGTATTTGGGAAAGAAATTGGTGGCGACATTGTGGCCAATAAAAAAACCATGATGTTAATTAAAGCTCTGGAACTGGCGAAAGGGAAAGATTTAGAAGATCTTAAAAAATGCATTAACCAAAATGAGTTTAACCGGGTTGAAAAAATAGAAAAGGTGACAGGAATTTATGATAAGCTGAACATTAAAGAATTAGTTCAAAATAAAATTATGGCATTAAATAATTCTGCATTAGAATATCTAAATCAGATTGTTGTGGCTGATCATAAAAAAAGCGAACTTAAAAAGCTCGCTGAAAAATTAGTGAATAGAATTTCTTAATATCAGAAATTATATAAAAGTCCCGGACTAAAAACCAGTTGGTGCGATTTTGATATAACATATTTAGCTTCGGCAAAAAATAACATGCGAGTACCAATGTGAAATTGCATTCCTGCACCGGCATTGGCCCCCGGAACAAACTTGAAATTTTTATCGTCATAAGTCTCAAAAACGGTTACTCGCTCATCGGTTAAACTCCAGCCGCTTACATGCGCTCCGGCCAATAAATACAAACGAAACGAATCTCTCGATCTGTGATTTAAAATGAAATGGCCATTTAAATTAAATGCCAGAACTGTTGATTTGGTAAAACTCCCATTTGGGAATGATTCCTTTCTGGGAAGATATATTTTTAAATCAGGAACAATTTTGAATTTTTTACTATAGTCATAGCTCATTCTGATATCAAATCCAAAGGTATTGTTGTAATACTCGTAACCATTTAGTACATATCCGTTATTGGCAGTTGCTAAAGCAATACCTCCGCCGATATAGTTAAATTGAGCTTTAAGTTGGTTGCCAGCAACAGCCAAAAGAAAAAATGAGATAAATAATAGTTTTTTCATACCTGATAAAATAAATAAGCGGGATAAATTTCAAAATATCCCGCTAATTTCTTAAAAAAAATTAAATTAAAGTATTAAAGTGTAAATAAAACACCCAGATTAATTACAGCAACGTCGTAGTTGCTTAATATATACTTCACTTCGCTATATGCACTCATGTTAGAACTGAAATTAAACTTAGCTCCTGCACCTACGTTTAATCCGGGTTTTGTTCCAACAACATCGTCAATATTCCATGTTCCGGTATATTTGCTTGAATAATGCGTAATGTTTAAACCACCAATTGCATAGAAATCAAAATCGCCTGCATTAAAAAATGTCCAGTTACCATCCACGTCGATGGCCCATCTGTTATATTTATAAACAGCGGTTGTTGATGGAATAAAAAAGCTAAATTCAACAGAACCCGACAGGTTTTCCAATAACATATCCAGGCCATAAGTTCCCTTAAACTGCAAACCAAATGGAGGTCTGTCTGCTTCAATAGCAATTCCGCCACCCAGGTTTATTTCCTGTGCTTTAGATTCAGCAGTAAATAATCCTGCAAATACTATTACCAATAAAAACTTTAACGCTTTATTTTTCATAATTTTTTTGATTTTAGATTGAATAATAATTAAATTACATGCTTACAAATATCATGCTAATTAGAAAAGGAAAACGAAATTAATAAAAAAAACGGAAGTGTGTATCTAAAAAGTATTTTAATCGTATAAAAAATGTAAATTTGTGAAAAGCCTATTGTTTACTTCAAAATATTGAAATAATGTCGAAAAATACAGGTAAAATTATTCAGGTGATCGGACCCGTTGTGGATGTTAGTTTTGAGCATTCCGGTGATGACTTGCCAAACATACACGATGCTTTGGAAATTAAACGCGATGATCAAACAACTCTTGTCATCGAGTGTCAGCAGCATATTGGAGAGAATGCCGTGCGTTGTATAGCCATGGATTCAACCGATGGATTAAGGCGTGGCATGGAAGTAGTTACAACAGGATCACCAATTCTTGTGCCTGTTGGTGAACAAGTAAGAGGCCGCTTAATTAATGTAATTGGAGAGGCAATAGACGGCATTGGAGAATTGGATAAAGAAGGTGGATATCAGATTCATAATAACCCACCTGAATATGTTGATTTAACCACAGAAAAAGAAGTTTTATTTACCGGAATTAAAGTGATCGATTTAATTGAACCCTATTCCAAAGGCGGTAAAATTGGTTTATTTGGTGGAGCTGGTGTTGGAAAAACAGTATTAATCATGGAAATGATTAATAACATTGCAAAAGCTTATGCCGGAACAACTGTATTTGCCGGTGTTGGTGAACGCACTCGCGAAGGGAACGACTTATTGCGCGAAATGATCGAATCGGGGGTTATAAAATATGGAGAAGAATTCGAAAAATCGATGGCAGAAGGAAGCTGGGATTTGTCAAAACTGGACCGGGAGGAACTTCGAAAATCGCAAGCCAGTCTGGTATTCGGACAAATGAATGAGCCACCTGGTGCGAGAGCCACCGTTGCTTTAACAGGCTTATCGCTGGCAGAATCGTTCCGCGATGGTGACAAATCTTCAGGAAAAGGAAATGATATTTTGTTCTTTATTGATAATATTTTCCGGTTTACACAGGCAGGATCTGAAGTATCTGCCTTGCTTGGCCGTATGCCTTCGGCAGTTGGTTATCAGCCAACTTTAGCAACCGAAATGGGAATGATGCAGGAACGGATTACATCTACCAAACATGGATCAATAACCTCGGTACAGGCGGTTTATGTTCCTGCAGACGACTTAACCGACCCGGCTCCCGCAACAACTTTCTCTCACTTAGATGCAACGACTGTTTTGAGTAGAAAGATCTCTGAGTTGGGGATTTACCCGGCTGTTGATCCATTGGATTCTACATCACGAATATTAACACCTGATGTCGTTGGAGATGAGCATTATAATACGGCCCAAAACGTAAAAGAAATATTACAGCGCTATAAAGAGCTCCAGGATATTATTGCAATTCTTGGAATGGATGAATTATCTGAGGATGATAAGCTGGTGGTTCACCGGGCACGAAGAATCCAACGTTTTTTATCACAACCTTTCCATGTTGCAGAAGCTTTTACAGGACTAAAGGGAGAGTTTGTAAAAATTGAAGATACTATCAAAGGCTTTAACATGATTCTTAATGGCGAAGTCGATAAATATCCCGAAGCGGCTTTTCAGTTGGTTGGGACCATCGATCAAGCTATCGAAAAAGGAGAAAAAATGCTTGCAGATGCAAAGAAAAAGAAATAACTTTCATGTTTAAGCTATCGAATATGCATCTTGAAATTATTACACCAGATAAAAAAGTTTTTGCCGGAAAAGTAAACCTAGTTCAGGTTCCCGGTACAAAGGGATTATTCGAAGTACTCGAATACCATGCACCCATTATTTCTACCTTGGAAAAAGGTAGAATTAAAATAAATGATGGTGGACATAATCGATATTTTGATATAAGTGGCGGACTTATTGAAGTAAAAGATAATGTAGTTATTATTTTGGCAGAATCAATCAAGGCTTAGTTTTTTATATGAGATATTTTATAGTAACCATACTTCTGTTATATTCATTTCTTTTACACGCTCAGGAAAAAGTAAGTTTCATGGCCGATGATGGCTTAAGAATTACTGCTGATTTATACGAAGTTGATCCTGATAGACCTTATATTCTTTTATTTCATCAGGCAGGTTATAGCAGAGGTGAATACAAAGAAACCACCGGAAAGTTTATAAAATTCGGATACAACTGTTTAGCTGTAGATTTAAGATCGGGTGGTGAGATAAACTTCATTCAAAACCACACAGCATTGGTTGCTGTGCAGAAAGGATATTCTACCGATTACATGAGCTCAAAGAAAGATATTCAAGCAGCTATCGACTGGGTTAAAGAGCGCAGCAAAAAACCTGTAATATTGGTAGGCAGCTCATTTTCAGCATCACTCTGTTTGATGGTAGCAAAGGATAATCCGGATGTGAAAGCAGTAGTTGTTTTTAGTCCTGGTGAGTTTTTTGGTGCAGAAGTAAGCGTTCAGAATGAAATTAAAAATCTGGATAAACCTGTTTTTGCAGCATCATCGCAACGAGAATTTCCTTATGTTGATACCATACTGAGTTTTGTTCCTTCTACAAATAAAACGATATTTGCACCGAAAAAAGGTGGAGAACATGGTTCCAAGTCGCTTTGGCGAAACAACCCGAGTAGTCAGGAGTACTGGCTTGCATTAACAATGTTCTTCAGTAAATTAAGGTAAAATTCATGCAAAAAATAAAGTTTTTAATTATTCGCTTTAGTTCGATAGGTGATATTGTTTTAACAACCCCCGTGGTAAGAAATTTAAAACAACAGGTTGAAAATGCTGAAATTCACTACTTAACCAAACCACAATTTAAGGCAATATTGGAAAATAATCCACACATCGACCAGGTACATACCTTAAAGGATTCTTTTTCCGAAACCGTTCAAAAGCTTAAACACGAGCATTTTGACTATATTATTGATTTACATAAGAACCTAAGAACTGCCCGTTTCAAAAACAAATTGAAAATAATATCATTTTCATTTAATAAGTTAAACTGGGAGAAATGGCTTCTGGTGAACTTTAAAAAGAATAAGATGCCCGACCTTCATATAGTTGATCGTTACATGGATACTTTAAAAGTGTTCGATGTAAAAAACGATCATAAAGGTTTAGATTATTTTATTCCGGAAAAAGATGAAGTTGATGTTTCGCTGATATCTCCCGAATTATCAAGTGGATATGTGGGAGTAGTTGTTGGGGCCTTTCATAATACCAAAAAGCTTACAAAAGAAAAGTTAGTTACTATTTGTTCTCATATTGATAAACCGATTTTGTTGTTAGGTGGGCCAGACAATAAGGACGAAGCCGAGTATATAAAAAATCATGTAAAAGGAATTATTTATAACACGTGCGGGCATTATAATATCAACCAGTCTGCATCTTTGGTTAAGAAGGCTAATGTAATTTTAACTCCCGATACCGGCTTAATGCATATTGCCAGTGCTTTTAAAAAGAAAATCGTTTCGGTGTGGGGAAATACCGTTCCCGAATTTGGCATGTATCCTTATTTGCCGAATCCCGATTCAGAAATCATGGAAATTAAAAATTTAAAATGCAGGCCTTGTTCAAAAATTGGTTTTACAGAATGTCCGAAAAAACACTTTAAATGCATAAAAGATCTGGATGAGAATGCGATCGTTCGAAAAATTAATGAACTTTATTGATTTATTATCAACTACTTAGTTTTAAAAGCTATATCTGAATCGTAAAAAGAACATGGTCATTTTATCGTGTTGTCCGCCAAATTTTCCTTCAAAAACCTGCCCATAAAGTGCACATTCAAAGTTATTACTAACAGAATAAGCGAAGGAAGGCATTAAAAAGTATCCATTCCCTAAAGACGGGAAATACATGGCAGAAATAGAACCATTTAACAAGGGGTGAATAGGATATGAGATCTGTCCAAACCACGAAAATTTGCTATATGATGTTGTTTTAACCGATAGTGGCATAAAATATAAATCGTTAAAACTGCTTAAGTTTAATTTATCATAATAGCCATTGTAATTTCCTTCAATTGAAATGTTTAACGAGTTGCTAAACAGGTAACTTAACCCGGCAGAAACAATTGCAATACCTGTTGAGTCAGAGAAATTTTTCTGTGGATGAAAATAGCTTATTTCTCCATTAAACCCAAAATCCCAGATGCTTCCGCTCCATCCTGCTCCTATTATATAATCCGATGTGTCGATTATACCACCAATTACCTGAAAATCATAACTCCATTTGTTAAAGCGATATAAACCGGCAGCGGTAATATTATTATCTTGATCAATTTTTATTGCAGCTTCGGCAACAGAAGTAAAGTTTGGATAGTATTGGACTCTTACGGCATCGCTTCCTGGCCGCTCTTCGTAATCGAAATCGAAAAAGGAATATGAATTAAAAATATCATTAGGGTTCCATGCAAAAGCCTGACCCCAGTTAATGCGTTGACGACCAAGTGTTATTGTCCAGTTGTTTGCGTTAAATTCAAGATATGCCCTGTCGAATGTTGTGGTTAATACATAAGAGTTCCCATTGGTAATGTTATTGGTTAAGAAATTTAAATAACCATTGTCTTCTTCTAAAGAATTAGCATAATTTGGAATAAATTGAACCAAATCACCGTAAATAAACCTATTTCGCATCCCGGCAGCAAATGTAAGCTTATCAGAGATATACCATTTATAGTTTAAGCGATTATGAATTAAGTTATCAACTAACCAAACAGAATCAATACTATTGAACATAGCAGTATTCATGTATTTAACATAACCATTTAATTCCATGCTTGAAAAGACAGATTGCTTATCCTGTGCTTTCACATACACAAAAATCAGAGACGATATTATTATTAAAATTATTTTTTTCATGGTAAACTGATATAAAAATGATTATACCACTCATAGGCGCTAAGTCGCAAAGCATATAAGGATATACACTATTGCGTCTCTGCGACTTGGCGAGATTATTCTATAAATTTCTTTTTTCATCCGAAACCACATGTCCATCTTCAACAGTTATTACTCTGTGAGCTTTGTTTACAACACGCTGATCGTGAGTTGAGAAAATGAAAGTCATATTTTCTTCTTTATTAAGTTTTTCCATGATGTCAAGTAAAGTTTCTGTCGATTTTGAATCCAAATTTGCCGTAGGCTCATCGGCCAGAATAAATTTAGGTTTTGACGCCAAAGCCCGTGCTACAGCTACTCGTTGTTGTTGTCCACCTGATAATTTTGAAGGACGGCTATTTGCTCTGTCTCCTATACCAACAGCTGTAAGTAATTCCATGGCACGTTCATCTCTTTCTTTTCGCTTTTTACCTTGCAGTTCCATAATAAACTCCACATTTTCTTTTGCTGTTAAAACAGGAATTAAATTATAGGCTTGAAAAACGAATCCAATATTGTATAGTCTGAAATCGATTAACTGCGAAGGACTTAATGTTCCAATATTTTCTCCGTTTACAATAATTTCACCTTCTGTTGGATTATCTAAGCCACCAATCATATTCAACAGTGTTGTTTTTCCGGAACCAGATGGGCCTACAATAGCAGCAAATTCGCCTTGTTCGAATGATAAATCGATATGATCAACAGCTTTTACCTTAATTTCTGAATCGTTATATATTTTCACAAGGTTTTTTAATTCTAATATTTTCATCTTTTTTTGTTTTTAGCTCTTTGTTTTTAGTTCAACAAGAGTGGTGATTATCTTTTTATTAAAAACTTAATTCGCAATTCCATTTACATTTCAATTCTAATTGCTTCTGCAGGGTTTAGTTTAATTGCTTTTCGTGCAGGATAAATTGCAGATAAGATGCCTGTGATAATAACTAAAACTGTTACAGCTATAACTGAGTCAAATCCAATTTCCGGATATATTACAGAATCAAAACCCGCAGCATTTAGGCCATCTGCCCATAATGATAAATCAAGCCCGGTTTTATGAGTTATTGCTGTTAAACCCACGGCCAAACCAATTCCAATAACTCCGCCAACCAATGATAAAAAGATGGTTTCCAGAACAATCATTGAAAATATTCTGAATTTGTTCATGCCAACGGCCATGAGCATTCCAAGCTCTTTAACACGTTCAAGAATAACCATTAACATTGTGTTTACGATTCCGAAACCCAAAGCAAGTAAAATGATAATAACGAATATGTACATCATAAAATCCATGCTTTCGTTCATCATTTTCATTTCGGGAAGCAGCTCAGTCCATGTCATAACCTGAAGGTTTGGATATTTTTCTTCTAATTGCGATGCTAACTGATTTTCAATATTGTTTTCATCCATTAATACTGCAATTTCATGTCCGGCATGATCATCTATTTTTATTAATCTTTGGAGATCTTCAACTCGAACAAAAGCCTTCATTTCGTCGTAGCTGGAGTTTGCGGTTTTAAAAATTCCTGCAACCCGAAATGCTCCACCAGAAAGAGTTCCGTCCATTTCAGTTATTGTTATTACCAATTTTGAACGAACTTTTACTTTTAATTTTTTGGCTAATTTTTCACCAATAACGATTGGGTTTCTTTTAACTCCTTCGAAATAAGCTCCATCAATAATTTTTGTATATAAGTTGCTTACTTTTTGTTCATTTTCAGGGTCTATCCCAACCAGTTGAACTCCAGCACCTGTTTCTGCTGACGAAACCATACATGTTGCAATTAACCTTGTTGAAACCCCGACAACATTTGGCATGGTAGATATTTCTTTTTGAATAGTATTGATATTTGAAATATAATCGTGTACTTCGTTTGTTTCTAAATAATCGGTTTGATGCATTTGAATATGCGACACTTCTGTTTTTATCACATTGTCAATTCGTTGATTAACCCAACCGTACATAAATGCGATGGTATAAACTCCTGCAAAAACGCCTAACGTAATTGCAGTAATAATCACCAAACTTCTGGTTCTGCTTCGCCATACATTCCGCCATGATACTGACCAAATCATAATTTTGTCTTTTTTAAATTATTCAATTATTTATCCTCGTAATGATTTTGTAAGCTTAAGATTTCTGACCTTAAACACAGGATATAGTGCAATAATAAGTGTTAAAATAAAAATTGTTATCACCTGATTAATAAAAACACCAGGTGCTGTTCCAAAAAACATATAAGGTTCAAAACCATATTGTACATAAGCTTCTGCAAGCTCAGCTGGTAATTTAATGGGGTTATCAACGAGCATTAAAATTGCCGGAATACT
>CAYVEW010000055.1:0-21534 GCA_964450375.1 uncultured Bacteroidales bacterium
AAAATATCCGAAATGACTGGTGTGGTAGCATCAACTGATTTTGCCAATGAATTACTTGATTGTGATACCACAGTTTGATTTCCTGCCGCATCAATTAATTTAACACCAGTTAGTTGTATAGGACTGGGAATATCTCCATCACCATTCTGCACAGTATAAAACGCAACGTAAGTGTCGCCGGCATTTACTGTTTGCCAGATAAGATCTTTCCCGTTAAACTGAGTTTGATTAACATCCAATGGATACTCTGAACCTAACACATCAACAGTAAAGGTAAGTTTATCACCAATTTTCAATATTGAACCTGCTGCGTTATCTGTAATTGTAACTCCGCTTACTTCAATTTCAGGTGAATTGGCATCAATACTCCATAGCACACTCGTATTATTAAAAGGAGTTGAAACCTGTCCATTAGGATCTTCTAAAGTAACATTCATTAACTGGAGCGGAGCCCACTGATCATCCTGTCCTTCGACTACTTCGTAAGTAGCTGTATAATTTGCTCCTGTGCCATCAGCAGACCAAGAAAGATTATCACTTGATGAGTTATATCTTAAAGGAGATATAGTTAAATTAAGCTCAGGTTCGGCAGGTTGAATTGTAAATTGAATTTGATCTCCGACTTTTAGGGTATCTCTTGTTGTGGTTAACTGGTTTGCAAGTACATCGGCAACTTCCGGAATGTTGGCATCAATTGAAGGTGTTTGGTTTGAATTTGGACTTGTTGTATAAGTGTTTGAGTTGTTTCCTGCATTATCTTTTAGTTGAATAGCTACTGGAATTTGCTGGCTTTCCAGAATATCATCTTGGCCATCTTCAATCCAGTAATTAAAAGTATAAGTTCCATTATTGTTATCAATAAGGCTATCGTTTGGAACAATAATATTGTTTATTCCCAATGAATTTCCCTTTAAACCGGTTTCATTATTTTCTGCACTTACTGTAACCTGTATAAAATCACCAACCAGATGCAGGCCTGACGTAGGAGAAAATGTAACCCCTGTTACAACAGGTGGGTATGGATCTGTTGCGCTTAAATCGCTAAAATTCGCAAGAATATTGGTAGCGGCCAAATTAGTTACATTGTTAGCGCTATATGTATATCGCACATATATGGTTCCTGTATCACCCGTCAGTTCCGAATCAAAAGTTATTCTGGCATAAATATCATCAGTATTACCATTAGTTGCTATTACAGAAACATCTGTATAAGCATGCTGACTGCTAACCACGGTTCCCGAAAAATCAGATGTAAGCGAAAACTCCCAATCAACACCTGCTTCGGCACTTGCAACTAATGAAGCATCATTAATTAGCTCCGAAAACTCAAACTCAACCGTTCCGTAATTTCCATCTCCATCACCATCAACAGCTATAGCCCTTACAATTGTCAATTGAGCATAACTCACATTACTTGCAAATATGAATAACACCAATAACTTTAATATCCTTTTCATCTGTTTATATTTTTAATTTTAGTTGTCAGACCCGCCTGCCAAAGTTCTACGGCGGGCAGGTGCAGCTCGCCATGATACATCAACTGTCCACCACGAAACACAATTAGTTTCACTATAATCATGCGGGTGTGTGTGAAATTTATTGTCATGGCTCGGTTCATAACTCAATAATTTACGTTTTTCTATGTCTTTCGACTATAATTCACCTTCGGCATTTACTTTTATCAGGCAAATCATTTCGTTCCCTACCTGCCCGGAACTTCCAATCATAATATACCCACCATCGGTAGTAGGTTCTACAGAATAAATAGCTTGACCATAATTTCCAATAATATTATCGTTCAATTTATTACCATCGTTATCAGCATGCAAATAATAGGCTGCTGTTGTGCCATTGCTCACTTCGTAGCTGCCAACTACAATAAACCCGGAGTTATTGCGGATAATATCAAATCCCTGATCATATAATGTTGATCCAAACGACTCATTCCAGATGATATCCAATATATCTACTTGATCGACTTTAGCTACATATATATCCGCATTATTACCACTGATATTTTCAACTGATCCGGTGAATACGTATCCATCTGCGGTTTCAATAAGCGCGTGGCCATAATCATTATAGATACTTCCGTAAGTATATTTATGGGTTTCGCCACCGGTAAAATTTGTTTTTATTAAAAGAATATCAAACAAGCCCTGCCCGTTTTCCAGAAAACTGTTGGAGCTGCCAATTAGCAGATAGCCACTGTTATGCACTATGATATCTGATGCATAATCGGTTTTATCTGCACCATAGTTTTTGTCCCACTCCACATTCCCCTCATCATCAATTTTAACCAAATAAACATCTTTGGTTCCGGTTGGATTCTCCGTTACAGGATCAAATCGATCGGTGTTTCCTGCAATAATATAACCATCCGTGGACTTTCTTACTACTGCTCCTTGTTCCATGGTGTTATTTGCACCAATAAATTTTTCCCATTCTAAATCGGCATTGGAATTATATTTTCCTAAATAAATATCCTGGTTATAATATTGATTTTGTCCCGGATTAATAATATGCACCGTATCTTCGTAGGTTCCAATAACCATAAAACCACCATCGTCTGTTAACAGCAATTTCCCTGCCTGATCGTTGGCACCGCCATCAACTGTAATTACTTTGCCTTTCTGGTTTCCGTATTTATCGGTTTGTATGATGGTAATGTTTGTATTCATTGAATCAACCGATGTGGTTGTTGCTAATATTAAATAACCACCGTTAAACACTTTAACATCCTTACCAATATCGCTACTCCAATCGCCATAAAGTTTTATAAATGAATCTGCCTGTTCTGATGAGATATCCATCTTATCGCATGAACCAAAAGCCAGAGCGAATATTAATAATAGTTCTATATAAAGTATATATTTCATCATTTAATATTTTTTGTTTTATAAAATGGGAAGACATATCCAAACGAAATAGAAAAGTAGTTTAGAGCAAAATTATCATCGACATAATCATATGGATCCTTTTCCTCATTATTCCATCGATCACTATTTACATTCACGTTATTTGTCAGGCCTAAGTTGTATCGCAAGTCGAACATTACATATCCTTTTTTAACATGATATTTAAGCCCTGCTCCTGCAAGTAGTGAGATATTATAGGTGTTTCGATCATTTATTATATCGATATCAGATGGTTTTACTTTTGATAATTCGTTTTCAGTACTTGTTTTTTCAATGGTGGCTGTTGCACTCATTATATAATCTACATTAAACCCAAATCGTGCAAAGGGACTAAAATCTCCCATCCGATAATCGTAAGTACCACTCAGTGGAAATGAAAACATGGATTGATTTTCGTTATAAATGATACTCAGATCTTTTTCAGTTTGAATCATTTCAAACTTTTTAGTAGAATAAATGATATCTAAATTAATTTCAATGTTTTCGTTGATATATCTTTTAATTTGCAGTCCGCCTGCAAAACTTAATCCTGAAGATGAGTAATCTGCATTGTAATTATTAATATCAAATTTGCTAAATGGTTGTATAATTCGTGCATTCGAATAATTCCCACCAATAAGAACACCTACAGAGTATATTGGTATGGTCTGGTACGACTTATATAAATATGTAAATTCGACAGGGTCTGTTGCTTTTATCTCGTATTCGGGGAAACTGTTTAAAAACTTAAGCATGGTTAATTCCGCCATTTCCTGATAATCTTCGAACAAATAAGTTAATACTAACAATTTATATGCTCGCGCCAGTTCATCTTTATCAAAACCATCATTTACACATGATCTTAACATCGACGGTATAGTATCCAGTATTCCCGTTTCATATAAATTTTCGGCTTCTTCAAGTTTTATAGAACAATCAGTTTGCTGCGCATGAGCACTAAAACCAATTAAACTAAATAGCACAGCTGCTATAAAAAATTTTATCTTCATTTTAATTAGAGTTTGTAAGCTCTTGGCTTGTTTTCTCATATTCAATATCTTTTGCAACATAAGTATTCCATTCTTCCTCAGTCATATTTCTGTTTAATCTTGATAATACTTCAGGAGCCAGATAATCTGGATTTGTTGCCCATATCAATATTCGGTCTTTTTTATTACTTGTTGTAACCAGGTTTTTACCATCCGGACTAAAAGCTATGGATAAAACCCACGACTCATGATCTTTTAATTCAATGGGTTGATTATTCAGATTCGTGCAATCCCAGAGTTTCACAGTTCCATCCAAACTGGATGATGCCAAAAGATTATTATCAGGGTTAAATTCCAGATCGTATATTCTGGCGCGATGACCAGGCAAAGTTTCTATTTCCTTATACGTTTTAGCATCCCAAATTCTGATACTACCTTGTGAATCTCCTGTTACAAGCCAGGTCCCATCTTTATTATATTCCAGTGCGGATACGGAGTTCTTATTATCGAAAGGCAGCACCATTGGATTAGACAAATCGTTTAAACTGTAAACCGAAACAATTCCATCCTGAGTTCCAACAACAATATTTTTAGAATCGGGAGAGATATTGATTGCATTTATTTTTGATTCGCTTTCAATTATAACGTCTCCAACAAACGATCTTAAATCCCACTTTCGAATGGTTTTATCAGCACTGGCAGAAATAAAATATTCACTATTAGGAGCTACAGTCAAAGCAGTTACATAAGAAGTATGTCCTGTTAGTTCCTTTTCAAACAAATCCCCTTTTTCCAGATTATAAACTAAAATGGAATTTTCGTCGGTTGCACATAGTAACCACTTTTTATCAGGTGTTATATCCAAGGCTCTGTGTGGGATTATACTATCGCGTATTACTTTGTAAGGTTCTTCTAAATTATCAATATTCCATTTAAGGATTTTACCATCACCACCGGTTGTATACATGTAGTTTGATCCGGGTTTAAAAGCAATGTCCTGCACTGAACCGGTGTGTCCGTTTAAAGCATTATATGTTTGGCCTTTTAAACTTTTAAGTGCATAATACAAACCCAGGTAAACATCCGGATTATGTTTTGGCCCTTCGTATGTTTCATTGAATAAATACGCCTGATAAGCAATTAATCCTTTTAGCTGATTATCTTCAAAGGCTTGTTGCGATTTAACCGACATGCTTTGTGCAATAGACTGCATTCGCCTTCTATAGGCTTCTTGTCGCGCTTTCTCGGCTGCTTCCGTTTGTCTTCTTGCTTCTTCGGCATTTAACTCTGCTTCTGCTTTTGATTCGGTGGCTTCTTTTTCTCTGCGCAATGCCAATTGTGTTTGTTGTTCGGCTAGTTTTGCACTATAAACAGCTTGCTGCTCACTTTTTACTGCTCTCTGTTCATTATCTACTGCAAGTTTTCTTTGTCGGTCAGCTTCTTCCTTGCTGGCAATTGCTTCTTTTTCATTATCTTCTGCAATTTTTCGCTGTTTATCTGCTTCAATTTTTTGCTCCATGGCAATTCGCTCCTGTCGCTCTGCCCTTGTTCGCAGTGTTTGAGAGTATACTGTTAAGCCCATGGCAATAATAGCAGCCGAACCCAACACCAATGCAAATATTTTCGTTCTTCGTAACTGGCGTTTCTGTAACTTAACTTTATTCTCTTCTTCTGCTTTAAATTCCTTATCACTGGTTTGCAGATACACCATTGAGCGTTCAAAAGCCGGGTTATATCTTTTCGCCCATGCTAAAGTAGGCTTCTGCTTTTCGCGCCAGTTTAATGCCAGTTGTAAATCTGGTGGCCGCCACAAACCGGTTTTGCCTAACTGATACATTTCTGCTGCTTCCGACAAACGCAAATACATTTGTACAGCATTCCACTCTTCTTCTACCCATATTTTTAGTTTATTCCATATTCGCATCAAACTCTCGTGCGACAAATCGATAATACTGCTTTCGTTTAGTTCAACTTCAAAAGAAGGTGTTATAAATGATCTGCCGGCGGCGCGGAAAGGTTCTGTAACTTTAATCACATTCTCAACCGATGTTTTTGCAATAGAAGCAATATCGGCAACGCTTGTAGGGTGACGTATTCCCCGATTATCGTTTCCTTTCTCGGTAATGGTTTTAAACATGCTTTCACAAATCCATTTCTGATCTTCGTTTAATTCATCAAAAGCTTCATTTGCATGTTCTGACAAAGCCTTTTCCATCTTACCAATTGCTTCGTAATCCGAAATACTAAGTGCTTGATCCGTATCGGAATGCTCGGTCCAATATTCCCAGGTTCGCATTAAAGCATGCTGCAAGATCGGCAACTGATCTGGATTATCGCCCACTTCATTTAGTAACTGTTGAACCAATTGTGTGTCTATTTCGGCACCACCCACAGCAACCGGCCCTTCAATTGCTTTCTTAAAATCATCACGGGTCATTTGTGGTACCAGGTAGTTCGACTCATTAATGAGTTCGGTTAACTCATGAAATTGCGAGCATTCACCAATAAAGTCAGATCGCATGGTTAGCACAATATATACCGGTAAATCCTTTAATCTATTTGCCGTAACCAGCAGTTTAACAAATGCTTCCGATTCATTATATGTTGATTGATCGTTCTTACTCGATTTATATCTGAAAAGTTCTTCGAACTGGTCAATAATAATTAATATGTTGTTTTTCTTAAAATCATAAGTTTGTTCAAGGGCTTCAATTAATCCATTGGAGCTACTTCTTAAAACAGAAGCTTTCACCTTCTTTTTAATAACATCATCTTCATCTGATTTTTTATCGGAGCTATTTTCAAAAATTGCAGAAGCTAAGTTATCTATTGGCGAATTGCCTGGCCGCGATGCAATGGTTATCCATTTTGATTTTGAATCTCCAACAAAACCACCAAATAAAGCAGGCACTAAACCACAATAAATTAAAGAAGATTTTCCACTGCCGGAAGCTCCTATAACAGCAACAAACTTTTGTTCAGAGAGCTTATTCAGAATTTCTTCACTTTGACCTTCTCTTCCAAAAAACAAATGACTCTCTTCGACCTTAAAAGGCCTTAATCCCGGAAAAGGATTGATGAGATTGTCGGTATTTTTAATTTGATTAGTTGCCATTCTATTATTTTTTTTCAATTAAAGAACTTATCGGTTCTGAAATATTTTTATTTTTTATATCAATCACTTGCAAATCTTTTAACGATGATAAAATCATTGGTTTCTTATCGGTATCCAATAATAAAACTTTCAGATCAAATGCCTTGGTTTTACCGAAACCCGGTGATTTAACAATATCATTTAGTTTACTGTTAAGCCATTGTTCGTTTTCCGACGAATACAGAATAAATACCAGATCGCACTTAACCAGATTCTTTTTATGCTGCTGAATTTGCTCTATTTTATTTGTACTATTACTGTTATCGAGTAATTGTATATTATTTTTCTTTAGTATAGTTTTTATTTCTTTTGCACGATTTTCAGCATCATCACTATGAATAAGGTACGCTGTTTTTCCTTTCTGTTCTTGCTTATCAAAAGTAATATTGTTTGTATTTTCGGATACATCCAGATTTTCTTTTAAAATCGATTTAAATAATTCAATGGGTGCCTGCACGATTTCTGTATTTACCAACAGTTCAATATTTCGTTTAAAACTTTCGATATATTGCTTTTGCTTTTCCGATTTAGGTTTAAGATTAGGCGGAATCCACACAAACCTTTTAATTAATCGGTTTGATGCTGCAACTTCACTAAAAATATCATTCTGGATTTCCACTTTCGAGACATCAATATTTTCTAATAAAGGTGCGTATTCGTTACCAATAATGTGCACAGATAAAGCTGCTTCATTCATTAGATCGCTTGCTTGTTCTGTAAATTGCATCATATCACTCGGCAATTCCGTATCCGGAACAACCCTAAACCCTAAATGTGTAAATTCTCTTAACAGGCTCTGTCTGTTATTTTTCTGATCTAGACTTGTCTCTGCAATAAAAATTATTTTATCGGATTTTCTCTTTCGTTGAACCAGATGGGCCTTTAACTCCTGAGTGATGTCAATTATTTTTAACCAAATATCGTTGTTTAGATTTTTAATAATAAGATCGTTAGCACCTTTTCTTGAATGATCAAAGATATCGAAGGTTTTAATATTATGTAGTTGATTTAAACCCGAAATATTAATATTGGGTTTACATATTAATTGTATTCGCAGCTGATCTGTTTTTGTAATAATCTTTTGAATGCATTTATCTATCTGGTAATCTTCATGAAGTATAAACTGTATAATAATATCAAAATCATTAGGATCTTTAACAATTTTGTTTTCTTTACCAAAAGGATTTGTGATGTTAATCTCTTGTTTTAATATTTGCTCAGTACTTATGCGCAAAATAGCCTGAAAGTTATCCAGCCATGTAATATCAGCATCGTTTATTTGCTCGGTATTATAGGGTACATGAAATAAAACATTAAAACTTTCAGTTGACATAGATTATTCAATTTTTACTCCCATCACAAGGATATCGTCTACCTGCTCTTCGCGCCCTCTCCATTCTTCCAGAATTTCGTCGAGCATTCTGCCTTGTTCCTCAATAGGATGACTATGTATTTTTAATAATAATTCTCTAAATCGTTTTAGCATAAATTTACGCCCATCGTGCCCACCAAACTGATCGGGATAACCATCGGAAAATGTATAAATTACATCTCCCTTTTGCAGGTCGATTTCGTGATTGGTAAATTGTGGTAAATCATCTTCGAACGTTCCACCTATTGCTTGTCGGTCGCCTTTAATCTGAATCATTTCGTTGTTGCGAACAAGGCACAATGGATTATTAGCTCCTGCAAACTCGAGCTTCATGTTTTTGTAGTCGATAATACATAAAGCCAGGTCCATTCCATCTTTTACACCACTCACATTAATGGTTCCTTTTTCGCGCAGGGTTTCCACCACCCCTTCGTTTAGATAATTTAGTATGGTGGCTGCATTTCTTGCTTTTTTTACATCAACTGCATAATTCAACTGATTATTACCAACGATCGACATAAATGCACCAGGCACTCCGTGTCCGGTACAATCCACTGCGGCATATATTATTAAATTGCTTTTTTTGGTCATCCAGTAAAAGTCGCCACTTACAATGTCTTTGGGTTTGTATAATATAAACGATTTTGGCAGTAACTGTTTCACATATAAATCTGGAGGAAGAATAGCATTCTGTATGCGTTTTGCATAGCGAATGCTGTCTGTAATATGCTTGTTTTTTATTTCAATTTCTTCTTTTTGTCGCACCACTTCTGCGGTTCGGTCTTTTACTTTTTGTTCCAGTTCATTGTAGTAACTTTCCAGTTCTTCAATCATGGAATTAAACTTCTGTGACAGAGTTGTAATCTCGTTGTTACCAACAACATCAGCTCTCTCGTTTAAATGTCCGTTTGTTACCCTGTTTACTTTTTCAACCAGTTTTTTTATAGGATGTGTTATTACTTTTGTTTTTCGATAAAGCAAAATTATAACCACAATAATTGTTAATCCGAAAATGGCCACAAACTTAAGCAGCTCGTTTCGTAATAAGATATCTTCCCTTGTTCTGTCGGAAATAATGCGCACAACAGCCCCTTTGTATAAATCGGTATTCGACCGATGAATAAATAAATAGGTATAATAAAGCTTTTGTTTTCTGATTTTCTTAGGTATTCGGGTTGAATCTTGTTTTACAAAACGTTCTTTCATATATTGAATTTCATCTTCAGAAAGTTCAATATCTTTTGTTAAGGAAATCGGTTGATCTTTACTAATAAATAAATCCACATCCATGATGGACGGTTGACTCTTGGAAATTTTACCTACTGTTTGTTTAAAGAAATCGATAATTTCATCAGTCCGGTGCGAATAAATACCCAATTCAATAATGTATTTCCCATCAATCGTTGGGTGATAGGTGTACTTTTTTAAACGTTTCGTGCTTGATTCCACGGTAAAACGTTCATTAACAAATTTCCCTTCTTCAAAAATACTCAATATAACCTCTTTATGATCCTCACCAAAATTAAACAAGTTAAGCCCCAGGTCTTTTTCGAATGTGGTATTAACCACAATACCTTCCTTGTTAATAATATAGATATCTTCCATTTCGGGATCCATTCCCAGCTCTGCTCTGATTTTATCCAAATCGGCAAACTCAATATTATCTGTATTCTTAAAATATTTGTGCACCAAATCGTTACTTACTGATTCCATAACGGGATTTAACTCTTGTTCAACTACTTCTAGCGACAATTCCATAAATTCCATAATATGAATTATTTCTTCTGATATAATCTTGTTTTTTGTATCAATGGAATCAATCAAATTTGTTTTTGTTTGATTATAGTTAAACGCTCCCAGAATTAGCAATGCCAGTACTGCCGGGATAACAACATTTAATATTAGTTGCTTAAAAATAGTCGTCTTACGCATATAATAATCATTTACTTTTCCTAATAGTTTTATAATCATATAAATCGTTTAAAGTGTTGTTATTATGATGAAAACTCTTCGTAACTCTCCTTTAATGAAAACCACTTAATTAGTGATTTTTCAATGTCATAATAATCAAACATATCATAAATTAATTCATTTTTTTCGATGTAAAATATGGTGCCGTTCAAATTTTTAATGGATACATTTCGTATGCTAGAATCAATTAGTTCGCTCATTATGTACATATTACCAGGATCTAAAGTGAACTCCTTATCGTCCCCCACAAGAAAGGTAACTGCTTCGTCTTTAATCAGCACAATTTTATTTATTAAATCAGTAATAATCAGATTGGAATAATCGGAATCTGCAGATTTCAATTCTTTCATTTTGGAAGCCAGATGATACAGGTATCTGCCCTGAGCCGCCTGAAAACAAGTTAACGATTTTAGAAACAAGGTTCTGTCAAAAATAAATGTGCTGTTCCTTTCTTCGACCGATTCAATGGTAAGATCCATTTCATCGATATAATTTTCCTGAATACGTTCACGTAAGTTCGAGTAAAGATCTTTCTGGATTGTATGAACTGCAACTGTAGCGCTTTCGCGTAAAAACTCTATGGGATTAAATATGTGGGCAATTAAATCATCCGGAACCGACTTATCGTTCAATTGCATAATGGCATGAATAGCACATGCTTTTGTCCAAATATTTATAAAGTTTATATCTCTGTTAATTATGTCGATCAATAACTCATTTAGGTCGAGTATTTCGAGTGCATAAAAATTCTGCAATTGTCTTACTTTTTCGCTATCGGGAATATCTTCAACCACCGGAAACAGCTTTGGCTTAATCTCTTCGGAAATAAACAAATCCAGAAGCTCTAATGCATATCCAATCCCTTCGGTAGTTCCGCTTTCAATGTTTTCCTTCACGTGCTGTATTGATTTTGAATCGTATGCCAGTGATAGCAGTAAATACAATAAGTTGTAGTTCGATGCCAATTCTTCCTGAATTGCTTGTTTTAAATAATCCAGATCATCAAAATCTTCCAATGTTGTTTTGGCCGCTATATTCCAGCCCAAAACACCAATTTGCCGCTCAATAATCTGATGTATTTGATGCATATTGGTTTCGTTTGCATTAAAACCACATTTTTCCAGTGCAAGTAACACGAAATACAAAATCTCTTCGTTTGGATGATCAAGTTTTGTTAGCAGAAGTTCAATGGCTTTATTGCCACCAATTTCTCCCATCATTTTCACCACTCGTAAACTTACTCTGTGGCTTGTCCCCGATTTATAAAATACCTGATCGAGATACGAAAGTGCCTTATCGCCAAATTGCAATAAAGCATCATATGCATAAGCAAATACTTCGGGAGTATCAATATAATCAATAATTATCGGACAAAAATCAGCTTCTTGTATTTCTGCTGCTATTTTTATTGCGGTAATTTTTACCTGTAGGTTTAAATCACGAATTAAAGCTTTTAAATAAACATATAATTCCGGGGTGTAAAACCTGCCAATAAGAACAGCAGCCATAATCTTATCATCTGTACTTTTCGATTTTGACAAACTGATTAACTTATTGATTCCTGGTGATTTGTCAATTTGTGTGATCGTATTTAAAACATGCTGATCTTTTTCATTTACATTAAATATACCTTGATAATTGTTCAGCAAATTGTAATGTTCAATTATTTTATGATCAATTATTTTATGCAGAGCAAATGTTTGTATGTATTTATTAGTTGAATTAACAAGCCTTGGAATACTACTCTCAAAACGGATAGGATGCAAATTCGAATCAATTTCCAGACCCGAAATAATTTGAGTGTTTTGTTCGTTGCTTTGATCTATCTTATCGTAAATATATTCCGATAAGTTTTCCTTCTCTTCTTTTGCGGGTTTATAACTCGATAAAGAATTTTGTAATGATCTTTGATATTCGCTATACAATTTACGGGCTACGATAAACCAAATAAATAATATGATAATAAGTGAATATGAAAAATGAATTAAGGTAAAGAACTCGAATAATCCTAATGCAGCTAATAAAAGCCCCGCCGACAATGCAGCTATTTCGTTAATTGTGCCATCAACATAGGCCTGCACATCGTGTCTGATTTCTTCTTTTAAGGATTGATAAAGTATTTTAAACGAAGGGACTTCCACTGCATCTTTTAATGCTTTAGAAAACAATCGGCTCAGTGCAATAATTAAAAAGAAAAAGATAAAGCTATTTGCTGCCGCAGTGTATCCACTAAAAGTACCAATAAGCGATGCTACAACCGTAAAAAGTAACAGTAGAATCGACGAAACCATTATACTAAACTTTAAACCATAGGTTTTCATTAGTTTACTATACACAAAGGTTTTAAACAAAAATGTAAATAATAGCAAACTACCTGTAAATGCTCCCAGAAATTCTGTTAAATCATTATGGTCGGGGTAATTCTCTTTGGTTACTGTTAAAAAGGAATACTGAATAAAGAATGCAGCCAGCATAGACATCACAACAAAAACAGACATGTAAATTACATATCTGCTTTTAAAAATTTCTTTAATTCCTTTTGGTTTTTCGTCGAGCCTGGTAATTTGTTTATTTAGATTATACTTAAACGAAATAATTATTTGAATAATTAGAGCACCCACAACACTAACCGAACTTAGGAATAGTAAGTTTTTTTGTTGAAAACCGAATGCAATCAGAACCGGTATGGCAAATGTACTTAAAATAGCTCCAAATATTTGGCCACTATCAATTAATCCAAATAACCGTTTCCCCTGACGCAATGAAAACATTCTGCCTGCTGCACCCCAAAAACCAAGTAAAGCAATTATATTCAGCGGTCCCATCATTACAAAAATCAAAAATATGAGCCATGAGCTCTCGGTAAACTGAAACAATATTCTTAGCAATGCAGTTGCAACCGATATAAAAACCAGATTAATCCATGCCAATTTAGAGAAAGGTAACTTATTCTGGATTTTTGCATAGATACTGGTTAACACAATACCGGCCAAACCAGAAATAACATATGCTTTCGGAATCATGGCCGCCGGATAAACGCTTAGGAACAAAGCATGAGCACCTACATCAAAAGCTCCGTAAAATATCCCTAAAAAAACAGATTGCACAAGAAAAAGAACCACACTTGTGGTTTCTGCCTTTTCGATATTCAGTGCTGTGTAGAAATCTTTCCTCATTAATTAACAAAATATTGGTGAATTTATCAATTTAATATCACTAATTCAATATTAAATGATGATTTACCGGAACTTTTCGTATTAAAAATACTAAAAGTTTTTGTTTATATATGTAATCTGAGTAATAAGATATTAAGATAATTTTGTTAATAATTAATTAATGTGTCATCGAAGTTTGTTTTTTGCATATACAGCAGACGTTTCAGGCGCTTAGATAATTTAACTAAACAATTAATTAAATTAGATTATAGAAATGACTAATTGCTAATTAATTAAAATGTATATATCTTTATGTTAACTAATTTCAATTTATGTTCTCAAATTCCACGTTTAAAGATAAATATGCCATTCGACGCGAAGTTGTATTTGTATTACTTGCAGGTATGTTTATTGGCTCTTTAGCCATGTTAAATATTTTAGGTCTTTCCAGGTTAATTGATTTGTCTTTTCACTTTAATGGCGACAGAATACACTTTATGGTCTTTATTGGTGTTTTACCCTATCCGATCACCTTTCTGTGTACCGATTTTATAAGTGAACTTTATGGCAAAAAAAGAGCCAATATGGTTGTTTGGGCAGGATTACTATTAAACTTGTGGGTACTGTTTATTATGTGGATTGGCGGTATTCTTCCAGAAGACTCTTCTGTTGACAGTACTGCTTTTTTTAGAATCAGAGAGTTAACTTTTGGAGCAACCGCTGCTTCTATGATTGCCTATTTAACTGCTCAGTTTGTTGATGTGCATGTTTTTCATTTACTTAAAAAACTAACCAAAGGAAAACATTTGTGGTTAAGAAATAATGGATCGACATTAACCAGCCAGCTTATAGATTCATTAGCTGTAGTACTAATAACCTATTACGGAACAAAAGCAATTCAAATTCAAGAACATCATCATGTTTTCTCTTATCTTATGATGTTAATTATATCGAACTATATATTTAAAATGATTTCGGCTTTGCTTGATACCATTCCTTTCTATTTTGGTGTTAAAGCGCTATCTAAATTTTTAAATATTGATACAATAAAAGAGTATCAACACCCCGAGAAATATACAAATTAGATTAAATACCGATTGAGAATAGTTAACAATTCATTTGCATTAATAGGTTTTGCAATATAATCGTTACAACCGGCATCAATGGATTTGAACCTATCGTCGGCCATTGCATTTGCCGTTTGTGCTATGATAGGTATTTTAGTATTAAACTTACGAATTTCTCGTGTTGCATTATTTCCATCTATTCCTGGTAACTGAATATCCATCAACACCAAATCAATGGAATCCTTTTTTATCAGTTCAATCGCAGCAGAACCTGTTTTTACATGATTTATCGTTGCATTTGTTTCCTTTAGTAATTCGTTCATATACATATAACTAGCATCGTCATCTTCAACAATTAAGATCGTTTTGCTGCTAAAGTCGAATTTCTCTGTTTCTGTTTCTATTACTTCTTGTTTGGAATGTTTAACCATATTCAGCGGAACTGTAAAATAAAACAAGGAACCATTTTCTCCGTCGGATTCCACACCAATGCAACCACCTAATAATTTTACCAATCCTTTTGATATGGATAATCCCAATCCCGTGCCACCATATACACGCGTTGATGAATCGTCGGACTGCCTGAAGCGGTCGAATATTATTTTTTGATCTTTCTTTTTTACACCAATACCTGAATCTTTTACATAAAAATAAATATCCTTTTGTTTTATTTTATATCCTAATTCCACAAAACCTTTATCTGTAAACTTAAAAGCATTGCTCAACAAGTTGGTTAATATTTGTGTCAATCGGTTATAATCAGATTTTATGTAATCATTTGCATCAGAAAGTTCTTTTGCTACAATTAATTCAACACTTCGATATTCCAGACTAAAGAAATTATACAACTCATCGATTAAGTGATTAATTGAAAATTCTGAATAGTTTATTGCAATTTGATTCGATTCAATTTTGGAAATATCAATAATATCATTAATTATTTGCATTAATTGCTTTCCTTTATTCACAATAATCTCAAGATATTCGGCTCTTTTATCACTGCTAACCATTCCGTCCTGAATTAATTGAGCGAAACCTAAAATTCCGTTCATAGGTGTTCTGATCTCGTGCGACATATTTGCTAAAAATGCCGATTTTAATTTATCGGAAGCCTCGGCTTTTTCCATTGCCTGTATCAAATCTTTTTCACTTTTTTTTCTTTTGGTAATATCTCTTATAAATGAAATAATTAAATTATTATCACCAATTTCTATATTTGATAAACTAACCTCCGCAATAAAGTTCGTTTTATCTGCTTTTTGATGTACCCACTCAAAAAACTGTGATTTTCCTTTTTTACATTGTTCAATGATCTTTTCTGCCTCGGTTATCGATAAAATATCTTTATCCTGATATTCCGGCGAAAAATCGGCTACACTTTTACCGATTATTTCTTTACGCTCACATTTAAACATTGTCAATGCCTTCGAATTGCAATCTATAAACTGATTATCTTTTAATAACAAAATGGCATCATTGGCTTCTTCAAATATCTTTTTATATTTCGTTTCTATTTCTTTTAGTTGTTTTTCTTTCCCCAGTCCCCTTTTTATTACATATAAATAAAGCATTAAGGCAATAAAGGTGATGATAATCGAAACAAATATTAACTTTTGCCTCGTGCTTTTTATTTCATTTCTTACATCATCAATGTAAACTCCTGTTCCCAAAATCCAGTTCCAGGGTTTGTAAGCTTTCACGTAAGATAATTTCGGAATTATTTTTGTTGTATCGTCCTTTAGCTGCCATTTATACGTAATATATCCATCTCCATTCCGAATGGCTAATTCAACCATTTCATTAAATAAATAGGTTCCATCTGGATCCTGAAAGCCAGACAAATCGGTACTGTCTAATTCAGGCAGATAAGGATGCATTATCATATAAGGCCTAAAATCATTTACCCAGAAATAATCTTTATTTTCGGCACCATATCGTATTTGTTTAATATTTTCGATCACTATTTTCTGTGCCGCATCTAATGCAAGAATGCTATCCTGAACTTGTTTATCATAATAATCGATCATATTTATTACAACATGTGTAAGTTCTCTTATTTTATCCTTTTTTTCATTTACAGCATTTCGCTCCATATCCGGAATAAAGAAAAAAATAACCGAAAACAGGTAAGTTAGAATGGCCAACAATAAGGGTATGATCAGATAATGCAGTTTAAAGCGGTTTGTAAATCGATGCATGTAAAATAAATATTAGATGGGAAAATGAAAAGGTAAGTTACAAAAAAAGACCTTTACATTCTATAATATAAAAGTCTTTTTCCGCGATTTTAAGTTTAAAATACGATTTACTTAGTAAATTCTTTTATGTGCGTGCTATATTTTTTGTCAGATATTAAAATATGATTTAACAACCAATCTTTTAGAAAGTTAAGTGTCTTTAGAGAAATGGTAATGTCCCCTTTCTCAAGCTCAGATTTTAGTCCGTTTAACTTTTCAATAAACATTTTATGTTCTTCCTTATGCTTGTCAAGGCCTTTGTAAGCATATTTTACAAGCATCAACTCTTCGGTATAGAAATGCTTTTTGGTATAATCGGTTAAATGATCAAAAATCTCGTTCATTTTTGTTTTTGCTTTCCCTACCGACATGAGTTCAAACAAGTCGTTAATAATAATTACCAGGCCTTTATGCTGATTATCTATTTCAGTAATACCTACACTGTATTCGTCGGTCCATTTTATTAGTTCCATAGTAACTTAATTTTTATTTTTCTTCAAAGATAAAAAAACAATGATTACAGCAAACATTTTTACCGATGGCTTGTTTAAGAATTAAATTAACAAAATAAACAATGCATCGTATGAAAAAGATATTAATACCCTTTTTAATACTGTTAATCACTCAAAGTTGTATTAATCAGAAAATTACTCAGAATGAATTGTTTAATCCGGTAAAAGAATTTGAATTGAATAGTGATTTGATCTTTGAGCGAAATTATATTGCAAATTCAGATACGACAATGCTTGAAACTTGGTTAATTACAGAACCCAACGCGCAGTTTAATTTAATCTATTTATCTGGCAATGGAACCAATGTTCGGTCTGCTGTGCCTTTTTTTAATGAATTAGGAAATCAGTTTGATTTAAATATTTTTACTTTCAATTACAGTGGCTACGGTTTAAGTGATGGTACACCCAGTGTTGATGGCATTATAAACGACGGAAAAATGGCCATTGATTATTTTCAGAAAAAAAATAAGAACAAGAATATACCTACAATTATTTTAGGATATTCGTTGGGTGGATTTGTTGCCTTAAACATTGTTAACCACGAGGTAATAGATCAGGCAATTATTATGTCGAGCTTTACTTCTATTGAAGAGTTGCAGGATTATCTGTTAAAAGAAGCTTTGCCTGGAATAGTTCGCCCTTTTTTGAAATTAGAAATAGAAGAATCGATTTACCGATTAAATAATCTGGCCCTTATCGAAAAAACAAACAAGCCGATTTTATTTATACACGGAGATGCTGATGACTTTATACCTCCGGCAATGAGTTATAAATTATATGAATTGAGCCCGTCGGTAGATAAGCATATTGCAATAATAAAAAATGCCGACCATCGAATGGTTTTAAAAGATTCTGTAAGCAATAAAATGGTTATATCAGAAATTAAAAAATTTATTCGTTTGTAATAAACTGGTATTTTATTAATTTGCACAATTAATTACACCAAATACACTAAAGAAACTATGAAACGAATCATTTTTATTGCACTAATCGGTATTGCTTTACTTTTTGCATTCCCGGTTCATAGCCAAAATACAAATGAAGAAAAGGTAAATACAGCCTTATTAATAATTGATATTCAGGATTTCTATTTTCCGGGAGGCATGTTACCCTTAAACGAACCCGAAAAAGCAGCAAAAAATGCTCAATTGGTTTTAAATACCTTCCGAGAACAAAATATGCTGATTATTCACATTAAACACAATGCAAGCTCAGGTGCTGCAATCCACGAGTTGGTTAAACCCTTTGATGATGAAAAAGTAATAACAAAAAATAAGGCTAATGCATTTGTAGATACTGAATTACATGAATTTCTGCAAGAACATCAAATTAAGAATTTAGTATTATGTGGAATGCAAACACATATGTGCCTGGAAGCTGCAACCAGAGCTGCAAGTGATTACGGGTTTAACTGCACGGTAATTGAAGATGCCTGTACTACACGCGATTTGCAATATGGCGAGATAATAGTTTCTGCAAAAGATGTTCATTTCTCTACCTTAAACACATTAAATAAAACCTATGCAGAAATAAAAACTGCCCGTGAATTTATCGCAGATTTTGACTAAACTATTCAGGTTACTTATTAATATCCAGTACCGAAGATTGTAAATTAAACCTTTCCAGGATTGATTCATCATTTAATTCTTTGGATAAGGCTTTAATAAATGTTTGTGGAACATCCAATATGTCCAGCATTAATAAACCATCCAGAGCATTGTTAAATTTTGGATCAATATTAAACCCGATAATTTTGGAATTTAACTGAAGATATTTTTTAAGTAATATGGGGAATTTATATGTTGATTCGATATCAAATATAAGCTTATCAAGTTTTGAAACATCGCCATTTTCAGCTTCAATAAATAACTCTCTGTCAACAAATTTATCCGGTTTAACTACAAATTTCTTTCGGGGTTTAATAAATTTAGCCAGTTCGTTATTATAATGGTATTTTTTTATGAATTCAACAATTAATGATTTTGAAAACTTCGAAAAATCGTTACTAATACTTACCGGGCCAATTAAGTATCTGTAATCTGTATTTTTAAGTATAAAAAATAACAAGCCTTTCCACAAAAGAAATAAGGGTAATGGTTTTCGTTGATATTCTTTAACAATAAATGATCTTCCCAGCTCGATTGATTCATTTAAATAGTTGGTAAATGATTTCTGAATTTTAAATAAAGATGTAATGTAAAATCCGTTAATTCCATACTGAGCTAATATATCTTTGCCCTTACCTAAACGATAGGCTCCAACAATTTTGTTTTCATCTTCATCCCAAATAATTAGCTGATGATAATAAAAATCATACTCATCAATGTCCATACTGCGGTTCGTACCTTCGCCCACATCGCGGAAAGTAATCTCACGCAAACGCCCTATTTCATAAAGGGCATTTGGCATCTCAGTTGATGGGGCACATAATACCACAAAATTCTTATTGGTAAATAAAGTGTATTTCTCTTTTAAACAATTGATTTCATTTGTTAATGCTTTCCGATCAACAGGTTCTACAATGGGTTCAACTTTCTTAATCTTGGGTTGAAAGGATGGAATATAGAATCTTTTTACCTCTAATGCGGTACCCAAAGCGTAGGTTCTTGCACGTAAGTATCTACCAAAGTGAGCAATATCAGTAAATTCATCTTGTTCTTTAACAGATATTGGATTTCCGATACGTATTTTTATTTTTTTATTTTTTTTATTAAATAGTTCCGATGGTAGTTTCGCGGTTTTTAATACCGGATGTATTTTTCCCAATAAATGAAACAGCCTGCTGTTTGTGCCATGAAAATATACGGGTACAATGGGTACCTTTGCTGTTTTAATAAATTTTAAAATAGACGGCTGCCACTCTCGATCCTGTATTATTCCAGATTCTGGTTGGTACGAAGAAACTTCTCCAGCCGGAAAAATGCCCAACGAATTACCTTGCTCCAAATGCAATAAGGATTTTTTTATACCTCCAAAACTGGATTTTATCTCTCTTCTGTCTTCGAACGGATTAACAGGGAAAATAACATCTTTTAGTGTATCAATTTTAGTTAATAAAAAATTACCCATAGCTTTAAAATCTGGTCGTAACTCAGCAAATATTTTAACTAAAATTAAGGCATCTACTCCACCAAAAGGATGGTTTGCAACCACAATAAATGGTCCATTAATTGGAATTCTTTTAATATCATCTTCTTTTACATCATATTCGAACTCAAGCTCATCAATAATCGAGTTTATAAATTCAATACCACTCTTATCGCGAGTTTTAGAATACAATGTATTAACCTTATTAAACTTTAAAACTTGCATCAATAATTTGGCGATCACTTCTCCCCCAAACTTATCCAGATTGATTACTTTCGATATATCCTTCGCTGAAATTAATTCCATACTATAATGTTAATCTTTTAAACAAAAATAATCTTTCTGTATAAATAATATTAATAATTACCTTCCTTTATTCGAAATATGCTTACTTTCTAAAATAAAGTTCGATTCTTCGAATCCAAACAGCAACAATGGCTATGATAACACGCGGAACAATTAACCATAACAAGCCATATCCCAAAGTTAAAAATAGCAAGGGATCTTCGAGTTGCGAATGCGAAAGTGAGATATGATGATTTAACAAATCAGCTTGTTTTTTACTCATCTTCCCTTCTTTAACCTGGTTAATCATTACGGCAGAACCATATGCTAAGCCAAGCGTATTTGCCACAACCCATGAAAAGGAAGTTTGTTTGGGTAATCCAAATAAGAACATTAATGGTTTTAAAGGTTTCTCGAGCCATTTGATCACACCAAATTCATCGAGTACTTTTTGCAATATCAGCAATAGATTGATCAATATCAATATCTTAAGTACAGTTTTACCAATAAGATAAAGCCAGTTAATCAATACATCAGAAAATATAAGCTGATTATTTTCGATCATAGTTGTATGTGAAACAGCACTCCCTGGCATAATTATATTCAGCATCCAACCTATTAAAAAACTAAAAGATAAACGAAGAAAAATCATTCGAATGGGTGATGAACCCGTTTTTTTTAATACTGCTGTTTCGATTATAAAACCATGCGAAACTAGACACATTACTGCTATAATGGTTCCATCACGAACCGGCAATGCCAGTGTTGTTAAAACGGCAATTACTGAATAAATATTCGTGAATATGCT
>CAYVEW010000056.1:0-5136 GCA_964450375.1 uncultured Bacteroidales bacterium
CATTAAATTTTTAAACTGGCTGTATTCTGCAGGGCATATAACAGCTTTATTGATTTTTAAGGATTTCTTAATTTGCAGTTGACCGTTGTTTGCTTTAATATCCACAGAAACACTTCCAAGTTCATTGTTAAGTTCCTGATTAACCGAACTGGTGAGTTCAAATCCTTCTTGCAATTTAACGATAAATTGATAGTCTTCATTAATGGTTTGCGAAAGTTGAAGCGGCGTTTGTCTTTCTTGTATTAAAACATTTAAATGTTCAGCTTTAATTCCATAACTTGATTCGGGCAATGTCAAAAAGTAATAATCGCCTTGATTTTTCCATATTTCTTTTTGCTCAATTTCAGCTTGTACTTCGCTTCCTGTATTGTCGAAGCGTGTAACACTA
Source organism: uncultured Bacteroidales bacterium (assembly GCA_964450375.1). Classification (GTDB taxonomy): domain Bacteria; phylum Bacteroidota; class Bacteroidia; order Bacteroidales; family UBA12077; genus UBA12077. The sequence continues at coordinate 389 of CAYVEW010000056.1, forward strand.
TAATCTTTAATCGCATTCGGAACAATTACCGACTGAACTACTTCTTTTGCATTTTCGGCATCTGCCAGGTAATTGAGATACGGATTTTTTTCTCCGTTTACGTTTACATTAACCTTACCTTTTAATTCACCTTTATCGCTTAATTCAAAATCGCCTCTTACCTTTACCGAAGGTTCAATTTCGGTTAACGAAACGGGTAAATTGATGGTTTTTGCATCCATGTCTAAAAGAACATAGTCTTTAAGTCCGTATACCAGGTTGTTTGTTTGTCCTGGGTTGGTTGAGAGAATCATATCTTCACCTTCAGCTTTCACTAAAGAATAAAAGTGGCCTGCATTATTTAAAATGCCTGTTTTTTCATCGAAGTACTCAGAAGGAATAGCATAGATCAGTTTACTTTCGATACCCGAAGATTTTAGTAATTCGTTAAACAATAAGGATTTTTCTAAATCAGTAGCTCCGTTCGATTCCCACACTTCCGTTAATGGCCTTGTGGTGTATGCTGTATATTCCAATGGAATATTAAATGAGTTTATTTCATTGTGAACCAAAGTCTGCAATTCGCGAATAATTTGCATACCTTTCTTTTTACCAGAAATGCGTTTGGTTACAAAACTTTTTATTTCATTATTTAAAGTTATATCGGCATTTTCGGTAATATGGTTTAAAGCATGCGGCATGGTACTATTGCTAAAAATAAGCCGTGGCAAATAAGCTCCATCATGTGGCTGATTCGATTCTCGCGAAGCTGCTTTCAGGTCTTTAAATGTCCAGGTGTAAACGGTAAATCCATCTTCCTGTTTTGTTTTCAGGTCGCCATTCAGATTCAATAATTTATGATTGAGTTCCATAATCTGGGGCTTATTGTTGATTTCTATTTTCTTAGGAACCTTAACCACAATTTCCATATTTTCAACCGGAACGTTCTCCTGTAGCACAATATTTTCATTTAAAAATGGCAGGTATCCGGCTTTCGAATGTACTTCGTAATCCAGATTAACAGTACAACCCAGCTCAAGGCCGGTGTGCGTAACAACCATTTCGCGCAGATGATTAAAAGCAGGTGCTCCAGCAGCAAAGCGCGGTAGCACTTCGTTAAATGCATTTTCGGGGGCAACAATTATTTTACCATCCGCCATGGTGGTTTCTACTTTATTAAATTTTATTTCTTGATACTGTGGATTGTAAATAATAAATGTTTCACCATACAAACGGTTAAACGATAAGTGTGTAATATATTTTAGCTTGTGCTGATATTTATAAACAACAGATCCATCGGTATTTAATTCAAAAGTTTTTTTGATTGATTTAAATACTGCATCGTTTTGCTGGTCGCTTGCACTTTTCTGGCATGCTGCAGCAAATAAAACAATGCTAAGTATGATGATTATATTTCGAATTTTCATAGTCTTTTAATTTTATAGTGATTTATCTTGATAAAATAACTTTTTCGTCGGCAAATTTTTTCTGTGCTTCAACTACTGATTTATAGTTTGGCCACTCATCAGCTTCGAAAATGCGTTTTTTGATGACAACTTTTTCCGAAAATACCAGCTGATTATTTTCCAGTACATATTTGCCGGTAAAAGCTGCGGCTGTGCCTTCTATATCTTCCTGTGTTGTAAGATAAACTGCATCTTTAAATGCCGGTAATGTAATGGTTTCGTTTAGTTCTACCATTCGGCTGCATCGGTCGCGAAATGGGAATTCTTTCTTTTCTGCAGTGGTGTTGGTGTATAAATGGGCTTGTGCGCGTTTAAAAATATTCGATGCAATTACAGGTGTAAAAATAATCTCTTTTTCAGTGATGATCGCATAATCCGGAATCCGGTATTTGAAGCTTATTTTTATGGGCCCTTCCATGTGGCCATACGGATCGCTAAAATTCATTTCTACAATCTCAATGTCTTCTGAAATGCTTCGGAGTTCGTATTCCAGTGCTTTATTCCAGTTGGCTTTTAAATCGCGTGTAAACATACCACGTAAGGATGCATCGGATTGGCCGTCGGCAGTAACTTCAATGCTGCCTTCCAGGGTTCCGTTATCCAACAGTGTGCTTGTTCCGGTAATTTTTAAGGGGTGATTTTCCGGCGCAGAAATATCCGTAATCATAAGGTCGGCACCATCGGGTAATCCCATCAGGTAGTTTTGTTGTTGTTCGGCACTCGACCATTCTTCGCGTACAAAAGGAACCCATGTTGGGTCGAGCAACATATATTCGCCATTGCTGCGTTGCACAACAGTAACACTGTGGTTAAACTGGTCGGCAGGTATATCTTCAATTCTTGATCCAGCCATGGTCATTGCGGCATACGACTTAAAGCCGGCAGCACGTAACATGGTTATTAACATTCCTGCTTTATCTTTACACACACCACAGCGGTCGGTAAAAGTCATATCGCCTGTATGCAAAGTATATCCTTCGCCTTCGCCCATCGAAATGCCCGAATACCTGATATTATCGGCAACCCAATGGTTCAGGCGCGAAATACTGTCCATTTCGTCTTTTGCCCCTTCAAGTATTTCAGCTACTTTTTTATCAATCTCAGGTGTTGATTCAAAACTTCCAAAATCTTCATTTACATTGTAGAACCACATGGATTTATCTTCCCAATCGGCGGTTGTTGTTAAAAGTAATTTGGGGGCCACATCAGAAAATGCCACCATTCCGGGTTCGCGCTTTGGAGGCATCATTTTTTCTTTTGTAAATCGATAAAGAGTTTTTTCACCCAGGTTTTGAGTGTAAATATCAGCTTCGCCGTGGAAAAATTTATAATGAAGCTCTTTTTTATTGGGTACTTTTACTTCGTATACTTTTTTTAATACGGGCTGGCTGTACCAGTATTCAATAATATCATAAAACTGGCCTCGCATAGGAGGAATGTATCTTGAATCATCAGGTTGATTATCATCATATAATAAGGCATAGGTAAATCCTTTTTTAAACAGTGAAACTTCAATTCCATCACCGGGCTCTAATCTGCCCAGATCAACCATCTTCTGGCGTGCTCCCCAATAAATTGCCCTTGCAGGTGCAGGATAATCGTAAATCTTATCCTTACCAAGAATTTCAACCGCACCATTTTTTCGGTAAATCTTCACTTCTTTTATCTCAATAAAAGCAGAAAGTGGATCGTAATCGAATGTTAGGTGATTTAGCCTTTTTGCTCCTTCAACGGTTAAAACCTTATAAATTTTGTGAATGTTGTTGTAGCTTAGTCCTGTTTCCTGAACATCAACCAGGGTTTCGTCCAGCACAACCAAATAATTGGCATGTGGGTAATCTTTAGATGTACCTGCTTTTTTAATCAGCTCGTAAGGGCCTGCAAAGCAGCTTAATTGTACTAAAAAAAGAGTGATTAGAAAGGGAATTAGTTTTTTCATTGTAGGTTATTTAAGGTTTAATTAAAATTTGGATTACTAAAAATACGAAAAGGTTTGAATTGAAATGGAATTTTTGTACTAAGAAATAATTTAAATCGTTAAATAATATATTTTTACCTTTGCTTAAAATGACAGTATCTTATGAAGAAATTAGTTTTAGTTGGGTTATTTTTATTGAGTATAAATTATAGTTTTAGTCAGAACATCTTAAAGGATAAAATATATACTTCTAATATAAAAACCGTATTAATGTATGCTGGTGATGATGATTTATCGCTACCGGTTTGGGATTTAAATAGTTCAAGAAGTTTAAAACTTAGTTTCGATGATTTAACCACCGACTCGAAAGATTATTACTATACCATTATTCATTGCAATGCGGACTGGACTCCATCGGATTTAGGACCAAGCGAATACATCGAAGGCTATTTCGAAGACCGAATCAGCGATTATCAATCATCGTTTAATACCAATGTAAATTATTTGCATTATAAGCTTGAGATCCCCAATGAATATATGAAGCCAAGCATTTCGGGGAATTATATATTAAAAGTATATAACGGAATGGAACCCGATGAAGTTTATTTTACCAAAAGATTTATGGTGGCTGAGCGAAAAACTGATATCAAAGTGGACTTCAGAAATATGAATCAGACATCTTATTTTAACAAGGATCAGGAGTTGGAAGTGATTGTAAATTATTTTGAGAGTGAGATTTATGATTTAGATCAGAACATACAATTGCAGGTTTTAAAAAACAGAGACTGGAATTCGACAATTACCATGGATCGGCCAGATTATATCAGGGATAATGAATACACTTACAACAACTACACCAAATTAAAATTTCCGGGGGGTAATGAGTTTCATCATTTTAATACGAAAAATATTCATCATTACTCCGAAAATATTGTGAATATTAGTTTTGTAGATAACCGATATCATTTTCAGATAGCCGAAAATAAAGATCGTACGTTTGACGATTATTTGTACAAACCCGATATAAACGGACAGTTCAGAATTGATGTAAATCCGGGACAGTTTCCCGAAACCGAAGCCGATTATGTGTATGTGTATTTTACGCTACGTGTAAAAGCTCCCATGCAGCAAGCAGATATTTACGTGTGGGGTGGTTTAAGCAACTATAATTTTACCGAAGAAAACAAAATGCGCTACAATTACGAGCAAATGGTATATGAAGGGCGTTTGTTTTTAAAACAAGGATATTACAATTACCAATATGTGCTGGTAGAAAATGGCAAGCCCGATTATACTTATATCGAGGGAAATCATGCCGTAACCGAGAATCAGTATTTAGTTTTGGTTTATTATCATGATTTTCGGTTGGGAACTGATCGATTAAT
>CAYVEW010000056.1:5236-17254 GCA_964450375.1 uncultured Bacteroidales bacterium
AGTATTTAGTTTTGGTTTATTATCATGATTTTCGGTTGGGAACTGATCGATTAATAGGTTTAACTGAACTTAGCACAAAACCACAATAACAAGGCTGTCCAAAAGTTCAATAAATATAAAATTCGCCACAAAGACACCAAAACTATAAGTTACACAAAGAATTAATAGATAGTGATTTGCATTTCGTGTTTGCTTTGTGATTTTGTGACTTTGTGGCAAAAAGTTAACTTATTGGACGAACTCATTCTTTTTCTAATTTTTTTTTAAAGATTCTTTAACCGCTTTTCTATAACTACGCCCAATTGTTAAAACCACATCATCCACCTTGACTTCATCGTAGGAAACACTTTTTAATCGCTCTGTGTTTATGATAAATGAACGATGAATTCTTAAAAAAATATCCGGTAATCTGGAATCCAAATTGCTGATTTTTTCCTTGCTTACAATCTGTTCATTTACAGTAACTACCTTAATATAATCCGATAAACTTTCTATATATACAATATCATCGTATGGTATTTTTGCAATTTTCCTATTAGACATTATTTCAAGGAACGATTTCTTCATTTTGTCCTTTTCTTCTAATAATTGCTGAATTACTTGTCGATTTTCTGCTATCTGATGCATCATTAAAATAAAAGATCCTATAAATACCAATAAATATAATACTGCAGCTAACAAGCCAATTTGAGTAGCATTGGGACTCAGTTTTTGAAAATCTAAGTTTACCAGGTAAACATATGAAAAAACTAGAATTATCATTTCAAGATATACTGAAACAACAGCCGTACAAAATGTATAAAATGCAAATCGTGCATACCTTTTTTTTAGATAAAATTTAGGCACAAGTACATAGTTAAAAAAATAGGATGTTCCTAATACAATAGGCAATAGCATACAAACGAAGAAAAAAGCTGCTGTACTATTACCCCACGAAAATCCAAATACTAATGTTAAAACGAGGATAACAAGAATCCAATAAGCGATATGATAATACGGATTTTTTGATTTTTTATGCATTCTTTTCAATTTTTTAGGGCTAATTTCGGTAAAGATATTAAAATTACAAGTGTGAGTCGACAAACAACATAGTTAGAAATGGATTCGACCTTGATGAATTTCCGTATCTCAACTAATTTGGCAGAAGTATTAATTCTAAAAAATCATTATTATGAAAAGTTTATTTTATCAAGGAGGCCCTCAGTTTATGAGTGTACTAACAATCTTATTAATTATTACGACTGCCTGGTTTATTTATCATTTTATGATTAGTTATCATTCGAAAAAAATAAACCAAGAAAAATTATTACGCTTGTTTGCTTATGGAAAATCTTTGGGGCTACTGGCCCTGATAACCGGAATTTTGGGTCAGATGGTTGGATTTTCTGCTATGTTTTCAGCAATAGAAGGAGCAATAAAAAATGGAGAAGAAGTTGTCCCGGCTCTGGTTTATGGAGGAATAAGAGTTACAATGATTTGTACAATTTACGGGATACTTATTTATCTATTTTCATTAGTATTATGGTTTATTGCAAGTGTATTGGTTGAAAAGAAGTTTAAATAATAAAACATAACCCTGTCAGAGTTTTAAACTCTGACAGGGTTAGTTTTTACTACGAATATTTTTTACAAATTCTTTTCAGGATATAACTCATTCCATTGTTCTGGTTGATCTTTTAATTTTTTATCAAACCACGAAATGATGGTGTAATGCCACTGAATTCGTTTTTTGTAATCTAAAATATGATGATCCTGGCCATCAACCAATACCATTTCAACATCTTTACCCAACAGGTTTAATGCAGCATAGTATTGTAAACTTTCACCTACCGGAACATTGGTGTCATCAGTTCCGTGTAATAAAAGAATTGAGTTTTGGAATTTATCTGCATGATATATCGGACTATTTTCAACAAAAATATCTTTTCTGTTCCATGGGTAGCTGAATTTTGCAGCTCCTGTATTGTATGAGTACCCCCAGTAACCTTCTCCCCAGTAACTTGTAATGGAACTGATACCGGCGTGCGAAATGGCTGTTTTGAAAATATTTGTGCGAGTTTGAATTAACATAGTTGTATAGCCGCCATAAGACGCACCAATACAACCTACATTCTCTGCATCTGCACTTGAATGTGTTGCCAAAAATTCTTTCGTACCCAAAATAATATCATCAATGGCATCGAATCCCCAACCGTTTACATGAAGAGCCGAGAAATCCTGGCCAAAACCAGTTGCCCCACTAGGTTGTAAAACGTAAACAATGTATCCATTGGCAGCCCAGTTATTAATAGGATAACGTCCGCCAAACGATCTTTCGATAGGCGATGTGCCACCATAATAATTTACAATTACAGGATATTTTTTTGTTTCGTCGTAGAAAGGCGGATAATAAACTCGTCCGTAGATGGTTGTACCATTTTTATTTACAAAATTCCAGTCTTCTGTTTTTCCAAACTGAATATCTTGAAAACGTTCTTTTTCCGGAAATTCTATGATTTTATTTGTTCCTTTCTTAAGATCAAGTGCGTACAGCTTTTTGGGTGTAGATATGCTTGTTCCGGTATAAACAGCAACTGGCTTATTCTTGGCAATATCAATTCTGCTTAAAACATCAACCGCCAGATTGATTTTGTGAAAGCTTTTTGTTTTTAGTTCGTATTGATAAAGACGTTCATAATCTTTTTCACTTACCGATAAGTAGATTTCTTTTTCGTTTACCCAATAGGCAGAACTTACAGCCGGGTCGAAATTTTTTGTAATTGGCTCAACCTGATTCGTGGCTAAATCGTAAATATATAATTGCGAATCGTAGCTGTTTGGGATTCTTCCTTCGCTAACATTTACACCCAGTTCTCCAAAGCATTCGGGCCCGCCTTGCACCAAAAGCTTTGTTCCGTCGGGTGAGTACTGGCAATAACCATCATAAAGTTTATCTTCCCAAATAGTTTTTAGTTTGAAAGTCTTTATGTCCATTTCGTACAGGTTTTGTTTGCTAAATGGAACTTCGGTATAATCTCTTCGTGTTGTTGAGAATAATATTTTGGAACCATCCGGGCTAATATCATGTAAGCCTGACGAAAGATTTCCCGATGTAAGTTTGGTTATGGTTCCTGTTTTAACATCTATTTTGTGTAAAAACGACCGGTTTCTGAAATAGGGTAAACGATCATCAGCCCCAAAAACTCTTTTTAAATCGCCGGGTTTTTTGGCTGTGATATAATCAGCATAAATTATGAAATTTTCGGTAGGAGCCCAGGTGTATCCGGCCAAATTCTCTATTCCATCAACGATTGATTTTTCTTTTCCACTTACTATATCGTAAACAAAAATTTCTGATTTTCCTTCGAAATCCGCAGAGTAGCTCAGACGGTCTGTTTTAGGTAACCAGCTTATATTCGAGATATCTTTATTTCTTAATACAAAGATGTTTTCTTCTTTTTCAAGATCATAAATCTCTGTATATTTTTTGCTCTTACCGCTTCCCTGAACAACTTCAGCGTAATTGATTAAAACATATTTTCCTGATGGAGATATGTAAGCAGAACTCACATTATTGCCTTCCAACACATCATGAATGGTAAAATAGCGGTTTGGATTTAAGCTGGCGCTTGCATTACAATCAATAAAATCGTCGTTGCATTCAAACTGAGCTGTCAGTTTAATATTTTCGTCTGATGAAATTGCTTTGATTATAATTTCATGATTTCCTAAATTGAGTTCAAGATTTATTTTGTTGCTGTTTAAATCAGCTTTTGTTTTTGATTTAACTGATTTACCATCAACAAACACTTCGTAGTAGGAGTTTAGCGTTAGATCCAGTGTTCCTTTTGTCCACCGGTCAACGGATAGGTAAGTTTTAAGCACGAATAAATTATTTTCATTCAATTGTGTAAAAAGAATGCTGTCTTCACTTAAGTCTTTGCTATTCCAACTAAAAGATTCCTCATCGATACGTGTTGTATTTATCAGATTCGATGCTTCAAAGCTATTTCCATCAATATCTTCAACATCGGCAAAAGCCGGTAGGTTAATTTGTTGCGGATGGGTGAACATCCATTTCTTTAAATCCACAGATTGTTGTGCAAAAGCAATTTGCACAACAAAAGCAAGTAATAGGATTAGGGATAGTTTTTTCATAGTATTTTATTTTTGTTTTGACTTTGACTTATAAAATGATTTCAAGTTTAACAAAAATAACTAAAAATAAAGAACTACCTTTGCCTAAAATCATTATCAACAATTTACTGCATTAGAACTTTCACCCCAAAGACAAAAGCTTGTAAACTTGTCGAACTAAGCGAAGCGAGTAAAAGAACAAAATTTAATACTACTACATACAAAATTATTTATGCCATTTAAATCATTAAACATTATTGAGCCCATTTTAGAGGCTATTAAAGAAGAAGGTTATACCATTCCAACACCCATACAAGAACAATCGATCCCAATTATATTACAAGGCACAGACTTGCTAGGATGCGCACAAACCGGAACTGGAAAAACAGCTGCATTTGCTATTCCTATTTTGCAATTATTAAGTGCAGATAAAAGCTATGTTAAGAAAAGAAAAATAAGAAGCTTAATCGTTACTCCAACACGGGAGCTGGCAATACAGATCGGAGAAAGTTTTAAAGCCTATGGCCGACACACCGGATTAAACTGCACAGTGATTTTTGGTGGTGTAAATCAAAATAAGCAAACATCTTCGTTGCAAGGTGGTGTAGATATTGTGGTTGCAACACCGGGGCGTCTGTTAGACTTGATGAATCAAGGATTCATTACTTTGCGCGATGTGGAGATTTTTGTGTTGGATGAGGCTGACCGCATGCTTGATATGGGGTTTATTCACGATGTAAAAAGAATGATTCAGGTACTTCCAAAGAAACGTCAATCCCTTTTCTTTTCGGCAACCATGCCACCGGCAATTGTAAAGTTAGCCGGCTCCATATTGTATAAACCAAAGAAAGTTTCAGTAAGTCCGGAATCTTTAACCGTCGATATCATTAAACAATCTGTTTATTTTGTTGATAAAGGAAACAAAAATGATTTGTTAGCTGATATCCTAAAAAACAAAGACATTAAAACTGCTTTGGTTTTTACAAGAACAAAGTATGGCGCCGATAAGGTTGCTAAAATGCTGAATAAGAAAAATATTAAGGCAGAAGCTATTCATGGTGATAAATCGCAGAATGCGCGTCAGAAAGCCTTAAATAACTTTAAAGAACAAACAACGCGGGTTTTGGTTGCAACCGATATTGCTGCACGTGGAATTGATATTGATGAACTGGAATTTGTGATCAATTATGAAGTTCCTAATATTTCTGAAACCTATGTTCATCGAATTGGAAGAACGGGCAGAGCAGGAGCCAAAGGAACGGCTATTTCGTTTTGTGATGCCACCGAAAAGGAGTATTTAAAGGATATTGAAAAATTGATTTCAAAAAAAATACCTGTAGTAGATGATCATGATTTTCCTTTAATGGATCATCATGCTGAAATACCTCCAAAACAGCAGAGAAATAGAAAAACCGGCCATGCCAGGCCAAAACCAGATACTGCCGGAAATAAGAAAGCTAAAAAATGGTATGGTAAATCAAAAACTTCGCGTTAGTTAAACTGGTATTCATGAAAGAAATTCTTCTTGTAACACCTGCGTTTACGCAATTAAATACACCTTATCCGGCAACGGCATATTTAAAAGGATTTCTGAATACGAAAAATATTAGTTCGTTTCAAGTCGATTTGGGAATAGAAACATTACTAGAAATTTTCTCAGAAAGCGGGTTAAAAGCTTTATTTTTTATTGCAAATAAAAATAACAAGATTATATCGGAGAATTCAAAAAAAATATATGAACTAAAGGAAGAATATATTAAGACAATTGTTGATGTTGTTACTTTCTTGCAGGGAAAGAATAAAAATCTTGCACGACAGATCTGCAGTGAAAATTTCCTGCCAAGGGCTTTCCGCTTTGGTCAGATTAGTAAAATGAAAGATATTTTCGTGACAATAAGTGGTCAGGATAAAGCAAAACATCTGGCCACCTTATATCTGGAAGATTTATTGGATTTTATTGTTGAATGTGTTGATGAGAACTTTGGTTTTAGCCGATATGCAGAAAGCTTAGGTCGAAGTGCAAATAGTTTTGATGAGCTCTACATAAAACTGCAAAAACATACGAGTTATATCGATGATGTTGGCTTAAAACTTCTCGATCATAAATTAAATGAAACACAAGCACAAATCGTTGGAATATCAGTGCCTTTTCCGGGTAATTTGTATAGTGCTTTTCGTTACGCTCAATGGATAAAAAAGTATTACCCCGAAATAAAAACAATAATGGGCGGTGGTTTTCCAACAACCGAATTAAGATCTATTTCTGATTCACGTGTTTTTGATTTTTTCGATTACATAACACTCGATGATGGAGAGTTGCCAATAGAACTATTGCTATCAAATCAGAGTTTACTTAAACGGACTTTCTTGCGAGAAAATGGCAAGGTAATATTTAATAATAAATCAACCCGGAAAGATTATAAACACGACGACATAGGCACTCCTGATTATTCTGATTTATTGCTCGATAAGTATATTTCAGTTATCGAAATAGCTAACCCGATGCATAGTTTGTGGAATAATGGACGTTGGAATAAACTAACCATGGCACATGGTTGTTATTGGGGCAAATGTGCTTTTTGCGATACTTCTTTGAGTTATATAAAAGATTATGAGCCAATAGATGCAAAATTATTGGCAGACAGAATTGAGCAGATATTGAAGCAAACTGGTGAAAATAAATTTCATTTTGTTGATGAAGCTGCTCCTCCCACATTGATGAAAGATCTGGCAATTGAAATCATTAAAAGAAATTTAAACATTACTTGGTGGACAAACATTCGATTCGAAAAAAGTTTTACCCTGGATTTTTGTCGTTTATTAAAAGCATCAGGTTGTATAGCCGTTTCGGGTGGTTTGGAAGTTGCTTCGGATCGATTGCTAAAACTAATACAAAAAGGGGTTTCGGTTAAACAGGTAGCACAAGTTACAAACAATTTTACCGAAGCCGGGATCATGGTTCATGCATATCTAATGTATGGATTCCCGACTCAAACGGTCCAGGAAACAGTTGATAGCCTTGAAATGGTTCGGCAAATGTTTGAACTGGGTATTATCCAATCCGGATTTTGGCATCAGTTTGCTCTTACTGCACATAGTGGAGTAGGACAAAATCCTGATCTGTACAATATAATTCCTGAAATAAAAGAAATTTCATTTGCTCATAACGATATTCAGTTTAAAGATGAAACGGGAATTGATCACGGCCGGTTTAGCTTTGGCTTAAAAAAATCTCTATACAATTACATGCACCGACTTGCTTTTGACATACCCGTGCAAGATTGGTTTGACCCGAAAGAAATGGGATTTGCAATTCCAGAAACCAGTATTTCGGAAGATTATATTCAGAAAAGTCTCGAAGAAGAAGATCTGTTTTTTATAAAAGATTCTGCGCATATAATCTGGTTAGGAGATGATCCGGTTGTATCCTATTTCAATAAAACAAAAAAAGGAATAAGCTACGAAAAGATACTGTTCTCTTTTAAAAATCTGAATGGTTTAGAAATCACGATGGATAGGGAAGAGGGCGAATGGTTTCAGAAAACATTGAATAAATTAGCTATTCATGAAAAAGAGGTCCTGACTTTTGCCCAAATCAAAGAAGATTTCGAAAAACAATTTGAAAATTTTGAATTATTCTGGTATTCAAAACCAATAAACATGTTAAGAAAAAATGGTTTGTTGGTTTTATAGATCTTATTTTTCTCCAATTACATTTAATCATAAGTATTACCTTTGCAAAAAATAATTTTACATGAATTCATTTGAAGATTTTAGTTTGTCGAAACAACTGTTTAATGCAGTTGCAGAGTCTGGATTTGTAAAGCCAACTCCTATTCAGGAAAAAGCATTTCCGGTAATCCGTTCGGGTAAAGATATGGTTGGTATTGCACAAACCGGTACAGGTAAAACAATGGCGTATTTGCTTCCCTTGCTAAACGAATTAAAGTTTTCAAAACAGCTAAACCCACGAATCTTAATTTTAGTTCCTACGCGCGAGTTGGTTTTGCAGTTGGTTACGATTATTGAAAAACTAACCATGTATATGAATATCCGTGCATTAGGTGTATATGGCGGAACAAATATAAATACACAGAAACAGGCTGTTGCTCAGGGTACCGATATTTTAGTTGCAACTCCCGGCCGTTTGTACGATTTGGCCGTAACTGGAGTTTTGCAGTTAAACGGCATCAAGAAATTAGTAATCGATGAGGTGGATATCATGTTGGATCTTGGTTTTCGCCCTCAACTAACAAATATTTTCGATCTTTTAAAAGAACGTAGGCAAAATATTATGTTTTCGGCAACTATGACTGATGAAATTGATGTGCTGATTGATGATTTCTTTATTGCCCCGGCTAAAATATCCATTGCTGTGAGTGGAACACCTTTAGATAATATAGCTCAATCCTGTTATAAGGTTCGCAACTTTTACACAAAAGCTAATTTATTAACACATATACTAAAAGATAAAGATGAGTTTAGCAAAGTGCTTGTTTTTGTCTCATCCAAAAAAAATGCTGACTTATTGTATGATACTTTACAGGAAAATATTAAGTCAGAATCTTGTGTGATCCATTCTAATAAAACACAAAACTACAGAATCCGGTCTATTCAGCAATTTGACCAGGGTAAAAATCGTGTATTAATATCAACGGATGTTATGGCTCGTGGATTAGACCTGGATAAAATCTCACATGTTATTAATTTCGACACTCCACATTTCCCTGAAAATTATATGCACAGAATTGGACGAACCGGTAGAGCGGAAGAAAAAGGGAAAACAATATTGTTTTATACTGAAAAGGAAGAAAAATGGAAATTGGCCATCGAAGAGCTAATGGCGTTTAAAATTCCTATTGTGGATTTCCCTAAAGAAGTTGAAATATCAGATGAACTAATTCAGGAAGAACGCCCACAGCTTATTGATTTAAAAAAGAATCGCCGCAATTTATCCAGTGCAGTCCGAGGCCCTTCATTTCATGAAAAAAGTGAGAGAAACTTAAAGAATAATTCCGGAGGCAAAGCAGGTCTTACAAGAAAGAAATATAAGAAGCCGCAGAAAAGGGGGGATAAAATACAAAATATGCGTAGTAAAAAGAAATAGTTTTTAAATATAAAATACACGAGTTAAGTTGCAACGATTACTTATTTTCTAATCTTTTTAAAACAGTCTCTTTGTAGCTTCTGCTGATTGGTATTTCACTCATTCCTATCTCAATATACTCGTTGGTAAAAGATTCAATATTGGCTAAGGAAACAATAAACGAGCGATGAGTTCTCATAAAATCTTTCTGTGGTAATTTAGCTTCAATATTCGAAATGGTTTCTCGTGTAATAATGGTTTTATCTTTTACATGGATTTTGATATAATCACTTAAACTTTCTATAAAGAGAATATCTGTAAAGTTAATTTTAATCATTTTTCGGTCGGAACGTACAAAAATGAAATCATTGTGGTCTTCAATAATTTGTTTTGATTCCTTATGATCCAAAACCCTATTCTCATTGGTATATTTGTTTATAGCCTGGAGTAAACGATTAAATGATATTGGTTTTAACAAATAATCAACAGCCTGTAGGTCAAAACCTTCAATCGCGTATTCGCGGTAAGCAGTAGTAAATATGATTTTAATATCTTTATTGATTGATTTGACAAATGACAATCCTGAAATCTCAGGCATATTAATATCCAGAAAGATCAAGTCAATGTTATTTGAGTTGATTGCATTAAAAGCTTCTAACGCCGATTTACAGCTACACACAACTTTTAAAGATTCAATTTTAGATAAATGACTTTCAAGTATTTCCCGTGCTATAGGTTCATCATCTACTAGTATACATTGAATAACTTTAGTCATTTTGAAGTTTGTTTAAATTAGATATTCTTAAATCAACAGCAAACCAGTTATGCTCCTTTTTAATATCCAGCTGGTAATTATCTTTATAATTAAGGTCCAATCTTTTTCGAATATTCTCAAGACCTATTCCTTGTTTCTTAGATGGTTCGTTTTGATCTAAAAATGAATTGCCAATAGAGAATTTGAGCTGATTTTCTATAACTAAGATACGAATATCAATTGATAAAAAACCATCAATTAAATTACCATGTTTAAAAGCGTTTTCTATAAATGGTATCAGTAACATAGGTGCTACCTGAATTTGATCATTAAAATCATTGGCAGTGAATGAAATTTTTAAGGTGTCTTTAAAGCGAATTTTTTCTAGCTCTATATATTCTTTAATGTGCAGTACTTCTTCTTTTAAACTTACTTTGGGTTTATTAATCTGGTACAAGATATAATCCAAAAGATTTGATAACATCAGTATAATTTCTGGTGTTTGTTTCGACTGTTTTAATGCAAATCCATAAATTGTATTTAAGGTATTAAATAAAAAATGCGGATGTATCTGCATTTTTAAATAATGCAGTTCCTGTTCTTTAAGTAGAAGTTGAGTTTTCAGAATTTTAGTTTGTAATTCTTTATTTCGTGAGATGGTTTTAAAATTCTGATTTAAAATACTTATAAAACTAACCATGCCAACTACCAGAAAAACAAGAATAAGCACAAAAACAAAATTTTTGCTCATGGGCGGCATAATCGAAACATTAAAACTCAATAGAAATATTAGGCAACCATATATTATAAGTACTATTATATAAGACGAAGCAACAAAAGTATAGAAACTGTATAGTCCAAATAAGAAATATTTTTTGCTTAACAAATAACGTGGGATTAGAAAATATACTACAAAGTATGTAACTGCTGCTGTTAGCGGAAGCATTAAGCTGGAAAACCAAATAGCATATTCTTTTTCAACGGAGTTATAACTATAAAAATACACAAAGAAAAACCATACAGCTATCCATAAAGCAATATGAAGAAGTATTGGTCGGATTTTATTGATTTGGATTAGTTTCACAATAACAATATTACATAAAATCTTTATAAAGGCATTTTTTTAGCGATAAATAACCAGTTTTGTACCTGATTTTACATTCTTGTTTAATCATTTTCATTTTGTATCTTTAAAATTGTTAAAAGCATAGTTAAACAAGTTATCCATCTCAATTTAAACTAGTGAATCTAAATCCTTTTTAGATTTGATTTAGTATTCATTTAAAACTTATTTATTATGATGAAACAAATTATTGACAAGTTTAACGAAGGTGGACCTTCTTTTACCTATCCAATTTTAATTTTGTTGATTGTTATTATAGCTTTATTTGTTTATGGAGTTATTAAAAAAGATAACAGCAGTAAAATGATTGAACTCATTAAATCATTCAGTTGGTTTACTATTGCCTGGGGATTTTATGGACGCACTATTGGATTGATCGTCGCATTTGACAATGTGTCAGCCCACGGAGAACTTACTCTAAGTCTTTTAGCCGAAGGATTAAAGATGGCACTCATAAATCCAATTTTTGCAATTTTTGTTTTTTTAGTTGCTCGCGCAGGAATAATTGCACTTATTCTTCTAAAAAAGAAGGAAGAGTTTAATTAAGATAAAGCCTAATTGAATTTATTATTCATTACAAGCATATTTTTAAGATTATATTATATGTCATACTTGAATGTGCTTGCTTTTCTAAGATGTAAACCCAAAAAATATTTCATTATGAAAGCATTTTTAACTACAATCATATTAATATCCTTAAACTTCAATTATTTATGTGCTCAGATTAATACGGAAAGAATTGATTCTGTTATTAACAATTATTTCGAAAATGGGAAGTTTAATGGCAGTGCATTAATTGCAGAAAATGGAAAAGCTATTTATAAAAATGGTTTTGGATATTCAAATTTTGAATGGGAAATAAAAAATAGTCCTGATACGAAATATGCAATAGGATCTTGCACTAAACAGTTTACGGCTACTCTCATCATGAAACTTGTC
>CAYVEW010000056.1:17354-21499 GCA_964450375.1 uncultured Bacteroidales bacterium
TGCAATAGGATCTTGCACTAAACAGTTTACGGCTACTCTCATCATGAAACTTGTCGAAGAAAATAAATTGTCTTTAGAAGAAAATATCTCTAAATATATCCCTGAGTATCCAGTAGATAAGGGTAATAAAATTACAATTCACAATCTGTTAAGTCATACATCAGGCATTCCTGAGTATTTTTCCTTACTACAAATGAAGGGTTTAATATACAAAGAAAATGATCCACTTGATTTTATCAAGAATTTTTGGGATTTAGAATTAGAGTTTGAACCAGGATCGCAACTGAAGTACTCGAACTCAGGTTACTTTGTACTTGGAGTAATCATTGAAAAAGTAACAGGCTTATCTTATGCAACAGCTTTGGAAGAATATATATTTAATCCTTTACAAATGAATAACTCTGGTGTTTTAAAAGATGGAGAAATCTTAAAGAATAAAGCGTATGGTTATATTAAAGTAAATGAAAGGTATAGAATAGCTCCATATTTTAATCCTTCAGGAGCATTTTCAGCCGGGGCTATTTATTCAACAGTTGAAGATTTATTAAAATGGCAAAACTCAATTAATTCTTATTTAATTCTGAGCCAAGAAAGTATAGATAAAATGTTAGAGGTTAATTTCTCTAGATATGGATATGGTTTTGCTGTATTGGAAAGAACACTAAAAAATGGTAATAAATATACTTTATTTGGCCACGAAGGGCAGATCTTTGGATTCAGATCGTTAATTCAAATTATAAAAAAAGACAACAATTCTGTAATACTTCTAGATAATTCCCAGAGTACTGAATTAGGTGAAATAGCTTCGGAGATTAGGAAGATATTCTATGAATAAATGACTTACATGCTAACGTAAATTGTATTGTTTGTTATAGAAATGAAATTAGTATTCTTTATTTATTTCAAACACCACTTCATATTTTGTGATATTGTTACTTATTAATGCACATATTTTAAGGTTTGTAAGTTGTTTTTTTTAAATAAAATGTTTAATTATGTTCAGGAACTACTTACTATCAACATTACGACAAGTTAAAAAACATAAACTTTTCTTTTCAATAAACGTCTTAGGTCTTTCAATTGGAATTGCTACTGTTATTTTAATTTTTCTGTATATACATTTTGAATTCTCTTTTGATAAGGGAATGAAACATTACAAAAATCTTTACAGAGTTTGCTGGGAAACAACTCTAGGGGGAGTAAATAAAGTAAGACCTGCATCACCGCCACCATTATGTTCAACCTTTATTGAAAAATTCCCTGAAGTTGTGAATGGTGTTCGACTCTTTAATAATGGCGAAACCGTTGTAAAACTCAATGATAAAACGTTTTCTGAATCTGATTTTTATTATGCAGATTCTACATTCTTTGAACTATTCTCAATTCCATTGATTTCAGGAAAGAAAGGTCAAGTACTTACGAAACCAAATACAATAGTATTAACAGAAAGTACCGCACATAAGCTATTTGGTAAAGAAAATGCTTTGGGTAAAAATATTTCACTCGCCGATGATACAAATTTCGAAGTGGTTGGAATTTGCGAAGATATACCAAAGAATTATCATATAAACCTTGATTATATAGCATCTATAAAAACAACACCTTGGAGCGATGCCACAAGTTGGCCAAGTAACCCATTTCAAACATATCTTTTATTAGAAGAAGGAGCATCTGTAGAGAATCTACAAGAAAAAATTCCTGCTTTGGTCAAGTTGCACATGGAATCGGCTATTAAAAGAATAATGAATATAAGTTTCGATGAATTTATTTCGGGGGGAAGTAATTATGCTTACCATTTACAGGCAGTTAAAGATATTCATTTAAGATCTGAAATGTCAGATGATTATGCAAAACGATCAAGCATTAGTAATATTTACATTTTTATAATTGTAGCATTATTAGTTTTAAGCCTTGCAATTATTAATTATGTTAATCTTTCGTCGGCTAAAGGAATGGAAAGGGCAAAGGAGATCGGAGTAAGGAAAATTATTGGAGCAACACGAATAGAAATAATAAAGCAATTTTTGGGAGAATCTTTATTGATAACTTTTATCTCCACTATTGTTGGGTTATTACTTGTTGAAATAACTCTTCCATATATTAATTCTGTTATGAACATGGAACTCTCGGTTGGTTATTTCCATAATGTTTTTGCAATACCTTCTCTTTTAGGTTTTATTCTTGTTTTGGGTGTATTTGCAGGATTATATCCAGCTTTTGTTATTTCGCTGTATAATCCACTTTCATTATTTCATAAGGAATCTAAATCATCGAAAAAAAGTATTGGTTTTAAAAGCTTATTAATAGTATTCCAATATTTCATTTCATTTATCCTAATAGTAGCTACCATAGTGGTTTTTGAGCAATTAAATTTTATACGCGATAAAAAATTGGGATTTGATGATGAGCAAGTTTTAGTGTTACAGAAAACTCATGTTTTAGGTTCATCAAGTCATAGTTTTAATGAAGAATTAAGTAAAGAAACATTTGTGAAAACAGTTGCATCGAGCAAGACTATTCCTGGAAAAGATGTTTCTACTGCTTTTGTTTACAAGGAAGGTGATTCAGAAGATGAAATTGTAACTCCAAAGGTTATTGGTGTCGATCATGATTTTATAAAATGTTATGATATAAAATTAATTCAGGGCAGATGTTTTGATGTAAATCGAAGAAGTGACTCTACGGCACTCATAGTTAATAAAGCAGCAGTTAAGGCATACGGATTAAGTGATCCTTTAAAAACTGCTTATTTTATTTCGGGGCATAAACGTGATGGAGCATTTAAGATTATTGGAGTTGTAGAAGATTTCCATTTTGAATCTTTACATGAAAATATTAAACCTTGCTTTCTATATGTAAATGCACAAAGTGATTACATATCTATAAAATTAGAAACAGAGAATATGTCAGAAATAATTAATCAAATAGAAAAAAAATGGAATGGTTTTACCGATAGCCCTTTTGACTATTTCTTCATAGATCAGCAGTTTGATGTCATGTATAAGCAGGAAAATTTGATGCGAAAGATATTTACTATTTTTACTGTTATTTCTATATTTATTGCTGCCATTGGCTTGTTTGGCATAGTATTGTTTACCACAGAGAAACGAACCAAAGAAATAGGTATTAGAAAAGTACTGGGAGCATCTCGAAAAACTATTTTAAAACTCTTTATATCTCAGTATTTGATTTGGATAGTAATATCTGTTGTTCTTGGAGTCCCAGTTGCATGGTGGACAACCACAAAATGGTTACAGCAGTTTGCTTACAGAATTAGTTTCCATTTTGGTTTTATTTTGGCTGCAATTATTTTGTTACTGATAATCACTCTAGTTACGATTTATTCAAGAATATCGCATGTTTCAAAACAAAATCCGGTGGATGCTTTACGGTATGAATAAATATTCCTTAATCCTAATTTATAAGAGGTAACTAGCATTTTAATAAAATTATACTTTATAAAACACTGACAAGAACTTATCTAAATAACATTGCTTTTCAATTGTTTTCTAATAGCACTCAAGTGAAAAGGATAAGCTATTTAAAAATACACTAAATAAAAGAATGTTAATATTTTATGGTTTCTATTATTGATTTCCCAATAGTTTGATAATCATACTTGGAAACAGGATAAAGGTAGGTATGATTTAATTTCCATTCTCGAATAAATTCATCCACAAACTGATCACGTATACTTAACAAAATATGAGTTTTTGAAGCTTTGATTAATTCTTTTAAACTATGATTCCATCCTTTATTTTCTAGTTCTAACAAACCTACTTCATCGATTATACTTAATTGTGATCCATTTATATTGGAAACATGTAAAATATGTTCTCCTTTTGAGAGTCCTTCTGGATAAATATAGAACCTGCCTATTCTATCTAAATTTTCAGTACCGCGCAATCGAAGAAATTTTTCTCTAGTCTCATTCTGTATATTAACCACATCATATCCTATGACATGATCACCATCAAGAATTTTTTCTGAATAGATTCCACTAAACGAAATGTTCTCTTGTTTAAGGATTTGTGATATCTTTTGAATGTAAGTGGTTTTTCCTTCGTTAATCGCACCCGTAACAATAAATATTTTAGGTTGTAATTTGTCTTGTATTTCTGTCAACTTACCTTCAACTTGCGATA
>CAYVEW010000057.1:0-10245 GCA_964450375.1 uncultured Bacteroidales bacterium
GGATAAAGAGTTCCTTCTACCACAATCATTTTAGCTTCTTTTAATGCTTTAATGATATCGGAAGCGTAATAATCCTGCTTTGAAAGGATGGATAAAATGCAGAATTCCAATACGCCTTTTTTCATCTGAGCTTTTGTATTTTCGAGATTCATGGTTTCTTAAGTTAAGTTAGAATTTCATGTTTTTACGCACATTCTCGAATTCGTCGCGAACGGCCTTTTTAATGTTTTCGATGGTAACCGGTTCACCGCGCATTTCCAGCTTTTGTGCTGTTGTTAATGCTTCGGGAATTACAATCCAAAGAATCAGATAAATAATTATTCCGGAACCCATTCCCAAGGCAATAATTAGAAAGATAATCCGGAATACAAGCGGATCGATGCTAAAATAAGCACCCAATCCACCACAAACGCCACCCAGCATTCGATTATCCGGGTCGCGATACAGTCTTTTAGTGGTTTTTTGGTGATAGCTTGTTTTTTTCGATGATGATTTCTCGGAACCTGAAGGCTCTTGTGTTGCTTCATCATCCACAAAATCTTCGGGTTCGCCCATGATTTCTATAATTCTTGTTACGTCTTCTTGCATAATTACATCTCGTTTTTGTCCGATTGTTTCGGAAAACAATTCGGCCAAACGCAATTCAATATCCGACATAACTTCTTTTCGTTCATCTTCGCTTACAAACTGCTTTTCGATGGCAAGCAAGTAAGTATGAAGCATTTCATAAGCATCGTCGTCGATATGAAATACCATTCCACCCAGGTTAATTGTTATTGTTGTCTTCATATTTTTAAAAATTTATAGTACTATACAATACACATAAAATTACTATACAAAGATATGTAAAAAATTTGGTACTATGCAACACATAGTAGTAAAAATTTAAAACAACACTAATTAAGTGATTGGAAATCAGAAAATAAAAATTTTACTATTTTTACAAAAAAATTAGCTCCAATGAAAATACAAGGTTCACTATTCAAAATGGCAACGGAATTAAATAATCCGGTTGACTATTTTTTAACTATAGGCGATGATAAAATTCATATGAACAATTGGATAGGAAAGGAAATATCCATTACTTATTTAAACGAAATTCATTGCATTCGCTGTGGCCGCTTAACCAATAAATCTTTTCATCAGGGATATTGTTTTCCTTGTTATCGAACGGCTCCCGAAACCGACGATTGCATTTTACGTCCTGAATTGTGCCGGGCACAAGAAGGCATATCGCGTGATATGGAATGGTCTAAAAAACATTGTTTGCAGGATCATATTGTTTACCTGGCCATCTCGAGTGGATTAAAAGTTGGTGTTACGCGACATTCGCAGGTGCCAACCCGCTGGATTGATCAGGGAGCCAGTTATGCCATAAAAATAGCGCAGGTACCCAACCGATATACAGCCGGATTATTAGAGGTTAATCTAAAAAAACATTTTGCCGACAAAACCAACTGGCGAAATATGTTAACCAATAAACTGGAAACAGAAATCGAGCTGATTGAACAAAAAGCAAAAGCAAAGGAGTTGATTAAAAAGGATTTTGTAAAATACTTCTTGGATGATAATGAGATAACAGAAATAAATTATCCGGTAACCGAATACCCATCGAAAGTTAACTCCTTTTCATTCGATAAAGAAGATCAAATTTCCGGCAATCTTATTGGAATTAAAGGCCAGTATTTACTATTCGACCAGGGGCGTGTTCTAAACATCCGAAAGCATAATGGTTACGAAGTTGAGTTATTTATTAAATAGGCATTTAAGAGCTTTAACTATTATATTGATAAGTAATTACTTATATTAATTTTTCTTGTTTTTTGATAAAATTAATAAATGGAGTGATCAATGACGCAAACTAAATGGTTAACATGCAGGTGTTTACAAAACACATGGTTTATACCTGGATTTCTCGAAGATATAACAATCAGTATATCAGCTTGTTAAATATCCGAAGTTTCTGCCGAATTTTAATCATTTTATAATCAGGGATTAGCTTGTTATCTTTATGGATAATAATTAACTAAATTCTATTATATCATGAAAAAAGAAACTATTCAGTCGATTACTTTTATTTTGGCGGGTTCATTGCTTCAAATGTTTAATGGGGTAGGTTCAAGCTGGGCAGGAACACTTGCCGCAATTTTTGGTATTATCATCTTTTTTATGGGATTAAAAAAATTGAAAGATGGTCTTGACGAAATTGGCCAGGCTGCAGTTGGCTTGCTTAATATCGCAATAATTATTGGAATTGTAGGTTTGTTTATTGACCTGATTCCGGGGTTTGGATTATTTGCATCCATTGTTTTTGTTGTAGCTTTTGTTTTTGAGTTACTGGGTTTTTTAAAATTGAAGAATTCTGCCACGATTGGAGAAATAGGAAAGTCGGGGGTTACATTCTTATTAATTGCTATGGGACTGGCAATTTTAACCAGTTTAATTGGAATTATACCATTTTTAGGTGCCGTTGTTGGAAATGTATTGTCGCTTATTGCTTTAATATTTGTATTCTTCGGATGGCTTAGAGTTCAGGAAGGCCTGATTGGTAATGAATAATGTTTAAATCGATCTATACATAAAGAGCATCCTTACCTGGGATGCTTTTTGTTTATTCGTCGGCTTGTTCCAATTCTCTTTTTATTTCCTCCCTGATTACTTCGAGCTGATTCTTTTTGTTTACTTCGCGAAGCTTTTGTGCAGTTTTGGTAAAATAATGGTGTTTTTTAATAAAATCAAGTTGCATTTGATTCCATTCCAAGATGGAATCGATTTTATTACGTTCGTGTAGTTCTTTATAAAGATTTATTGAAACAGGAACAAAATCGGTTCGTCCCAGGTAATCCAGATCTGCATCGCACATAATTTCTTCCAGCAGGTTTTTAGGTCGCGGAGGCATTTGGGTAGCACTTATCAAGTCGCATATCGTGTTAATTTGTTGCTGGCTGTATTGGTATTCGGGCAGTATTTTTTTAGCTAACTTAACACTTTCTTCTTCGTGTGTGTCGTAGTTTACCAAATGTCCCATATCATGGAATAATGCAGCTGTTTTTAGCATTAGTATTTCTTCATCATTCACACCTTCCGATCTTCCAATAAGTTCAACCTGTGTTACAACATCTATAGTATGTTTTATATTGTGATAATATAAATTGTTGGGCAAGCCTTCTTCCAGCTTACTTAACACAAACTCTTCCACATCATTTACCCGAAGTAGCTGTAACTGAGTAAAGAAATTGGCGTTCGGTATCTGGCTTTTTAAGTCGGAGGAAAGATGCGGCTTAAAACCTTCCACAAAATACATATCGATTTCTCCTTTGTATTTTACCGGCATTTTACCACGATACTGGCAAATAAAGAAATCTTTAATTAACATATAGGTATTTTCGGTGATATTTATTTTGCCTGCTTCTCCCGATGCTTCCATACGGCTGGCGGTATTAACGGTTCCGCCCCAAATATCATACGATATTTTACTCCGGCCCAACACGCCAGCTACTACAGGTCCCGTGTCGATTCCAATGCGCAAATCCCATATGTGCGATGTTGATTTATCAGAGGTTCTTTTCAGTTCTTTCATGAATAATTGCATTTCGATGGCAGCCAAAACAACCTCCACCGGATTGGTTCGGTTTTTTACCGGAATACCACCGGCACACATATAAGCATCACCAATTGTTTTAATTTTCTCAATGTTAAACTTTTCAACCACCGTATCGAATTTCAAAAAGAATTTATCCAGTTCATCAATTAAAAGCTCCGATTCCATTTGTTCAGATATCTTGGTAAATCCCTGTATGTCAGAAAATAAGACAGTCACCATATTATAGTGATATGGCCCGGCTTTACGTCCCGATTTCAAATCTTTGGCTGTGTTTTTCGGCAATACCCGTTCGAGCAGATTATCTGCTTTTTCTTTTTGTAAAACAACTTCTTCGGTGCGTTCGTTAATAATATTTTCCAAACGAAATTTTTCTTTGGCAAAAAAGTATTCGCGCCATTTGCTAATTAACACAAATAATAAAGTAAGCGTGATAATGTATAATAGAAAGGCAATATTTGACCTGTAATAAGGAGGTTTAATTTCGAACAAAAACTCTTTTAAGGGTGATATTTCACCATACATATTTTTCGACCTTAGTTTAAACGTATATTTTCCTTCGTACAAATTGGTATATTCTTTAAAATGAGTGTTTGTCCAGGCTGACCAGTGATTATCAAATCCTTCTAACCGATACTGATAGTAAATTTGTTCTTCGCTTTCAAAATCCGGACTGGAGAATTCAAACAGGATATCATTAAATTTATATTGATAAACATTCCTGCCCGTTGTTTCCAACGATTTTCCAATAGGTAACTGATAAACTACAGAATCTTTTCCAATGATGATTCTATTAAAAAGCAAGTCAATTTCATTCTGATGTACGATTTCCTTATTTAAATCGTAACTAACCAATCCTTCAAAACCACCAAACCAAATAATTCCATCATCATCGGGATGGATCGAGCTAATAAATAAATCCTGAATACGATTTATTGGCAGGGGTTCTAACTCAATCAAGGTATCACTCTTGCAATATTTAACGAGACTTAGGTTTTTTGATTCGGTTTTTTCAATAATATTAAACCAGATATTTCCTTCCGAATCTTCCACAATTGGATACACCCAGTTTGATTTTGTTGTGAAATCTACACCCAATAAGGTATCTTGATAGAAGGAATCATCAGCAGAGCTGTACCGATAAATACCGTTGGATGTTGAAAATAAAACGGCATTCTTTATGGGATAAAGATGAATCCAATCAATGTCCCCCGGCAACTTATTTCCAGGATGATATAAAGTATATGGCAGCTTCGGTTGGTATTTATCGAATGGATCAACACGATAAACTTCGTTTAAATTATTGGTTAACCAAAGAGTACCGTCGGCATCTTCTGCTATGCTGCTGATTTCAGCATCAATACCTTCCAGTTTT
Organism: uncultured Bacteroidales bacterium; assembly: GCA_964450375.1. Taxonomy (GTDB): domain Bacteria; phylum Bacteroidota; class Bacteroidia; order Bacteroidales; family UBA12077; genus UBA12077. Next base: position 4,977 of record CAYVEW010000057.1, read on the forward strand.
TTTTCGATAATAAGAATTTCTTCCACATAACGAATGGCATGTAAGCCATCCTTTTGGCCAAGAAAAATAAGATCCGGATGTTGTTTTGAATGCAATACACTGGTAATTTCTTCAGCTTCGCGGTTATAAAACAAAGAAGCTTTATGGTTTTTTATTTCGTAAATACCATCGGCACCCGAAACAAACAATTGATTATCTAACAGATGGAATTCAAAACAATTCGATCTGATCTGGGGGATTTTTTCAAATTGCATTTTTTCATTTATATGCCGTGGCCAATAAAAAACACCCTTGCTGGTTGCAACATATAAATTTCCCTTGAAGCGAATAACAGAAGAAATATTTCCCTGGAGTCCGTGATTCTTGTTATAATATCGATACGGCGAGTTGATCTCAATACGGCTCAAAGCTTTGTTGTGTAAAGCCCACAGGGTATTGTTTTTGTCAATAAAAAGATGATTGATATCAAAACTATATAAACCACTATAATCATTGATCGTGCATACCAGGCTTCCTTTTTTATCAATTACTGCAATGCCAGCCATTTCAGTTCCTATTGCATAGTACTTATTGTTTAAAGCAAGGGCTGTTTTATATATGTTTTGTTCCAAGAATGCATCAATTTGGGTGTTAAAGCTGGTTATTTCATAGTTATCAAAAAGATAAAAACCTTTTTCTTTTTCGGTTTTAATCAACACCTTCCCATCCAGCGGAAGCATATCAATAATGTTCTTATCTTTAAAAAAGGTGGAATGTGGCAGGATTAAAAGTTCTTTTCCTACCAGTTTGAACAGGTTTTCGTTCAGGCTTTCTACCATTAATTGATTGTTTACACGAAACAATTCCAGTTCTGTGTTGCTTTCCTTTATTAATTCAACCATTCCATCGTGGTAAATAAATAGTTTATTCCGGGTGTGGAAATACACCTTATCATCGAAAGCAATCAGCTTTTCAATTTGTTCGGTTTTATCTAGATGTAACTGCGAAGAATCTAATAAAGATATAAAGCGATAAGACGATTCGTCGGATTCGAAATATCCAAATTGATTTTGGGCACCGGCAAATAAAGTTCCGTTTGATGTAACAGCTAATTTCGGGATACCCTGGAACTTAATTAATCTCCAATAATTGCCATCGAATTGTAAAATACCATTGGAATTAGAAATATACAATACTCCGGATTGATCCTGAACCATCGAAAAATTATTGTTTTTAAAACCATAATTGTCTAAGATGATTCGTTGTATATATGGACTTCCATATTCTTGCGAACGGCTATTTTTTGAAAGATGAAGAAAACAAATCAACAATATGATGGTAAAAAAAATTGTATTTTTGTGAAAGTTTGCTCTAATTTGCATAAATTGGTGTTGAAAAAAACGATCTAAACATTATAATCTGAAAGTTAAGCATTTTTTTAAAAGAAGGCATTGATTTTTTAATAAATCTATTGGTTTATGGTAAACGAAGAACATAATATTTTAATTCCCTGGGATTTTACCCCTGTTGCAGAATACGCTTTACAGCATGGGTTTAAAATAGCCGAAAAAACGAAAAGTAAGAAAATCTCTTTGTTACATATTATAAAAAATGATAAAGAGTATGATGCTGCAAAAGTAAAGCTCGATCAGATAGCGCAAGATTATCAGGGGAAGAATGGCATTATAGTTGAATCATTGGTAAAAAAAGGAAGTATTTTTACTACCATTGGCGAAATGGCCACCGAGCTGGAAGCAGAGTTAGTGGTGATGGGAACACATGGTTTACGTGGAATGCAGAAACTTACAGGAAGCTGGGCACTTAAAGTAATTGTTAGTTCAAAGGTTCCATTCGTTGTGGTTCAGGAACCGCCCAACGAAACCGATTTCAAAGACATTGTTTTTCCTGTGGATTTTAGGACCGAAAGTAAGGAGAAACTCAATTGGGTAACCTATTTCTACAAATATTTTTCGCCTAAATTTCATATTATAAAGCCAAACACTACCGATATGGGCTTTATTAAAAAGATTAAGGCAAATATTGCTTTTGCCCGAAAATTTATGGATGGTAAAAATGTGGATTACGAGATTCACACTGCAAATGGCAAAAAAAGTTTCCCTTTGGAAATAATGGATTTCTCTAAAGAAATTAATGCCGACCTGATTTTAATTTTATCAACAAAAAATATCGGCATAGCTGACTATGTTATTGGAGCACAGGAACAATACATTATTGCAAACAGCTCAAAAATTCCGGTTATGGTAATAAATCCTCGCGAGGATTTAACAAAATACGGAAGTTTTTATTGAAAAAATAAGTAAATAATAATATTCATGTGGATGGCCGTTTTGTCATCCACTTTTTTTAACAATAGGATGGAACTAGTATTTGCAACAAACAACCCCCATAAATTGCACGAAGTTCAGCATTTGCTGGGTAAAACGATCACACTAAAAAGCTTAAACGAGATTGGCTGTAACGAAGAAATTCCGGAAGATTATGATACCCTGGAAGAGAATGCCATACAAAAGGCGGAATTTATCTTTAATCGCTATGGATTAAGTTGTTTTGCCGATGATACCGGCTTGGAAATTGATGCATTAAATGGCGAACCAGGAGTATTATCGGCACGATATGCCGGGGAAACAAAAGATTCCGAAGAAAACATCAAAAAGGTTCTAAGGAAACTAGAAGGAATAGAAAACAGAACCGCTCGTTTTAGAACGGTAATTGCTTTAATTATCGATGGAAAAATCCATCGTTTCGAAGGGATTGTTGAAGGAGAAATTCTTAAAGAGAAGCATGGCTACGATGGTTTTGGTTACGATCCTGTGTTTCGTCCACAGGGTTTTACTCAGTCTTTTGCAGAAATGCCTTTGAGCGATAAGAATAAGATCAGTCACCGTGCTGTGGCTACCAACAAACTTGTGAGCTTCTTATTAAACTTAAACACATAATAATTTGGTTTCAATTAAGTTATTGTATTAAACGTATTCGATGAGAAAAACACTTTTTTTACTGTCTGTTTTATTCCTTGCAACCGGTGCGAAGGCACAAATTGGAGTTGGGGAGTGGCGTGCTCATACTCCATTTAATTATGCAATGGATGTAACCGAATCATCAACGAAAGTATATGTAGCATCGGAACAAGGAGTATTTAGTTATCATAAATCAAATAATAGCATTGAAAAATTTACGAAAGTGAATAAGCTTTCAGACATTGGTATTTCTGCCATTGAGTTTTCAAAGGAAAATAATGTTTTATTGGTTGGCTATTCAAATGGTAATGTTGATTTGATTTTCGATGATGAAGTGGTGAACTTATCAGATATAAAGCGCGAAATGATCAGTGCCAGCAAAAGCATTAATCATATTTTATTTATTGATGAGTATGCTTATTTATCCTGTGGTTTTGGGATTGTGGTTTTAAATCTAAACAAAAAAGAAATTAAAGACACCTATTACATTGGCGATTTAGGAAGCCTGGTGCAGGTAAATCAAATTTCTTTATTCAATGATTTTTTATATGCAGCTACCAACCAGGGAATTTATGTTGCCGATTATACCAACCAAAACTTAATTGATTATTCGAACTGGGAGTTGATTACAAACATTCCAAACCATACATCCGCTTTTGATCACTTATATGTATCCGAGAATTACCTGCTTGCCAATCAGCACAACGAAACCTGGAATGATGCGGTGTATTCTTACTCTAACTCAAGTGGAATTTGGGAAAGCTTTCTAACCGAATATGCCGAGATCCGCAGTATTAACTTTAGCGAATCGGAAATTCAGTTGGTAACCAACCGTAATATTTTACGATATAATCAGAATCTGAATTTTATCGATTCCATATCGCAGAGTTCTATTCCCAACTTAAATCCCAATGATGTTTTATTAGATGCAAATAATAATTACTGGATTGCAGAAAAGGGAAGTGGTTTAATAAGATACCGGAACAGCAATTACGAGATCATTTACCCCAATGCTCCGTATACCGGAGATGCTTATGGAATTGAGGTTGCAAACGGAAAGGTTTTCGTAACAGCAGGAGGGGTTACACCGCAATGGGGAAATAAATTTATTAACGGGGCTGTTTTTATTTTCGAAAACGAACGCTGGAATTCGTATTTCAATTACAATGCACGAGACTTTTTAGACCTTGCGGTTGATCCGTACAATAAAAACCACTATTTTGTTGCAAGCTGGGGAAACGGAGTGGTGGAATATTTAAACAATGAATTGGTGCAAACCTATACCGATGAAAATAGCCCGATACAAACCAAGGTAAGCAATTCGGAATATTTTATGGTAGGCAGTGTTACCTTCGATCAAAGTAATAATTTATGGGTTACCAATGCAAACGTAGAATATCCTGTGATTGTAAGACAATCCAATGGCGACTGGCACAGTTTACACTTCGATCAGCAGATTAGTAATATGCTAATTACAGACCTTATTGTTACGCAAAACAACCATAAATGGGCTTTGCTGCCTTTTGGGAATGGATTATTTATATTCGACGACAATCAAACTCCAGAAAATGAAAACGATGATTTAAGACGGAAATTGAACATTGTTGATGAAAACGGCAAAATCATTTCAAATTATGTGTATTCCATTGTTGAAGACCTGAATGGAACCATTTGGGTTGGATTGAATGAGGGAATCGTGGTATATAATAATCCCACGCAGGTGTTCGAAGATGATCTTTTTTATGCCAATCGGATTGTTGTAACGCAAGGCGATGTAACACAGCATCTATTGAGCACTGAAGTGGTTACTGCCATGGCAGTAGATGGTGCAAACCAGAAGTGGATTGGAACTAAAAAATCGGGAGTGTACCTTGTTTCAGAAACCGGAACCGAAGTGATTAATCATTTTACCGAGCAGAATAGTGCATTGTTATCGAATAATATTTATGATATTGGAATCAATCACGAGTCGGGCGAAGTGTTTTTTGCCACCGAGAAAGGATTAATTTCTTATCGGGGTTCAGCTACCATGGGAAGCGAAGAATTTCGCGATGTGTATGTTTATCCAAATCCGGTAAGGGAAAATTACACGGGTGAAATTACCATCCGCGGTTTAGTTTCTGATGTAAATGTAAAGATTACAGATATTAGCGGAAATATTGTTTACGAAACACAAGCCAAAGGAGGACAGGCAACCTGGAATGGTAAAGATTTTTCGGGACGAAGGCCCAGCACCGGAGTGTACCTGGTGTTTTGTACCAACGACGATGGTTCCAAAACACATATTACAAAACTGCTTTTTATTAAATAAA
>CAYVEW010000057.1:10345-20854 GCA_964450375.1 uncultured Bacteroidales bacterium
TTACACCATATCAAATATTCCGAAACCAGCGTAATTGTTACGGTTTACACTGAGAGTTTTGGGCGCCAGGCGTATTTAATAAACGGAGTTAGGAGCAAAAAGGCCAGAATAAAGGCGAATATGTTACAGCCGCTTTTTTTATTAAATATGGAGGTGTATCATAAATCCAGGCGTGAATTGCAAAGGGTTAAGGAAATCCAAAATGATTTTGTTTTTAGTTCCTTGCCATACGATATAAGAAAAAGTACTCTGGCATTATTTATTGCTGAAATTTTATATAAAACAATACAGGAACAAGAACCAAACCGGGAATTGTTTAATTATCTGTATCACTCTATACAGCTACTGGAGCTGAAAGATGATGGCATTCCAAATTTCCATCTCTATTTTTTATTGCACTTAACAAAATATCTCGGATTTTTTCCCGAGAATAATTATTCATTACAAAACAGATATTTCGACCTGAAAAAGGGAAGTTTTGTACAATTAAGGCCGCTGCATACGATGGGAATGGAAGAAAATGAAAGTGCTATTTTAGGCACATTGCTTGATTTTTCAGACAACCAACACGAAAATTTAAAGATCCCCTACAACCAACGCATGAGCATTCTTGAACGAATAATTGATTACTACGCTTTACACGATACCGGATTATCAAATCTAAAATCTCTAAGTGTATTAAAAGAAGTGTTTCATTAATCGTTCGTTTAGACTTGTTTAACGAACAAAACAAGCCTTTTGCCAAATTTCTTTCAATCTGTCATCTGCATAGCAAAAAACAAGCTAAATTTATAAGCTGATTCATTCATATTTTCAGTCTTGAAAGAGTTCAAGAATGTTATGAATTAATTTTGAATGATTCTGTAAACGCAAAAATTTCGTATAAAATAGTGAACTAAAAAAATTATGAAGCCTGTTAAAGGGCACTTTTTAAGTTGGGATAATTTTATACATTTGCGTTCCGAATTTTGGATAGAGAAATTATGATCAAAACAAAGTTATCAAATATAGGTAAGGATATTTATACGGTAATATCAGAATTAACACAAGATTCTGATATTATTAACCTGGCAAAAGTGGCTCCTGATTTTTCGTATCCCGAAGAGCTTAATAAATTAGCAATTAAATACATAAAAGAAAAATCGACCGAATATTCTCACCCTGATGGCTTATTTGAGTTGCGCGAAGCCATAACCGAAAGTATCGCCAAAAAGCATGGTGTTAACTTCAGTGCGCAAAACGAAGTAACTATTACAGCCGGAGCTACTCAGGCGATGTATACGGTTATAAGCAGCTTTGTGGATGAAGGCGACGAAGTAGTGCTTTTCGAACCGGCATTTAACTCATATGTGCCTGCTATACAAAGTAATGGCGGGCGTCCGGTTTTTGTTCAGCTTAAGTTACCCGATTACCGGATTGACTGGGAAGCTGTTCAAAAATTAATTAATACCAGAACTAAATTAATCATTATAAACACACCGCATAATCCTACCGGGGTTACTTTTAATCAGGAGGATATTGCCCAGCTAAAGAAAATAACCAACGGAACAAAAATCAATGTGATCGGTGATGAAGTTTTTGAACACATGGTTTTTGATAAGAAAAAACACTACAGTGTTTTATCGAACGATCAACTGGCAGAAAGAAGCATTGTGGTGTCATCATTAGGAATTACTTTTAATGTTCCGGGATGGAAAATTGGTTATTGTGTAGCATCAGAAAAACTGATGAGCCAGATTCGAAAAAAGCAGACTTTTCAGATTAACTCTGTAAATACTCCCTTGCAATATGCAATGGCCGATTATTTGAAAAATGGAGTTGATTATTCGGTTATAAGTAAACAGTTTCAGGACAAACGCGATTTTGTGTGTAATTTATTGCAAGACAGCAGGTTCGAGCTGGTTCCGTCGCAGGGCGGATTTTATCAATTAGTAAACTACAGCCAGTTATCTGATGAAAAAGATACCGAGTTTGCCCGCCGCTTAATGGATGAATATGGTGTCGCCTTATTCCCTTTATCGGTGTTTTATCACGACTCAATCGATAACAAAATCTTAGGGTTTAGTTATGCCCGCGATGAACAATTGCTGAACAAAGCAATTAACCGGTTGAAAAAGATTTAAACAAACGAAATAAAATTTTTCATTGTGTTATAAAACCAAATATATTTATATTTGGTTTTGTTTTTAATATACCAATAAAACCAGATTTATGCCACTGATTAATTCCATTGTTACCTGGCTTAATTTTAAGCGGTTATATCAAATCGACCTTTTTAAAAAATTTCCCTTTGATGCACAACGCGAAGTGCTGTTTAATCTTGTTGCAAGAGCAAAAGATACGGAGTTTGGTAAAAAATATGATTTTAAATCAATTAAAAGCATTAGCGAGTTTCAATCGAGAGTTCCTGTGAATACTTACGAAAAGATTCATCCTTATATTGATCGTTTATTAAAAGGAGAACAAAATGTTTTATGGCCTGGTGAAATAAAGTGGTTTGCCAAATCGTCGGGAACTACTAGTGAAAAGAGTAAGTTTATTCCTGTGTCGAGAGAAACATTAGAAGATTCGCATTTTCGTGGCGGGAAAGATATTCTGGCCATTTACACTCAAAATTTTCCGGAAACGGAGATTTTTAAGGGCAAAGGATTAACACTGGGTGGTAGTCACGAAATCAACCGAATTAATAACGAATCGTTTTATGGCGATTTATCGGCCATATTAATTGAGAACCTTCCTTTCTGGACTTACTTTATCAGAACGCCCAGTCAGGAAATTGCTTTAATGAGCGAGTGGGAGGCAAAACTGGAAAAAATTGCCGATGCAACCATCAAGGAAAATGTTACCAACATAGCCGGAGTTCCTTCGTGGATGTTGGTACTATTGCGATATATTCTAGATAAGACAGGGAAAAACAATATTTTAGAAGTGTGGCCAAATCTGGAGCTTTTTACACATGGTGGGGTAAGCTTTGAACCTTATAAAGAGCAATATGCCAGATTAATTCCGAAGAAAAATATGAATTATCTGGAAACATATAATGCTTCCGAAGGATTTTTTGCTATACAAGATCAGCCCGATTCAAAAGAGATGCTTTTAATGCTGGATTATGGTATTTTTTATGAGTTCATCCCCATGGATCAAATCGATCTTGAAAACCCAAAGGCTGTGCATATCGACGATGTTGAGAAAGGGAAAAACTATGCAATCGTAATTACCACCAACTCGGGTTTGTGGCGATACATGATCGGCGATACGGTAGTATTTACATCCTTGTATCCGCACAGGATTAAAATAACTGGCCGGACCAAGCATTTTATTAATGCTTTTGGCGAAGAAGTAATCATTGAAAATGCAGAAAAGGCGCTCAAAGAAGCCTGCCTTAAAACCAATGCAGAAATAAAAGAATACACTGCCGCCCCGGTGTTTATGGATGAAAACCAGAAGGGGAGTCATGAGTGGTTGATTGAGTTTGATAGGATGCCTGATAATGTTGAAGAATTCAGGGATGTGTTAGATGTATCCTTACAAGCAGCTAACTCAGATTACGAAGCTAAAAGGTATAAGAATATTACTTTGGAAAAACCTGTTTTAACCATTGCAAAAGATGGCTTATTTTATAATTGGTTAAAAAACAAAGGAAAAATTGGCGGGCAAAACAAAGTTCCCCGATTGGCAAATAATCGCCAGTATGTTGATGAATTATTGGAGCTTAATAAGAAATTATAATTCTCATGCTCAAAATTTTAAGTATTTTCATATGGATTTCAGGTGCTGCTGTTCTTAATCAGGCGCAATTGGTTTTTGTCGAAGAATATAAACAATCTTGCGATTTTATCGTAACCGATCCGATTGATAATCTTTATTTGATAAATGATTCCGAACTAAAAAAGATCAACCTTAGTAACCAAAAAATTAATCGTTACAGTAATACTTTATTTGGAAACTTTAGTGTAGTGGATGTGTCGGATCCATTTAAAATTCTGATATACAATAAGGATTTTAATAAACTGGTATTTTTAGATCAAACATTGACAGAAATTACCGATCCGGTTTTTTTAGATCAGTTAAATCTTTTTCATATTGGCGCAATTTGTAAATCAAACGAAGGCGGATTCTGGGTTTTCGATTTAAGTTTATATCAGCTCAAGTATTATAACGAGGACTTAAAAAACACACGAAAGAGTGTTCAGTTAGCCGAAATAATTGAAACGAACACGGAACAAAAAGAAATTTTCGTGCTGGAAAAAAATGACTATATTTATCTGGGAATTGAAGGACAAGGAGTGCTGCTATTTGATAAGTATGGAACGTATTTAAAAACTTTTCCGTTGAGCAATTGCAGTTCCTTTCAGGTAGTTGATAAGCACATTATTTATTATAACAATGGAAGTTTGATATCATATCATACAACAAGTTTTAAAACAGATACATTAGTTTTGCCCGGAGAAAACATCATAAATGCGCGAGTCAACAAGAATAAGGTATTTTTACATACCAGCGAGAAGGTGATGGTTTATAAAACAACTAACTTATAAATTTTGAGGGAGTGAAAAACAGGAAGAAGGTAAAAGATGCCAGTTTAAAAAGAGTTTATCAAAAATCGATTCTTTTCAATAAAAGAGAAATGCAGGCCATAGATCATTATTGTAAAAAATATAAAATTAAAAACAGGTCAAAGTTTATGAGAGAGATGATTATTACATCGGTACTTAAAAAGTTTGATGAGGATTATCCCTCTTTATTTGAAAAAAAACCCACCTTATTTAATCAGAATTTGAATAGAAGAAAAGCTTAAACATATGACAAAAGATAATTCAAACGCTGCAATGCATATAGCAATTGCCGGAAACATCGGATCGGGAAAAACAACATTAACCGGATTACTTTCGAAACAATATGGCTGGGATGCACATTACGAAGATGTGGATGACAACCCGTATTTAAATGATTTCTATGAAGATATGCAACGCTGGTCGTTTAATCTTCAGGTATATTTTTTAAATAGCCGCTTAAATCAAATCCTAAACATCCGAAAATCGGGTAAAACAGTTATTCAGGATCGAACCATTTACGAAGATGCTTACATTTTTGCACCCAACCTGCATTCCATGGGCCTGATGTCGACCCGCGATTTTGAGAATTATTTTACCCTGTTTAACCTGATGACATCGCTAATACAGCCGCCAGACCTGTTGATCTATTTGCGGGCTACAGTGCCTACGCTGGTAAATCAGATACAGAAACGCGGACGCGATTACGAAAATTCAATCCGACTGGATTATTTAAAACGCTTAAATGAGCGTTACGAAGCTTGGGTTAGTTCCTATAATTTGGGAAAAATGCTTATTATTGATGTAGATAATTTGAATTTTACAGAAGTAAAAGAAGACCTAAGCAGCATTATCAGCAAAATAGATGCACAAATACATGGCTTATTTTAGGGAATGAGATTACTAAAATCCGCAAAATATAACTCGTAATCATATTTTATATATGATTATACAATTCGAATTATCCGGCGTTAATAAAAAAATGCCCGGTAAAGATCATACCGGGCTTGTTGACATTTATCAAAAAGAGTTTTTATTTTAAAACATTCAGTTCTTTTCCGATTTTGGTAAAAGCTTCAACGGCTTTGTCCAGTTGTTCTTTGGAATGTCCGGCAGAAATCTGAACGCGGATACGGGCTTGCTCTTTCGGAACTACAGGATAATAAAATCCGATAACATAAATACCTTCATCCAATAATTTCGATGCAAAATCCTGTGAAAGTTTCGCGTCGTAAAGCATTACAGCTAAAATAGCAGAATCGCTCGGTTTGATATCAAAACCTGCAGCCAACATTTTTTCTTTGAAATACTTGGTGTTATCTACTAATTGGTCGTGCAAATCGTCCGATTCTTCAAGCATCTTAAACACTTCGATTCCTGCAGCAGCAACCGATGGTGGTATGGAGTTCGAGAATAAATAAGGCCTTGAGCGCTGACGCAACATATCAATGATTTCTTTTCTGCCGGTTGTAAAACCGCCAATGGCTCCACCGAATGCTTTACCTAAGGTTCCGGTAATAATGTCAATTTTTCCTCTTAAATTGTACAACTCAGAAACTCCTTTTCCTGTTTTACCAACAACTCCAGCCGAGTGGCATTCGTCGACCATTACCATGGCGTCATATTTTTCAGCTAACTCATAAATTTTGTCCATGGGAGCAACGTGTCCGTCCATCGAGAAAACACCATCGGTAACAATTAAGCGGAAACGATGCGCCTGAGCCACCTTTAACTGAGCTTCAAGATCTTCCATATTGGCTGATTCGTAGCGGAAACGATGCGCTTTACAAAGTCGCACACCATCAATAATGGATGCGTGATTTAAAGCATCAGAAATAATTGCGTCTTCGCTGCTTAAAATGGGCTCAAATAAACCTCCGTTAGCATCGAAAGCTGCTGCATAAAGAATGGTATCTTCAGTGCCAAAATAATCGGCAATGCGTTTTTCTAACTCTTTATGTAAATCCTGAGTTCCGCATATGAAACGAACCGACGACATTCCGTATCCATGCGAATCCATTGCATCTTTTGCAGCCTGAATTAATCGTGGGTGGTTCGATAAACCTAAATAATTATTGGCACAAAAGTTTAACACTTCTTGTCCTGTATTTACTTTAATGTCAGCTTTTTGAGCGCTGGTGATAATGCGTTCTTTTTTGTACAATCCAGCACTTTCAATTGCTTCTAATTCTGCTTTTAAGTAATCTTTAATCTTTCCGTACATAGTGGTTAGTATTTTAATTTTAATTTTTGAACACTTATATAAACTTTTTTGTTCTGTATATCAAACAGCTAACAAAAATAAGTTAATAATTAATCATTTGCATTGATATTTTTCATGTTTTTTATCAGCTAGTGTATGAATTTATTTTTTAACTTGCACAAAATACAAAAAATAGTAAAGCAATTTGTATTGTCTATCAATAGCATTCAAACGGAATACTATTGATATTTTTTAGTGCGGAATCTTAAATTATATACAAATGGATATATATAGATAAACACAAACACTAACTTATGAAAACTAACCCACAAAACCCCAAAGATGTTATTTTAATCGGTTCAGGTATTATGAGCACCACTTTAGGTGTATTACTAAAAAAATTAATGCCTGATGCCAAAATAGCCATGTACGAGAAATTAGACAAGGTAGCCAGCGAAAGTTCAAATTCCTGGAATAATGCCGGAACAGGACATGCTGCTTTTTGCGAATTAAATTACACCCCACAGCAAAAAGATGGAAGCATCAACATCGATAAAGCTTTGGCCATATCTTCATCCTTTGAAATATCAAGGCAGTTTTGGGCTTACATGAAAAAGCAGAATTTTTTGCCGGAAGAAACCAGGTTTATAAAAACCGTTCCACACATGAGTTTTGTTTGGGGCGATGAGAATATCACATTTCTTAAAAAACGGCACGAAGCCTTAACCAAGTATGCATTATTTGAAGATATGCAGTATTCCGAAGATTTAGATGAAATAGCGCAGTGGGTGCCCATGATGATGAAAAACCGGGATCGTTCTGAGCGAATAGGTGTTACGCGAATGCAAGCCGGTACAGATGTAAATTTTGATGTGATCACCAAAGGATTAATTAATCATTTAAGTAATCAGGATGGATTTAATTTGTACTTAAATCATGGAGTAAAGGAAATAAAAAAACAAAACAACGGTACCTGGAAAATTAAAATTAAAGATTCCAAAACAGGCCAAACGAAAATAGAATACTCCCGATTTGTTTTTATTGGAGCGGGTGGTGGTTCGTTGCCACTGCTTCAAAAATCCGGAATTAAGGAAGGAAAAGGATATGGTGGATTTCCCGTTAGCGGTAAATTTATGCGATGCCTAAACCAGGAAGTTATTGATGAGCATAAAGCAAAAGTTTATGGTAAAGCGGCAGAAGGTTCCCCACCCATGTCGATGCCACATTTAGACGAACGCAGAATTGATGGTAAGGAATCCTTATTGTTTGGGCCTTATGCCGGTATGTCAACCCGGTTTTTAAAATCAGGTTCGTTTTGGGATTTGCTAAAATCCTTGCGTTTACATAACATACGGCCAATGTTAGCTGTTGCCCGAAATGAGTTTGGCTTGATCAGGTATTTAATTGGCCAGGTGACACAATCGAAAAAAGATCGCTTTAAATTTTTAAAAATCTATTTCCCCACCGCACGAGAAGAAGACTGGGAGTTATATACTGCCGGACAGCGCGTACAAATTATGAAAAAGGATAAGGATAAAGGCGGAATTCTAAAGCTTGGAACAGAAATAATACATAGCGAAGATGGCAGTTTAGCTGCTCTTTTAGGAGCATCACCGGGCGCATCAACTTCGGTTTCTATTATGCTGGATGTTCTTGAGAAATGTTTTACAGATCAGATGAAAACCAATGAATGGGGTAAAACGATCAAAGAAATGATTCCTTCGTATGGAGAATCATTGATCGACAATCCGGAGTTGTGCCGTAAAACCAGAAGAGCCACAGCTGACGAACTGGGGCTGGATGAATATTCAAAGGTAGAAAATCAATTAACTGGTTGTTTTGTTTAAACAACCTTACTCCATTATAATTGCGGTTGCTTCAACTTCAATGAGGCAGCCGTAATGTAAATCTCTGGTTGGAATAATGGTTCGTACTGGTTTGTGGTTTCCAAAAAACAAACGGTATCTCTCATTCACGATGTCCCACAGTTTGATGTCAGAAATATAAACACGCATTTGCAGAATGTGATTTTTTGAACTGCCCGATTCGTTTATGATCTGTTCTACTTTTTGTAAAACCAAATCGGTTTGCTCTTCAATGCTTTCGGGAACTTTCTGGCTTACCGGGTCGACAGGGACCTGACCTGACAGATAGAGCATTCCATTGTGTTCGATACATGGAGAATAGTGTCCCTTTGGTTCCGGTATTTTTTCTGATTTGATGATTTTCATTGTTCTTTATCTTTTAAAATTGCTTGTCCTTTTGTTAACCACGATAATCCGAATGCCAATAAGGCAATGGTCTCGAACCAGAATACCAGGCTTAGGCTATCGATCGCCGGATATTTGCCTTTAATCCAAAGCATATAAATGGCAATGGAAAGGATACTCCCCAGCATGGTAAATCCGCAGGTATAATAAATAGTATTGCGGTTTTTCTTCTGTGCTGTCATTTCTTTATCAGGGTCTGTTTTGGTAAATAATACCAGTGAGAAAAAGATGAGAACCACGAAAAATAAGAAGGCAGATATTAAATGCAAAATATTAATAATATCCGAAGGATTTGCTGTGTTGTTTGGAAAGAATGCAATTCCTAAGGCAAAAATACAGGCTAAATCGCCGGCTAAATTATCAATGTATTTATGCCCACGGTATGAGAACATGAATAATGCCACGCCACATAAAATGCCCACAAAGCCATTTCGCATGATGGTGTGATAATACGAACTGATGGAGTTTAAGATCTTCCATTCACCTGTGGCCAGAATGTTACCAAACACCAAAATAATGGGTAAGACAATTCCTAAAACACCCACTGCCTTACGCAGTGTAAAGTAGGATATCACATATAATCTGTCGTCGTTATTTTTGGTTGCCATAACATCTTAATTTAAACCAGATTTAAAATTTAGGGTGAATATAGTCCTTATAAAATTAATTGACAATACGCTAGTTTAACTTTTATCTAAACGCCAAACAGATTTTTAAGTTCCTCCTGATAGTCGAACTGAAGATCTTCGTGCAGCAATAAAATTTTTTGTGGAATCAGCTCCATTTGTTTTATATAAATGTTATAAAGTCGCGTATTATTCCGTATAGATGGTTTGAAATTTTTGAGTTTTACGCAATAGTAAATAAGTAACTCAACTTCTGTTTCTTTCTTACCCGAATACCTGCTATACTTTTTTATATTTTGAAGTATTTTTCGCACCCCCTTTTTAATAAGATAATAGGTTTTGGTATTCACTTTTTCAAATTGCTCGTCAATTTCCAGTTTCACGCTGTCTACATAAGATGCTTCGTCGTGCGATTCAAATAAAAGATACGTAAGCAACTCTTTGTTTTCTTTTTTAAATCGGGATAAACGAAGGCACAGACTCACTAAATTAGCTGATGGCAGCTTTTGTAATTCCTTTTTTAGTTCTTTTGTGCTTACTGCTTTCATAGTATTTTTTTACCAGGGGTAAAGGTATTCATTTTTTAATTACTTAAACAGATGGTGTTTTGAAGTATTTTTTGGAATAAAAAGTGATGCGTATGTTCAATGAAATCAGAATCATAAGGTGTTTCAATAAAAAAAATAAAAAATTTTGCACAAGAACTATTGTATAATAAAATAAAAGCACTTATTTTTGCCACGCAAATCACAATTGAGTGGTAAAAAATTCCTCAGTAGCTCAGTTGGTTAGAGCACCTGACTGTTAATCAGGGGGTCGTAGGTTCAAGTCCTACCTGGGGAGCGAAAGGCTGGCAG
>CAYVEW010000058.1:0-20805 GCA_964450375.1 uncultured Bacteroidales bacterium
GAATAGAATTCACCTGTTTATCCAGAATGCGAATAACTTCCAGGTTTTCCTGTATGCCTGAATGTGGCATGGTGGTGGGCATCAAAAGGAATGAACCTTCGTCCAACGATGGCATAAATTCTTTACCTAATCCGGGAATAGACTCACTTATGGATTGATAGGTATTTGTGTTCTTTACAAACTTTGGCATAAACCCGAAAATCTTATCAAATCCTTGCCAGGCTGTAACACCAAATACTACAATAAATATTGGGATGCTTAAAAACGCCCATTTGTGGCCTAGTATCCATTTTAAGATTTTAGTGTATGAAAAAACAACGCTGGAAAGTAAACCTAAGATCAATCCTACAATGAATAACACAAATAAAAAGTTTGAAAACAGGTTGTTTTGGGCACCCAGGGGCATCCATACTCTCGATAAAAAGAATAGCACAACCGATGCTGTAATAGCAATGTTAATGTAGTTATTCCAATCTTTTTTATTTTCGGGCCACCGTTCGGCAAAATAATTATTAATGCCAATAAGTGTTAATGCCAGTGCAATATAATAACCTGTTGCAAAGGCCAAAACAACTCCGGCAAGGGCAATAATTATATTTAATAATTTTTTGTATTTCTTTCTATCAAATTTTAAGGAAAATACCAGATGAGCCAGCATTGGAATGATAATTAACCCAATTACCAGGGCCGATAACATGGTAAATGTTTTGGTAAATGCCAGTGGTTTAAATAATTTTCCTTCGGCAGCTTCCATAGCAAATACGGGTAGGAAACTTACAATGGTTGTCGCGATAGCCGTTACTACAGCTCCGGCAACTTCCGTAGCACCTTCGTATATAACTGTGATAAGTTTTTTACTTTTCGCTCCCAGTTCTTTGGCATTTTCGATGTGCCGGATAATATTTTCGGTAAATACCACCCCCACATCAATCATCACACCAATGGAAATGGCAATTCCTGAAAGTGCAACAATGTTAGCATCTACCCCAAACTGACGCATGGTAATAAATGTCATTAATACACCAATAGGCAGTAAACTGGATATTAAAAAGGATGCTTTCAGGTTTAGAACCAGTATAATAATTACCAGAATACTGATGAGTAACTGAAGTGTAATAGCTTCTTCCAGCGTTCCCAGAGTTTCTTTAATTAAACCCGTACGATCGTAAAAGGGAACAATGGTAACTTTAGATGTGCTTCCGTCTTCTAATGTTTTGGATGGTAAACCAGGTGCTATTTCTGCAATTTTATCCTTTACATTTTCGATGGTTTCCATTGGGTTTGCACCATAACGGGCAACTACAACACCACCCACGGCTTCTGCACCACCTTTGTCTAAACCACCACGCCGGGTTCCCGGGCCATAATTAATTTTGGCAACATCTTTTAAACGAATAGGAACATGATCGCGCACTGTTACAACACTTTGCTCAAGGTCTTCAAGCTCCTGAATATAGCCCAGTGCTCTAATCAGATATTCTACCCGGTTAAACTCAATGGTTCGGACACCAATATCCAGATTGCTGTTTTTTACCGCGGCCATGATTTGTTCAAGGTTTACGCCATGTGCTTTCATGGCATTGGGGTCGATATCGACCTGGTATTCCTTTACAAAACCACCAATGGATGCTACTTCGGCTACACCTTTTGCTGATGTTAAGGCGTAACGAACATGAAAATCCTGTATGGTTCTGAGTTCATGAGGATCCCAGCCACCGGCCGGATTTCCATCTTTATCCCTGCCTTCAAGTGTATACCAGTAAATTTGTCCCAGAGCTGTTGCATCAGGGCCAAGGGCAGGAGTGGCATCTTCTGGCAATGTGCCCGGTGGTAAGGAGTTTAGTTTTTCCAAAATTCGGGTACGACTCCAGTAAAATTCAATATCTTCTTCGAAGATGAGATAAATACTGGATAATCCAAAAATGGAATTACTGCGTATGGTTTTTACTCCGGGAATTCCCAAGAGTGCTGTAGTTAAAGGATAGGAGATTTGATCTTCAATATCCTGTGGCGAACGTCCCGGCCACTCGGTATAAACGATTTGTTGGTTTTCGCCAATATCAGGAATTGCATCAACAGGAACAGGATCGTTAGGTAAAATGCCTGTTTCCCAGTTGAATGGCGAAGTGGCAATTCCCCAGCTTACAAATACGATTAATACCAAAAATGTAACCAGCTTATTCTCTAAAAAGAATTTTATGATTTTATGAAGCATTTTATTGTGTTTGTTTTTAAGATTTGACATTGATGTATAAGAATGCATCACCTAAAAAACGGGTGATGATTTAAACTGTCAACTTAAAATCAACATAAATAGCTTTGTAATCGAGAAAGGACTGTTTGCGTATCTTTTGGCGGCGGTGATTCCGGTACGAAAACCTGTTGGTAATCTTCAGAAACAGAATGTAAATCAGTTATAATTAAATTGACAATAAATAAATCAATGCTTTTAAGGCTATCGTTTTGATATACTGATGATGTAGTAAAATCTTCATCTAATTGAAATGATTTTGTTTCGTTATGGCAACAATTACTTGTGCCTTCCATATCACAACAACTCTCAGCTTCGTGATTAACAGAAACAGAAACAAGCCTTGGGCCACAGTAATGTTTAGAAATAGAAAATCCTGCTGTTACCGTTAACAGAAGGATTGAAATACTAATATGCATTAATTTTCTAAACATGTTTAAAACAATTACCCAACAAATAAACGAATTAAAAGCAAATTTGTTTAAATTCATTCACCATATCGTGTTATCCTGATGTTAAATATTGATTCAAAAACCAATCTTTTCTTAAATCACAAAATTATTAGATTGATTTTTGGAGTGTAAATGATAATGAAGTACCCTTGTTTTCTTTACTTTCAATCCAAATTTCACCCTGATTCTTTTTAATTAATTCTTTGCACAGAATAAGGCCAAGTCCGGTTCCTTTTTCTTTTTCGGTTCCGTAAGTGGAGAAACTTGTTTCAATTTTAAATAGCTTGCTAACTAGATCTTTGGGCATGCCAATTCCTTCATCTATTACTGATACTTCAATGTAGTTTTCGTTTGTATTGTTTTTAGCTGAAATTTTTACTTTGCTGTTTTTGTGCGAAAACTTTATTGCATTGGACAGAAGGTTACGAACTACCGTTTTTATTGAATCTTCATTAGCAAGTACATTTATTTTAGAATTAACATCCAGACTAATGTTAATATTTTTTTCACGGGCTTTGTTTTCAACAATCTCAACCGATTTATTAATTAACAATAGCAGGTTTGTTTTCTCCAATTCAAAATCAACGGTATTCATTTGAACGCGGGCCCATAATAACAGGTCTTCCAGCAAATTGTTTGTTTTACTCGATAAGCCGATTAAAAGATTAATATAATCGAGTTTTTCATCGTTGGTGATGTCGTTAAAATTTGTTTTTAATAAATTTAATAATTGTAAAAAACTACCAATCGGACCTTTTAAATCGTGTGCCATTATAGAAAAAAACATGTCTTTGGTAGCATTGGATTCAGAAAGTTCTTTTTCTGATTTTTTAAGGGCTTCTTCTGTATTTTTTCTTTCGGTAATATCTTCTTTTACGGCTATATATTTTATGATTCTTCCTGATTCATCAATAATTGGTGAGATTGAAGCGATTTCCCAGTATATTGATCCATCTTTCTTTTTATTCAGAAATTCACCTTTCCATGTTTCTCCTTTCGAAATTGTTTCCCACATATCTTTATAATCTTCTGATTTTGTATGTTCCGTTTTTAGAATATTCGGATTCTTTCCAATGGCTTCTTCAAAAGAATAACCGGTAAGTTCACAAAACTTCGGATTTACATACTCAATATTACCGTCTAAATCTGTAATTACAATGGATGCAGGGCTTTGTTTTATTGCAGCCGATAATTTTAGAATCTCTTTTTCGGCTTCTTTCTGAGCTGTAATATCTTCCAAAACCCCGTCAAAGTATTGTATTTTATTGTTTTTATCACGAATTACATTGACTGTATCTTTTACAAAAATGATCTTTCCATTTTTAGTTTTTAAACGTATTTCCTTGGTATTTTTTTCTTTTGGATCTTTAATTAATGTTTTAACTTCCTGATCACGCTCATCACTAACGAAATACAGATCATATACCGAAAGTTTATACAGTTCTTCCATCGTATAGCCTAATATTCTGGCTAATGCCGGGTTGGCATAAAGAATCTTACCATTTACAGAAGTTCGGTAGATACCAACTGGCAACTGATCGGTTAAACTTCTGATGGAATCGTTTGCTCCTTTTAAATAATCGATATATTTTAAATGCTCGTTCATAAGTTCTAAACAAAACTAAGTTACATGTATTTACGATAAAAAGCAATTAACGTTTTAACACTTATGTATTAAATGATGCTGTTAATCAAAATAATATGTTAGTAAGGTTACTATTTTTTTTAAAATTTCATACTTTTTTTTATGAATTTATGTTTTAATAGTACATTTAATATCTCATGTTATTAACCAAACAAGCTATTTGTATGAAAAAATTATTTCTTTTAATTGTTAGCCTATTTATTGCTATTCAAAGTTTTACACAGAATAAAATAGATGAAATTAATATTCTGATAATTCATAATAAATATCACGAAGCTTTAGCTCTAAGTGATGAAATATATGCAGAATACGAGACAAATGCGGATTACTTTTATCAAAGAGCTATTCTGTTTAAGCTCTTATATAATTACCGACAGGCAATAAGTGAAATCAATAAAGCAATTGATTTAGATCCGGAAAATACAGAATATTTAACCGAGCTTGGGTTTATACTTTTACGAGCCGATAAAACAAACGAAGCGCAAAAAATATTTGAGCAGGTAATTCAAGTGGATCCATATAATCTTAAGTGCGGAATTGCTTTAAGTAATTTGTACATGAAGGATAAGAAAAATGACAATGCCGAAAAAGTTTTATTGAAATTGTACGAAAAAGATTCCTTAAATGCATATATCACACGCAATATAGGCATATGCAAGTACTTGCAGGGCGATACTTTAACTTTTAAATGGTTAAAAAAAGCGAACAAATTAGATAGTACCGATATTAAAACCTACCGTTATCTTTTTACTGCCTATACGGTAAAAGAAGATTTTGATCGTGCTTTTGGTATAATTAACAGGGCGCAAAGCATCGATCCACAGAACGAATTACTGTTCGTAATGGAAGCCGATTTGCACGTGATTCGTAATCATAATTTCCGCGCTATACCGGTTTATCTGAAAGCTTATGAAATTGATCCTGAAGATGAAGAACTGCCGCGAAAAATTGGATTGTGTTATTACAAAATTAAGAACTATGATTTGGCAAAGCATTACCTGCGCATAGCCGACCAGAAATCGATGAACCTTGATGTGTATAAACATTTAGGGTACATTTATAAGTTGAATAATGAACCCGATTCAAGCAATTATTATTTTAATAAGGCATTGGAATTATTAAGAGCCGATAACAATACAATCTTTGATATTTACAATGATGTTGCTGAGAATTATTATGCTCTGGGAAACTACAAGCATGCCATTGCCTGGTACGAAAGATCATTAAATCTGGAAATAACAGGAATGTGGTTGAGGAGCCTAAAAAACAAGGCATTAATCGATATTGCTTCGATATATGCCGATAAACTTAACGATAAGGAAAGGGCCATTGAGTATTTTATGAAAGTGACTGATGATACTTCATTTTTTGTGAATGAACAGGATTACTACAAGTATGCTCAGCAACAAATTACCAGATTAAAAGAAGATTTATTTTTTGAAGGAAAATTGTAATCATTAATGTGGAAACTCAAGTATGAATGTTGTTCCCTGGTTTACAACCGAACTTACTTTGACATTTATTTTATGATAATCGCAGATTTTTTTTGAAAGGGCTAAACCAAGGCCATAACTATCTTTGGTTTCGTTTGAATTTTTAAATCTGGAAAATATATGTGGAATCTTATCGGGGTGTATTCCAATACCACTATCGGAAATTTCTATTATTTGCTTGTTTCCTTTTTTGAAGGATGCGATTTTTATAAAACCACTTTCTGTGTATCGGATTGAGTTATTTACTAAGTTGTATAACAGCGTAAACAGCAGATTCTCATTTCCTTCAATTAAAAAATCTTTAAGTTTTAATTGTAATCTTAATTCCAGGTTTTTGGCAATCAGTTTATCTTCCAGTTCTTCGGTAACATTTTTTATCACTGTACTCATATTAACCTTTTCTGTTAAGATATATTCTTCGTTTTCAATCCTGGAAATCATTAACAGGGTGCGAACCAGGTTGGTTAAGCGTCGAAGCGTTTTTTTCGATTCGTAAATCTTAATCATGTCTTCTTCGTCCAAACCGCTGTTATTTAAAATGTTATCGAGTTTACTCTGAATTATGCTTACCGGAGTTAATAATTCGTGCGAAACATTACTGATGTATTCACGCTCGTTGTTAAAGGCGGCTTCAATTTTTCGCATTAAGGAATGAATGGTTTCATCTAAATAAACAAAATCTTCTGTTGTAGTTTTAACGGGCTCATAGTTAAACGAATCAGGATGATTGGTTGTTCTTAATTTATCAACAATTTTGTTAAATGGATGTAAAAGGTATCGAATAAACGACAGGTCGAACAAAAAGGTTAAGGTAATAACCACAATAAGAAAAAGAAAAGCGAAACGTTTCAGGTTTTCTTCGAAACGAACGATGGTTGAAATGCTTTTACCTATTTCAATTAAATACTGCTTGCCGTTTTCGTTTATGGAATAGCTTAATACCCTGTACTCTACCAGCTCATCTTCAATAATACGCTGCGAATACTGTATGACATCAATTTGTTCGGCATGGTCAATTTGTTCAATGGATATAAACTCTTCTTTTAAAATATTATAACTTCCAAAAGCTTTTAGCTCAGCATCCATATCAATATAAGCTTCAATCCCTAAACGATCAATTAAGTCCAATACCTGATCGAGTTTATGAATTAATAAATTGTCGGTATCGCGAATGGTGATATTACTAACAAACCACGGAACAATAAATAAAAGTACGGTAACAATTATCGCTTTAGACAGTGCATTAAATAAAGCAAGTTTATGCTTAAGTTTTAATTTAATACTTTTCATCATGTTAATACTCAAATTTATACCCAATGCCACGAATAGTTTTAATGTAATTGGTATCGTCAAAAACCGATATTTTTTTTCGGATATTCTTAATGTGAACATCAATGTAGTTGGAGTCGTAATCGTCTTCGAAAAACTCCCCCCAGATATGTTCTGTCAACTGCAATCTATCCAGCACACGGTTTTTATTTAATACTAAGTAGGATAGAAGCTTGTATTCCTTTTTTGTTAAATCAACCGGGCTTGTTTCGTATTGTAAATGTTTTTTTATGGTATCGAGTGTAAAATTTCCAAAAGCAATTACAGATGATTGTTGGCCGAATTTTCTTCGGGTAATAGCTTGTATTCGCGATAGCAATTCTAAGAGCGAGAATGGTTTGGGCAAATAATCATCCGCACCTAAATCAAATCCTTTTACTTTATCTTCCAGTTCACCGCGAGCTGTAATGACAATAAAATAAGCTTCAGAATTATATTCTTTAGCTTCTTTTATTAAATCCAATCCATTGTAATCTGGTAAACCAATATCTAATAAAATAAAATCATAAGGATTTACGGCAATTAGTTCGGATGCTTCGGTCCCTGTAAATGCTAAGTCACAATTATAATCTTCTTTTTCCAGAAATTGTTTTATTTCCGAAGCCAGGCTTTTTTCATCTTCTACAATTAATATTCGCATGATTACTTCTGAAAATTAAGAAAATAAGTTAACGAAAACATAAAACCCGACTGATTTTCCCATCCCAGGGATTTATATTTTTGCCCAGGTATTCGATACAGCCACGAAACAGTTAAATAGGTGTTTCCTATGCCATAACTTATTGGTAAAAAGACATCAAAACTTTCGTATCCAAAACTTTCGGTATTGTATCCTGATAATTTTAAATTGTTTACGATGATCGATTTTTCTTCCATACTCATTCCTTCGTACATCCAGTTATCGGTACTAAGCGAAACCGAAAGGCTTGGATTAATCAATAATACATCGTGTTCAAAAAATAGTTTATCGACCTGAATAAAACGGGCAATACCTAAATCAAAAAAGTAATTGCTCGTAAGGCCTTTTGTAAAAGACAGGCCAGACGAGATATAAATGTTGTCAACTTCCCAGCCCATCATAAGCGAAACCATATGTTCGTAGTTAAGGCCTTCTAATAATGTATCTCCCGAAAATTGATGCCAGGTGTATCCGATATCAATATCGAAACCATTGTTAAAATATTTTTGATATCCGGCTTCTAGATCGTACTCGTACGATTCAATGGAATCGTTAAAATAACTGGTGTAGCCGCCACCCGCATAAAAACCTGATTTATGAAAAAAAGCAACATTCGAAAAAAGGGTTGGTATTTTTTTGGTAAGTCCTGTTAAATATTCCAGATCGTTATTTGTATAGCTTACATTCAACATAAGGGAGCTGAAGTTATCATCATCCAATTTTTCATCCTGATCTTGACCAAAAAGGGCAACAGGAAGTATTAATAAGCTAATTAGTTTTAGAAAAATTGAAAGGCTTCTCATACACATTAAGAATTAGTTTTATCTTAAAATTGTTTTCTAAATTACAAAATAATCCCCATGAATTATTTCACGGGGATTGTTATTTTTATTTATCTATTACCTTTTTGTTTTTTGGTAACGGCTCCCTGATTGCGTTTTTGCATTTGTTTTGAATTTTGCTTTTGCATTTTAGATTGTTGCTTTTGCGCTTTTTTAATTTGTTTTTGGTTTTGTTGGGCTTCAGGTACTTCTTTTATTTGATCTTTTGTTTGAGTGCGGGTTTGAACCTGCTTTTGTTCTCCGGTTGCATCACCGGTTCCATCTTGCAATCTGGTTTGAGTTCTGGTTTGAGTTTTAATCTGATCGCCTTGTGGTTCAGCAACTTGCTCTTGTGTTCTGGTTTGTGTTCTTGTTTGAGTTTTTGCAGGATCTTCTGTATTTAATTGTTCTTTCGCCTGCGTTTTGGTTTGAGTTTGGGTTTGTGTTTTAACCTGTTCTTGAGCTTTTACCTGCTCCTGTGTTTGTGTTTGTTCTTTCTTTTGCTCTTTAATTTCTTCTTGAGCAACTGCTGTAATTGAAATTGCAAGAACCGCAATAATTGTCATTAACTTTTTCATGGTATTATCCTCCTGTTTTTTGTTTTTATTCTAAACTTGGTATTACAAATATACACTTCGAAGATGAAGCGAAAATGAAGATTAACTATTTACCACCTTTACCACTTTTATTTACCTGGTTATTTTTCTTCATTTGCTTTGCATTCTGCTTCTGCATTTTAGATTGTTCCTTTTGAGCTTTCTTAGCTTGCTTTTGTTCATCTTTCGATGTTTGTTTATCCTGAACCTGTTCTCTTTTCTGAGTTCTTACTTGTTCACCTTCTCCTTCTTCAGTACGAACCTGGGCTCTTTTTTGTGTTTGTTCTTTTGTTTGTTCACCAGACTTAATTTGTTCTTTTGTTTGGGTCTGTGTTTGAGTCTTAACCTGTTCCTGGGTTTTAGCCTTCTCCTGAGTTTTCACTTGCTCCTGAGTTTGAGTTTGTTTTTTAACCTGTTCTTTGGTTTCTTCCTGAGCAATTAGCATTGTTGAAATGCTAAGAATTGCAACGAGTGTGATTAACTTTTTCATGATTTGATCCTCCTAATTTGGTTTAAATTATAGTTTTTACAAAATCAAATGTATCATGTTAGTATGAAGCGAAAATGAAGAAGTAAGTTTTTTATGAATTGATTTATTTAAATTTCTGTATTGCATCAGACTAATAATATTCAGAACCTATTATATCATATCACGTTATTTTAAATAATTCCTTACTTTTGAATAAACAAAAATCTTTTATTATGAAAAAAGGAATTTATTTAGTTGGAATAATGGTATTACTTTTAGCTTATTCATGTGTTAACAATAGCCAAAAAAGTAAGAATGCAGAACAGGAATTAAATGCTGAAACCATCAAAGATTGTGATGATTTCTTGGAGCAATATGAAAAGTGGGGAGATGAGTATTTAAAAGTTTTAAACGATTATTTTAAGGATCCATCTGATCAGGAAAATACAATGCGCTATGTGGAGTTGATGCAGGAAGCATTGGAATGGAGTACAAAATGGTCGGCTCTAATGGATTGCGCAGAAGATGAAGAGTACGAAAAGAAATTCGAAGCAATTTCGAATGAGTTAGAAGAAAAAATGAAGGAATTGAACCTTTAGGTTTCTTTTTTAGATTTATGACCGGGAATTAATTGAACACAAAAAGTTCATCAATTAGTTCCCCGTTTTCGTTAAATATATGCGAATAAGTGCCTAATTCAGAGTTTGTCTGGTTTAAAAAGATATCTAAAATAACTTCAATAGACATCTTTTGTGTTTGCATGCTTTCAATGTATACAACTACATTATCCAGTTTAATTCTTAAATCATCCGGGCTTGTATTATCAGGGAACTGATGAATTAAATTCTGCTTACTTTTTTTGGTAAATGTTTCGTAAAGTAATCCTTGTAAGCTAATAATGGTTTCGTCGATTAACTCTGTTTTACTTTTTTGTGTAAATACTAAGCTTTCAATTGTATCTCGTTCCATAATGCGGTAGTTAAATGTTCAGTAAAAATCGAATTCCAATACTAATGGGTGAGAGTTCTAAACAGAATGCTTAATAAATACGTAAATTTAATCAATTTATTATGCGATGTCAATAAAAAAAACCTGCTTGTGATAGCAGGTCTCGTCTAGTTAAAAAAAACACTAATTAATCAGACTTTGAGCATAGTCTAATCCTTTAGTTATAAACTCTTTTGTTATTTTTCCGGTTGGGTCTTTTGTTTCATAAATGCGGTTTGGTATATCCAATTTATCGAATCTGAAACCTTCGCGCATTTTAAATTTATATTTACTTAAATGAATTTGTTGTCCAATCTTATGGAGTTGATGTTCATCAAGGTCAAATCCTACCAGTTTTAATCCATCACTAACCAGATTCAGGTCGTAAATTCCGCGTGCAAAAAAGCATACAGCAATACTTGATAGAATTTGTCTAATGGCTTCTTCATCAAGCAACTTATCAACCACATCATTGGGGGTAAGGTTTGTACTTATCATTTCTTTCTGATCTACCGAATAGCCACCATTATCTAAGTGACTGTGGCGAGCGCCAAGTAAAAAGCCAAGGTATCCGGCAGGCCCTGTATGATATCCAGGCATTTCGTTTTTTCCGAATTGCATTGCAAATTCTTTTCCGCCATAAACCGATGCAGCATAACTTACTCCTTTTGAACAGGCTCGCAGAAATTCAGTAGAAGGTTTTGATATGTTTTCTACTAAACCAATGTATGCTTCTGAGTCGCCCCATTTTATATCTATGCCGTTTAGGTCTTCAAGGCTAATCTTATTCCTTTCGTACATTTCGGTAATCCACGATAGAATAACACCCATACTCATTGCATCCACGCCAACCTGCTCAACATAATCTATTAACTTGAGTAAGGCTTTAGGTTCGGTTATACCAACCATGGTGCCTAATGAATAGATCAACTCAAAATCGTAACAAACAGGAGTGGTTTTATAAAAATAAGGATCATCGTCGTAGGGCTCTCTCAAATAAGCAAGATGAATACAAGCAACCGGACAATGGGCACAAGCTACTCTTCTGGCTAAATGATGTTTTGCAATTTCTTCACCTGTTACTGCTTCAATTTCTTCGGTTGAGCTCATTTGAAGGTTTTTTACAGGCAGGGCTTTCATTGTATTTAATGACTTAATATTAATGGCAGTTCCAACATCGTGGTATTTTTTCATTATGGGCGAATCCGTTGCCATTTTAAAAACTTTGTCGTATAAAGCTCTGTATTCCTTTTTGTTGGAAACTTCAATTGCCCGTTTTCCTGAGATAACAATTCCTTTAAGCATTTTGCTTCCGAAAATAGCACCCAAACCTAAACGACCAAAATGCCGGTAGGTTTCTGTGGTTACATTGGCAAATGTTGCCATGTTTTCTCCAGCCAGGCCAATTCGAAATATGGCTCTTAACCCTTCGCCGCCTTCGTTTTGGCGCATTACTCTTGCTGCAATTGAACCATCTTTCATTCCCCAAAGGGTTGTCGCATTTTTGAAAAGAACTTTTCCGTTACTAATTGAAAGATAAATAGGAATTTCACTTTTACCTTTTATTACAATTGCCCCGTAGCCAGCCATGCGAATGGCAATTGCACTACGTCCGCCGGCATGACTTTCACCCAGATCGCCCGTATGTGGCGATTTAAACATGGCACAGGTTTTTGATGCTAAAGGTAAAACTCCTGTTAATGGGCCTACGGCAAATATAATAGGCGATGCTGCATCGAAAGCATCAATGCCTTCGGGACATTCTTCCAGTAATAATTGTGTAGCAACACCTGTTCCTCCTAAAAATTTCTCGAAAAGATCTTTTCTGTCTTTAACATGAAATTTCTTTTTGCTAAGGTCTATATATAAAACTTTTGATAAAGTATCATTCTCAAGCATTTTCAACTCCTTTCTTATCTTTTATTAATTCCAGAACTTCGTATGGACAATAATCAACGCAATAGCCACACTGAACACAAATAACGGGTTTGTTATCCTGTTCGTTCCAAAAAACAGCATCAATTACACAGGCATCTTTACATAATCCACAACCAATACATTTTGAAGAAGTTAACCGAACACCACCACCTTCTTTGGGAACCAATGCTCCTGTTGGACAAACACTTGCACATGGGGGATTCTCACACGATCGACAAACGATTACAGTATATCCTCTTGAAATACCACCAGCCGATTTTATTCCGATACAGGTGTTTGATAATCCTGCATTTCCACTTCGTCTTGAACATGCAAACATGCAGCTCTGACAGCCAACACATCGCATTGCATCTTTAACAGCTAATTTCATTAAATCTAGTTTTTAGTTCAGCATTATCGACACTAAATAATAAATAAATTTCTAATATATTACTATAAATATCAAGGATTATAATACAAAATTGATTATGAAAAAAGAATAAAATTCTCTGTTTTTGATTCAGATAGTATCGAAAACGTTTGCGATCAGCTTTTAATTCAAGTTATTTTTTAATTCTTGTACTTATTTTTTACTTTTACTGTAAACGAAATAGATATGGAAACGAAATGTAATTTGTTAGAAAATTTTGTATTGATGGCTTTGGATTCGAATAAAGGAAAGTTTCTAATTGATTCTATATCTTTAAATTATGGAATTGCAGGAGCAATTTTACTAGAATTATCTGAGTTAAATAAAATATCGATAAAAGATAAAAAACTATTACTAACAGATAAAAAACCTACCGGAAACGAAGTTTTTGATACATGTATTCAATTAATCGATAAATCAAAACGAGTAAAAAAAGTAAAATTCTGGATTAATAAAATAGGGAATCGATCTTCACGTTTTAAAAAAAATATTTTAGCTGATTTAAAAAATAAAGGTATTCTTACCGTTCAAAGAAAAAGTTATTTATGGGGTTTGATAAAAATATACAGTTACCCAATCATACAAAAGAAAATGGTGTATGATATAAAGATTAGATTAAAAAAGATTATTCTGGAGAATGAGAAAGCAGATCTGGATTATTTATTACTCATTAGTTTAATGAATAGTTGTAAGCTAATTCGGGTTGTTTTTGTTAATAAAAAAGAATATAAAGCAGCAAAAGAAAAAATAAAACATCTAACACAAGATATAGAAATTACAGATGCAGTTGGTATAGCATTAAAAGAAGTTCAGGCTGCTGTTATGGTTGCCACCACTTCGGCTTTTATAGGAGCCTCGTCGGCTCAATAAGTTTGTCTGATTGTAAGGAGTTTTTTTAATCCGTAATTTGATATTTACTTACCACGAATGCTCTTTAATTGCATAATAAAAGTAAAACCTGCTAGAACAAACAAAAGTATTCCAGATATTAGTATTGCTGCTTGCAGATTTATTTGATCGGTGTACCAACCCATAAACGGACCAATTAGTGCGAAAAAAATCCGAATCACAAAATTACGTACAGATAAAACGGTGGCTCGTATGTTCGAATCAGTAAGCTGATTTATGTAATCTTTTAATACCGGTGTAGCAAAACCCCTGAAAATATAAAAAACGAACAGCACTAATATTCCCCAGTACGATATTACCTGGCTTAATACGATAAATCCCATGGGGATGAAAATAGAAATGAGCAATAATGATTTCATCTTATTAAGCTTATATTCAATTTTGTAAGCATACAACGAAACAACGGCAACGGTTAAATTTAAAGCAGGCCAGATGATTCCAAAATAAAAAATGGGTATCTCGATTTGCAATAAGTAAGGTTGAACCACCAGTGTGGCCATGGTTAAAGTAGCAGCTCCGATAATGGATGAATGAATTATGTTCCAGCGAAGCTCCCGATTATCGTATAAGGAGTATCGAACAATCTTAAGAATGTGTTTGATGCCGGAATCTAAAATTTTAGTATTTCGATTGGGTTCTATTAATAATAACGAAGCCGGAATTGCAATAAAAGCAACGCCAGTTTGCACAATATAAGGGAATCGTAAACTAATTCCTACCAATAAACCTCCAACAACTCCTGCGATGGTTTCGGCCAAATTTCCAATAGAAATTACTCTTCCTTCGTATTTTACATATTCATCTTTTCTATCCATATCTTCTAATGTATCATATAGCATGGCTGAGTCTGCTCCGGAAATTAAACTTTGTCCAAAACCCAAAATAATTTCTGCTATTAAAAAACCCATAAAACCGTATGATAAACTGTAGGTAAAGAAACCCATAAAACCCAGAACAGATCCAATAATTAATGTTCTTTTTCTGCCTAATATATCGGCTAAATAGCCCGATGGTATTTCTAATATTACAATTGCTATAGAATAAATTGCCTTAAGAATGGAAATATCGCTAAGAGTTAAACCATTATCCTGATAAAATGGAATCATAAATGGCATAAACAACATAAACCATTTCGCAATTTTTATCAGATAGAGATTTGTAATATTTGATTTGAGCGATCGTTTCATTGTTTTATTTAATGTCGGCAAAGATAAATTAGAAAAATGTAAACTGAATTAAAAATGTTCGATAAAAAGTAAATTAAAAGGCAACAAAAAATTTTAAATTTTAACCGAAAGCATTAGCTTTAAGCTTTATTTTATTTACTAAAAACTGTGATTACGTGAACTCATGAATATTACATTTATCTATCCAAAATTTGAGAAGTTATTAGAGTCGAGATTGGAGTTAGGGTCATCGGAAGGAGCTAAAAAACATCTGGGTGATTTTAGTATGCCCCCTGCGCTTGGTATTCCAATTATGGCTGCCATGTCAAAAAATCAGCATAATATTAAGTTATACGATGAGAATATTGAAGAAATCAATTACAATGATGATGCTGATTTAATTGCAGTTAGCTTTTTTACACCGCAGGCGAATTATGCCTACGAAGTGGCAAAAAAGTTTAAAGCTAAAGGTAAAACGGTTATTGGTGGTGGAATGCATCCATCTTTAATGCCAGAAGAAGCCATGCAGTATTTTGATGCTATATGTATTGGCGAAGTGGAAGGTGTTTGGCTGGATATATTAGACGATTTTCAAAAAGGAAAACTAAAAAAAACATATCAAAAGGAAGTTGCCAACTTAGATACGATACCATTACCTGAACGGAATATTTTTACCGGAAGAGACCATTACGACTGGGAAGCAAAATTAATACAAACCATGCGCGGTTGTAGTTTCTTTTGCGAAAACTGCATTGTTCCGGCCGAGTTCGGGCAAAATTTCCGGTTTAAATCGGTCGATCGTGTAATTGAAGAACTAAATGCTACTCAAATAACGGGCGATTATTATTTTATTGATGATACCTTATTTTTACCGCATCGTGCTTGTCGCGATTATCGCACTAAACTATTCAAAGCTATTTCTGAGTTGCCTGTAAAGCCAAGGATATTTATGTCCGGATCATTAAACACAAGTTACGATCCGGATTTTTTGAAATTATTGAAAGATGCCGGAGTAATTAATATGTATTTGGTTACAGGTTGCGATCCTTATTCAATAAAAGCTTTTCAGAAAGGTGAAAAACAATATTTTGATTATGCCCTGGAGTTTACCGAACGATATAAACAAGCTGGAATCGAAGTATATATTTCGGTTGGTTTAGGTTTTGATTATCAGGACCGCCATGTTTTTGATATTACATTGGATTACATTCAAAAAGCAAAAATTAAAACAGCCGAGTTTTACATACTTACTCCATTTCCACAAACACCTGTTTGGCATCAATTTAGGAAAGAAGACCGGATTTTACATTATAACTGGACAAAGTACAATACGGCAAATGTTGTATACAAACCTAAGAATTTTACCGAACAGGAATTACTCGATGGTTACATTCATTGCTGGAAGGAGTTTTATTCAGGTGTTTCAATACAAGAATCCTTAAGTAATTTTGTAAAATAGATATTTATGTTTTAAAGTATGGTATAATTTCATGCTTGTATTTTAAATATTGTAATTTTGTTAATAAAACCAAAAATAAAAACTCTTTGCTATGGGAATGACATTAATCGAAAAAATTCTGGCAAATCATTCAAATAAGGATGTTGTTAAGCCGGGAGAAATCATAGATGTATTTATGGACGTTAGAGCTGCACGCGATTTTGGTGGTGCTAATGTAGTTAAAAATATAGTAGATAATGGTTTAACACTTGATGATCCATCACGGACGTTTTTTACGTTTGATTGTAATCCTACCGGATCGGACCAGAAATATGCAGTAAATCAACAAATTTGTAGAGATTACGCACGGAATCACGGAATAAAGATCTATGATATCGATGCAGGAATCGGAACTCACTTGTTGATTCATGAAGGATTATCATATTCAGGGTCTACGGCTGTTACAACCGATTCGCACGCAAACATACTTGGTGCAGTAGGTGCATTTGGCCAGGGTATGGGCGATCAGGATATTGCAGCTGCATGGAACCGTGGTAAAACATGGTTTAAAGTTCCTAAATCGGTTAAGCTTAATTTTACAGGCGTAAAACCCGAAAACGTAACTGCTAAAGATATTGTTTTAAACTTATTGAATAAGTTTGGGGCAAATACTTTGCTGGGGTATTCTGTGGAATTTCATGGAAAAGCAATTGATAAATTGACATTAGATGAAAGAATCACCATTGCATCGATGGGAACTGAAATGGGAGCCATCATTTTATTATTTACCCCAAATCAGGAAATAATGAAGTTTAGCGAAGAAAAGGCTGGTAGAAAACTAGAATTAGTTGCAGCCGACCCGGATGCTGAATATGATCAGGTATTTGATATTGATATCTCTGAATTTATTCCAAGAGTTTCCAGGCCAGGAAAACCACACGACACAGTTAATGTATCGGATGTTAAAAAAACAAAAATCGACTCTGCATTTATTGGAAGCTGTACCAATGGGCGTATCGAAGATTTAAGAGCTGCAGCAGCTGTGCTCCAGGGGCGTCAGGTAGCGCCCGGAGTTGTACTTAAAATTGTTCCTTCAACAGATCAGGTATGGAATCAGGCTTTGGAGGAAGGTTTGGTTCAGATTTTCAAGAATGCAGGCGCTTTGCTTTCTAACGCAGGATGCGCGGGATGTGCAGCAGGACAGGTTGGTCAAAACGGAAAAGGTGAAATTACCATAAGCACAGGGAACCGAAATTTCCCCGGAAAACAAGGTAAGGGTGAAGTTTATCTGGCATCACCTGCTGTGGTTGCAGCTTCAGCTGTTGCTGGTTACATTACAACACCTGACGATATTCCGGATGAACCAATGGTATTTATGCCAAAAAATGAAACAGTTGATGTAAAAACAAATAATAAAAAGCAAGATAAAAAGGACAAAGCCAAGGTGGTTGAAGGAAGAGTTTGGTACATAAAAGAAGATAACATTGATACCGACATGATTTATCATAACAGGTATCTTGCGATAACCGATATTAATGAGATGGGACAATATGCATTTGATAATCTCGAAGGATATGAAAATTTTGCAAAAGAAGCTCAACCTGGTGATATTGTTTTGGTTCAGAAGAATTTTGGTAGTGGAAGTTCCCGTCAGCAAGCGGTCGACTGCTTTATTCCACTAGGAGTACAGGCTGTAATTGCCGAATCATTTGGTGCTATTTACGAACGTAATGCTATTAATGCTGCATTTCCAATCATGACATATGATACATTGGAAGGATTGGACTTGGATCATTTCGATAAAATAAAAGTGAATTTCGAAACAGGCGAAATTACCAATGTTACCAAAGGTAAAACCATCAAGGGGAATCCATTCTCTGAAGTTCAGATGGAAATTTATCAACGTGGTGGAATCTTTAGTTAAGAATTAGAAAATTAAAAATTTAAATTAGATCATATGGCTTCAAGAACTTTTGTTGAAAAAATATTCGATGCTGAATGCGGAAGCATCGTTTTTAAAAAGCCTGATATTGTTTTAACTCATGATAATACGGCAAGTATTAAAAAGACTTTTGAAAAGATGGGTGGCGATAAAGTTGCCGACCCCGATCAATTGTTAATTGTGTTAGATCATAATGCTCCGCCAACCAATGCAAAATTAGCAACAGACTATCAGGCGGTTCGCGATATTGTAAAATACCAGGGAGTTAAAAAGTTTTACGATGCAGGTAAAGGTATTTGTCATCAAATCATGTCGTATCACGCCGAACCGGGAATGATTATCGTTGGAAGCGATAGTCATACCTGTACAGCAGGGGCGTTTAATGCAATGGCTGCAGGTATCGATAGAACGGAAGCTGCTGGTATTTGGAAACGTGGCGAAACATGGTTTCGTGTTCCGGAATCTTTAAAAGTTACTTTAAAGGGTAAGTTAAAACCCGGAGTTTATGCAAAAGATATTTCTTTATGGATTATTGGCATGATTGCTTCCGATGGTGCAGATTATATGTCAATTGAGTATCATGGCGATGGCGTTAAAAATTTAACCATATCGCAACGTATGACCTTAGCAAACCTGGCATCAGAAATGGGAGCAAAGAATGCTGTTTTTCCACCAGATGAAGTGTTAGCTGAGTTTTATGGCAAAAACAAAATTAATGGTGTGTGGGCCGACGAAGGAGCCCGGTACCAAAAAGAAATTGATATAGATTTAGGCGAGATTTATCCTTTAGTTGCAGCCCCACATCATGTAGATAATGTAAAGGCGGTTTCGGAAGTACAAGGAACAAAATTACATCAGGGTGTTATTGGCACATGCACTAACGGACGACTTGAAGATATGCAGGTGGCAGCAGAGATTTTAGATGGAAAGCAAATTGCCGATGGTTTTCAGCTTTTGGTTATTCCGGCTTCACAGAAAATCTACTTGCAAATGATCGAAGAAGGTATTATTACCAAAATGATTAATGCAGGGGCAACGGTACTAAGTGCATCTTGCGGTCCTTGTTTAGGAACAGGACAAGGTATTCCTGCCGATGGTTTTACTGTTATTTCAACAGCAAACCGCAATTTTAAAGGACGCATGGGAAACAAAGAAGCCGAAATCTATCTGGCTTCGCCAGCTACGGTTGCTTATAGTGCTTTAAAAGGCGAAATTGCAGATCCTCGAGGAACGAAACACAATGATAGATTTCCTTACAAAAAGGAATCAACATCAACTGTTGAAATTGACTCAGCTGATAACAGAAAATTGGGTAATGTATGGAACTATGTTGATGCTGATAATATTAATACCGATCAAATGTTCGCAGGTAATTTAACCTACAATGTGTTAAGTTCAGATGCCGAAGCTATTATGCCACATTTATTTGCTGGTTTTGATGAGAGCTTTCCTAAGAATGTAAAAGCTGGCGATATAATTATTGCAGGTGAGAATTTTGGTTGCGGTAGCTCACGTGAGCACCCTGCGGTTGGATTAGCTCATGCAGGTATTAAAGCTGTAATTGTAAAATCATCCAATCGAATTTTCTATCGTTCGTGTATTAATCAGGGATTAGCATTAATTGTAAACCCCGAAATTGTTAACACATATAAACCGGGCGATCATGTGGAAATTGATTTCAATAATGGAGTTGTAACAGTAGGCGACAAACAAATTAAATTTGCTCCACTACCAGATAAGTTAATGGAAATTATTGAAAAGAAAGGTTTAGTGAATGCAATGAAAGAAGCTTAAATGGAAATAAAGAAGTCATTTTCGATGCTTCATTGGTATCAAAGAATGACTTCTTTTTTATAATTGCTTAAAAAGTTTAATTTAAGTTTCCAGATTAAAGATATTTTTATATTTTTGCAACGCTAAAAAGTTACTGGTCTGGTAGCTCATCCCGATAGCTATCGGGAGGATAGAGCAACAGCCTTTTAAAACGTTCTAAATTAAAACAAAATATTACTGGTCTAGTAGCTCAGTTGGATAGAGCAACAGCCTTCTAAGCTGTGGGTCCCAGGTTCGAATCCTGGCTAGATCACCGGAAAGGTTTCTTCAAAGGAAGGAGCCTTTTTTGTTTTATAAAACTTTACCTGCTTTTCCAGGATGAGAACCTGGGTTCGGACCGAATCCCGACATTTATTGTCGGGATGAGCTCATGAGCGATCTAAGATCGTGAATAATCCTGGCTAGATCACCGGAAAGGTTTCTTCAAAGGAAGGAACCTTTTTTGTTT
>CAYVEW010000059.1:0-20441 GCA_964450375.1 uncultured Bacteroidales bacterium
AGATCTAATAAA
Organism: uncultured Bacteroidales bacterium; assembly: GCA_964450375.1. Classification (GTDB taxonomy): domain Bacteria; phylum Bacteroidota; class Bacteroidia; order Bacteroidales; family UBA12077; genus UBA12077. The sequence continues at coordinate 13 of CAYVEW010000059.1, forward strand.
TTCTCAATAAAATTAGCCAGCAGAAAGAATGCAACAAATAATAATACGTAAAAAACCTGATTACCAACGCTAAAGCTTAACTCAAAATTAAAAAATACAGGCAGTACGATTGCAATTCCGGTTAACACAAAAAATACAACTGAAATACTGTTTCCACGTTTTCGGCCCATTAAAATAATTGCCAGTGCCGGAAATATTGCATATAATAAAATCCCCTGATTATTCATTTGTCCTGTGTATAAAAGAAAAATCAACAGAAGTGTAAGTGCAATTATGAATGTATAAGCAGATGGCAGAAAGCGAACGTTTCTTTTAAAAATCAAATAATTTACCGATACAATAGCTAAAGCTGATAATAAAACAATATATAATAGTGTGTTTCCGGCAATAACATGAACAAGGCTAAATACAAATAAGATTATAATACTTATGATACTATAATAGTTGAATAAAGTCGCTCTATAATAATGCTCATCTCTGGTATCAATTTTGTCTTTATTATTTGAGCAGAAATGAATTAATTTATCGATAAAATTCATAAGATATTTGTACTTTTAATTAAAAGATCTTTTTTACTAAACTGTAAATTTACTGAAATATAGTAAACATTAATACAATGGTTATTAAATATACGAATTTTTTGACAAATTCAATCTAAACGATGATAATAATATCTTTTATCAAAACTATTGTTGTTTTTATTGAACAAATATGGATTAATTGGTATTTTTAGATTTTAATTTTAAGTAAGATCATTAAGGATTTTAGTAATTAATAATAAATAAAACCATAGACAGATGAAAAAACTATTTGTAGCCTTTATCTTAGGTCTTTTTGCATTGAATGTGAATGCCCAGGAATATTTGCCTACCGAAGCCGATTTAAACCAGTTTTTAAATTCGAAGCTTTATGTGGTACTGGAGTCGAATCCTATTGCTGAATACAATTTTAAAATTCAGGATGCAGTAAAAAAGGCATGGACATTAACTGATTATGAATTTATTTCTTTGGATCAGTTCGAAGAAATGTACGACGATCCGGATAAGTCGTTCTTAATGATGACTCAGGTGGTTTTCCAAAACGACAGAACAAAGGTTCGTTATAATTTTTTACACATATTTATTGGACAAGAAGGATTGGATTCGTTTGAAAAACTTCCGGATATTGCAGCAATCCCATTATCGTATACCGAAGTTGACGAAGAGTTCTGGGTTTATAAAATGGAATCGTTGGTGCGTTTCCTTCAAACTCACATTCAGAACATGAAAGCAAATCCGGATATGATAAAAAAGAATATCTTTCAATATTATAATGAGAATACAAAAGATATCAAACAAAAAACCCTTTATTTAGTTAAGGATGAAGTAGCCCCAGATATCAATACTGAATCGAAAATTAAAAACATTTATCCTTACCGTGTTAAATTTGTAACTCGCGAAGAAATAGAAGAAGCTATTACTAATCGCGATGAAGATGTGGTTTATTTGCACAAAGTGGGACCACAAGGTACCCGTTTGCGGGCGCGTTGTTATAAAATAATTATCGGTGCTAAAGATGCAAACTTCTATTACTTCGATTACCACTGGGTAGAGAAAGGTAAAAATTTTGATGGAATCTTAGACAAAGATTTCAAGAAAATGGCCAAAAAGAAATAAGTTTTAGCATACATTAAGGCATCCGGTATTTTTTATATCGGATGTTTTTTTATGTTTTACAGTCGTTCTGTTGTATTCATTTTCGATACGCTTAATTTTATTCTATATTTGCAGAAATTAATTAAAAAGAACAAAAATGGCTGCACAAAAACCATCTGTTCCAAAAGGTACACGCGATTTTTCTCCAACCGAAATGGTGAAGCGAAACTTTATTTTCGACACCATTAAAACGGTTTTTAAACGATTTGGATATTTGCCAATCGAAACACCGGCCATGGAAAATCTTTCCAGTTTATTAGGTAAGTATGGTGACGAAGGTGATAAGCTTTTATTTAAAATTTTAAATTCAGGCGATTACTTATCAAAAGTAAAAACGAATTTAACCGAAGCAGAATCTTCAAAACTTGCTTTGGAAATTTGCGAAAAGGGGCTTCGTTACGATCTAACTGTTCCGTTTGCCCGTTTTGTTGTGCAGCATTTAAGCGAATTAACCTTTCCATTTAAAAGATACCAGATTCAGCCTGTATGGCGTGCCGATCGGCCACAAAAAGGCCGTTATCGCGAGTTTTATCAGTGCGATGTGGATGTAATTGGCAGTAATTCGCTTTTAAGCGAAGTAGAGTTAATTCAAATAATCGATCAGGTATTCCAAAAATTAAGTGTAAATGCGCTTATAAAAATCAATAATAGAAAAATTTTACAAGGCATTGCCGAAATGATTGGCCAGGCTGATAAATTCATGGATATTACCATTGCTATTGACAAACTGGACAAAATAGGATTAGATAAAGTAAAGGAAGAACTTTCATTAAAAGGAATCGGAGACAGTTCGATAGATAAACTAAAGCCAATTTTTGAATTATCTGGCTCAAATCATAATAAACTGGAATCGTTAAAACTGGTTCTGCAAAACTCTGAAACGGGTTTAAAAGGTGTTGAAGAAGTGGAAACCGTTTTAAATTATTTTGAGATACTTCCTTTGAATACAGAATTAGAATTGGATTTAACCCTGGCGCGTGGATTAAACTATTATACCGGAGCTATTTTCGAAGTGAAAGCCAAAGATGTACAAATTGGAAGTATATGTGGTGGTGGTCGTTACGATGACTTAACCGGTGTTTTCGGCTTAAAAGATGTTTCGGGTGTTGGAGTTTCTTTTGGTGCCGACCGAATCTACGATGTGATGGAGCAACTGAATATTTTCCCGCAGGAAATTGTGGCTTCTACTAAAATCATGTTTGTTAATTTTGGCGAGAAAGAAGAAAAGTTTTGTTTACCACTGGTGCAGAAATTGCGCGATAAAGAAATCAATGCGGAAATATTTCCGGAGTCGGCTAAAATGAAAAAGCAGATGACATATGCTAACAATAAAAACATTCCTTATGTTGTTTTAGTTGGCGAAAACGAAATGCAGAAAGGTGTTTTAACCGTAAAAAATATGCAAACAGGCGACCAATCCGAAATGACATTTGAAGATCTAATTAAAAAGTTATCTTAAATGAATGTACCGATTCAAAATAGCAGACGACGGCCTATCCATTTTGCGGGGGGTGATACACGATTTCCCTGACTTAATAGAGATTACTCAAATCAATTTTTACAAAATTTAATTAAGTCAACAAAAAAAATAATCAATGGATAAAATACACTATATATCAAACGAACAGTTAACTTTTGATCGAATTGATCAAATCTTAAAAGAAGGGTTTAAACTTGCGCTTTCAGAAGAGTCTAAAAACCAAATTGTAAAATGCCGTGATTATTTAGATCAGAAAATGGCTACTCAGGATGAGCCAATCTATGGAATAAACACAGGCTTTGGTGCATTATATAATAAGCAAATTTCTAAAGAAGATTTAGGTAATTTGCAGAAAAATCTGGTCATGTCGCATGCTTGTGGAACCGGAGACGAAGTGCCTGCCGAGATTGTGAAAATAATGATCTTATTAAAGGTGCAGTCATTATCGTACGGCCATTCAGGTGTTCAGCTATCAACGGTGGAACGATTGATCGATTTTTTTAATAAGGATATTTTTCCGGTTGTTTATCAGTATGGTTCCTTAGGAGCATCTGGCGATTTAGCACCATTGGCTCATATGTGTTTGCCAATGCTAGGTTTAGGCGAAGTATATTACAATGGTGAAAAAATCTCCGGAAAAGAGTTACTAAAAAAAATGAACTGGACTCCGCTGGATCTAAAGTCAAAGGAAGGTTTGGCCCTGTTAAACGGAACACAGTTTATGAGTGCTTTCGGTGTTAACTTGATTCTTAAAGTGTGGAAGCTTTCCCAATTAGCTGATGTAATTAGTGCAGTTTCACTGGATGCCTTCGATGGGAGAATTGAACCCTTTCATGATTCTGTTCATCAGGTTCGTCATCATTCCGGACAAATAAAAACTGCACGCAGAATGCGATTTTTATTAGATGGGAGTGAGCTGATTAATCGTCCGAAAGTTCATGTTCAGGACCCATACTCGTTTCGATGTATTCCACAGGTTCATGGAGCATCTAAAGATTCGATCAATTATGTTTCTGGTGTTTTTAATAATGAAATAAATGCAGTAACCGATAATCCAACTATTTTTCCGGATGAAGATTTGATAATTTCAGCTGGTAATTTCCATGGTCAGCCTTTGGCTTTGGCTTTGGATAACTTATGTATTGCCATGGCCGAATTAGGAAGTATCTCGGAGCGCAGAACATATCAGTTGTTAGCAGGTAAACGCGGATTACCGCCATTTTTAGTTGCTAACCCCGGTTTGAATAGTGGATTTATGATTCCACAATATACAGCCGCTTCTATTGTAAGTAGCAATAAACAATTATGTACTCCGGCTTCTGTCGACACCATTGAATCGTCGCAAGGACAGGAAGACCATGTGAGTATGGGCGCTAATGCGGCTACAAAAGCTTATAAAGTGGCTCAAAATCTGGAACGAATTCTGGCAATTGAATTATTTAATGCTGCACAGGCATTAGAATTTCAGCGTCCGGCTAAGTCATCCCCGTTTGTTGAAAAGCTGGTGGCTGATTATCGTAAAAAAGTAAAATTCATCGACCAGGATAAAACCATGTATGATGATATTGCTCGTTCTGTTGAGTTTCTGCAAGAAATTGAATTAGAACTACCCGAGAGATAAAAGTAAAGCCGGCATTTGCCGGCTTTTTCATTTAATCTTTGTTACTTCCTTGTATTCTCTTAAGCAAGTATGTTTTAAACTCATAATCGGCCAGGTAAATTTTCATCACCTTATCGATTGGAAGTATTTCTTTGAATTTTTTGTGGTACTCATCTAGTAATTCTGCCAATTGCATTTCGTAATGAATGTACTGATCAGCATACCTGATCATCTCATCGTTGCTTAATTTGTTGTTGTTTTCAGCAAAATACGACATCTTTTCTTTGCGATCGGCTATAATTTTATTCTTTTTCTTCCAATAACTATTATATATTGGCCAAAAAACCTGAGCTTCTTCTGGTGTTAAGCCGATTTTATCTGTAAAAAAAGCAATTTTCTGAGATTTTATCTCCTGCTCTTTTTCAGAAACCGTTTGATCTTTTTGTGCAAAACTATGTATGCTTATAGCACTAAAGATTAATATAACTATGACTGTTTTAAAAAATCTCATTGGAATTATTCTTTAAAGTTCGTCAATTAAAGTTCCGTAATCAATATCTTCATCAATAAGATAATTAATGTAGTAGTCGGATTCAATTTTTTTCTTCTCTACCGTTTTCTTATCTTCTTCTAATAAAACATCTAGAACATGTCGTTCGGTAAATTCAGAAGCATCAACTTCGATAATTCTGGTATAAAGCTCATTGTTTAACCCGGAATCGTTTTTATTAGAGAGAATAAAATCAACCGTTATGATTGATATAAACGCAAAAGCTACTATCATAAAACCTAATGCAAATTGTGGTTTTACATATTGCATTAATTTCATTATCCATGCTGGTTCCTGTTCTTTCGATGAGATTTTTTCCTGCATTCGTGTCGGAAAGTTCTCAAAATATCCTTCAGGAACGGAAAATGGATTTGTACTATTTCCCTTCAACTCTTCCAATTTCTTGTTAAAATTTTCCATTTCTAATTTCCCAATTTGTTTCCCCTGTCTTTATGACTGATAATTAAGTAAAAAGTTTAATCTTCTTTAAAATAATTCTCTATCTTCTTTACCGCATGATGATAAGATGCCTTTAAGGCCCCTACCGAAGTGTTTAAAACCTCGGCCATATCATCGTATTTCATTTCTTCAAAATACTTTAAGTTAAAAACAATTCGTTGTTTTTCAGGTAATTCCAATATTGCCTTTTGCAGTTTACGCTGTATTTCATCCCCGTTAAAATACTCATCACTTTCAAGAGTTTCTTTTAAATGATTTTCGTAATCTACAATGGGCAGTAAATATTTTGTTTTTTGTTGTTTTAAGAACGTCAAAGATTCGTTGGTAGCTATTCGATACATCCAGGTGTACAGCTTCGAATCTTCTCTAAAATTGTCTAATCCTTTCCATACTTTTACAAATGTATTTTGTAGAATATCATCTGTATCATCATGTTTTATTACAATTTTCCGAATATGCCAGTACAATTTAACCTGATATTTTCTAACAATCAGGTTAAATGCATAATTTCGCTTTTCATTATCTTTAAAGAGATCTAGTAACTCTTTATCGCTGTAATCTGACATATTTTTGTTTCGAAAAAGCTGTGTTTTGATTTAAGGAGAACAAAGATACTCTTATTTTCTTTTTAATACGGCTTCTACGGCAGAAACAATGTTTTCTGTATCAATGCCATATTTTGCAAGCAATTCTTCGGGTTTTCCACTTTCACCAAATTTATCATCTACAGCAACCATTTCAATGGGTGTTGGTAATTTTCTTCCGAGAAGCTGAGCAATAGAGTCTCCTAATCCACCATTTATCAGATGTTCTTCGGCTGTTACAACTGCTTTTGTTTTCGAAACAGATTTTAAGACTGCTTCTTCATCTAATGGTTTAATGGTATGAATATTCATTATTTCTGAAGAGATTCCTTTTTGTTCTAAAATTCTTGCTGCTTCAATTGCTTTCCAAACCAGGTGTCCTGTAGCAATAATTGTTACATCGGAGCCTTCGTCGAGAAGAATTGCTTTGCCAATTTCAAATTTCTGATCGGCAGGAGTGAAGTTAGGAACACTTGGTCGTCCGAAACGCAGATAAACCGGCCCTTCATAATCGGCAATTGCAATGGTGGCAGCTTTGGTTTGGTTATAATCGCAAGGGTTTATAACTACCATTCCAGGTAACATTTTCATTAATCCGATATCTTCCATTATCTGGTGGGTTGCCCCATCTTCACCAAGTGTTAATCCTGCATGCGAAGCACAAATTTTAACATTTTTACCAGAATATGCTACCGATTGTCTTATCTGATCATATACACGGCCGGTTGCAAAATTTGCAAAGGTTCCTGCAAAAGGAATTTTACCACCAATGGTAAGGCCAGCTGCAGTTCCTATCATGTTGGCTTCTGCTATTCCGCACTGTAAGAATCTTTCCGGAAAATCTTTGACAAAATCATTCATTTTTAGCGACCCAATCAAATCGGCGCATAATGCCACCACATTTTCGTTCTTTTTTCCCAGTTCGTATAGTCCGGCTCCAAAACCAGATCTTGTATCTTTTTTCTCTGTGTATTCGAATTTTTTCATTTTTTCTAGTAAAGTATTATTTTTTGAGATGATCCCGATTTAATAGTAAATCGTTTATTTATTGTATAAATAGATTGCTTTGTATTTTTTGGCCGATAAACTACTCGGTAATTACCCGGCTGCATTATTAAATTTTGTCGTAAGTTATTCTGATCCAGATTATATATCCATTGTAAAGTATCTGGTGTTTCCTTATATAAACTGGCAAATCCACTGGATGCTAAAGAAAAATTAGCAATTCCCGGACGAGGAAGATCCACATTGGTGGTTTTGCTTTGTTCGATGATCACATCCTCCACAATGAATCGGGGAATGGTTAAAAACTCAAGATCGTATTTGCCAACCAGGTATTTTTCTGTTGTTTCGTTTTTTTGAATATTTAATGTCTCTGTTTTACCATCCTGCCTTACAATCACTTGCAAATCACGGTACTGGTTGCTTCCTTTACAACTAATATTCAGATAACCTTGTGGTGTGCTTAGCCCGATCATGTTATGTTTACCTTCTGTCAATTTGATGTTTTCTTTTCTAACAGCAGGTATGGTATTCACCACTATGTCATAATCTATTAAAGGGTCAATTATAAGAGTATCGGGGTTTCCCATATAATTAATGGTATGTACAAAGTTGTATTTTACTTTTCCTGATACATGATCAAAAAAAGTCATGTTTACATCAGTTTCTGTTGGCATTCCATTTATATCGAGCAGGTTTACCTGGGCTGTTGTTGAATTAAGTGCTCTGGATATAACTACACCAAGTACTTCCTGAAATTTCTCTTCGTTTGGGCTGTTGTAAACATGTCCGACACATTCAAAGCTTTCTTCAAATCCTGGGTCGAGTCCGATTCCGATAACAAAAGGTTTTAATATTATTCCTTCTTTCTGCAAATTTAATGATGCCTGGCAAGGATCACCATCGCACGCTTCGATACCGTCGGTAATTAAAATAATAATATTCCTGCAGTTATCACAGGGAGGAAAATCTCCGGCAGCTTGTTCCAGTGAATAAGCAATCGGAGTGGTTCCTTTGGGGATTAGATATCTTAGTTTCTGTCGTATCTGTCCGGCATTTTCCGGTCTGAAGGGAATCTCAAGTTTTGTGTCGTGACAGTCTTGTGGTGGCACAGGACTTTGATGTCCGTAAACACGCAAAGCCATTTGAACATTAGACATCTTTTCAAGGCTATCAACAATCTGGATAAGGTATTTGCGGGCAATACTTATCTTTTTATCACTTTCCCATGTTCCATACATGCTTTGCGAAGCATCAAATACAAAAAGTATTCGTGATGTTGGTGGTTCCGGCTTATCAGGATTTTGAGCATTCCCGACAAATACCGAAACAAAGAATACAGACAGAAATATATAATTTTTAAGATTATTCAAATTTTATAGCTTTTAAGAAGTACCAGTTTTTAAACTTAGATGTCCATTGATTTTCTTCGCTCGTAATCTTCTTTTTTAATCTGGCCCAGAATAATCAGTTGTGCGCTTGCATAATTCGTAGCCAAAGGAATGTTATAATGATTGCATGCTTCAAGCAAATCCTGAATATCTTCGTGATGGCCTACCTTTAAAAATGGATCCCGTAAAAAGATCACAATGTCAATCTCTTTCTTTTTAATACGGTCTGTTATTTCGACATATCCACCTGTTTTACCCGGACTTAAATGTTCTACATTAATACCATTCGATTCTACGAATTCGGCAGTTCTTCCTGTTGCAATCAGGTTAACGCCATCAATCCATTCCTTATGTTCTTTAAGGAATTGAACTACCTCCGGCTTTTTAACATCATGCGCAATAATTACAATATTTTTCATATTCCTAAAGATTTAAGTTTTAATAATCACCTAATGTTTCTTCAAGCTGGCTTAGTGCAGAAGCTAACTGCTCATCGTTTGGTGCAACTCCATGCCATTTATGTGTTCCCATCATAAAATCAACACCCATACCCATTTCGGTTTTCATTAAAATAATAATTGGGCTTCCTTTACCGGTCATTGCTTTGGCTTCATTTATTACTTGTACCACTTCTGACATTTTGTTTCCATTCATTTCGAGAACTTTCCAGCCGAAACTTTCCCATTTTGCTTTTAAATTACCCAATGTCATTACCTTATCAACCGGACCGTCAATTTGTTGTCCATTATAATCAACAGTAGCAATTAAATTATCAATTTTATGATGATTTGCAAATAAAGCAGCTTCCCATATTTGGCCTTCCTGTAATTCGCCGTCGCCATGTAACGAGAATACCAATTTATTGTCTTTGTTCAGTTTTTTTGCCAGTGCAGCTCCGCATGCTACCGAAAGTCCTTGTCCCAATGACCCTGATGCAACTCTTATACCAGGTAAACCTTCTTCGGGTGTTGGATGTCCTTGTAAACGTGAATTTATCGTTCTGAATGTTTTTAGTTCATCGATGTTAAAGTACCCCGACCTTGCTAATATACTATACCATAATGGAGAAATATGTCCGTTGGATAAAAAGAAAATATCTTGGTTTTTACCGTCCATGTCAAAATGCTTTGCATCGTGATCCATAATCTCAAAATACAATGCAGTGAGAAAATCAGTACAACCAAGAGATCCTCCCGGATGACCTGAGTTTTGTGCATGCACCATTCTAACAATATCTCTTCTGATTTGCGACGCAATTTTTTCTAAGTTTTGAATATCAGTCATTTTAAATATTTAAAAAGTTTTTTCTATATTATTTCCAAGTTAAACAAAGCTACAAAATTACAGATTTTCATTATAATATACGGAATTTGACACCAATTTATTATCAACAAACTTTTCTAAATATGTTTTTATCGAATTGAGATCGTTTAGTCATCCATAGTGGCTGATATATAGTTGTTTATATTGCATTGATTCCGATAAATAAATATTCTGTGCCAATTTCTGTAGATTTATACTTCGATAATCATTTTAAAATCCTGAAAAAGTGTAATTTTGAAGCTTCGTAAATATTTAACTATTTTATTGAACTATGGGATTACAGTGTGGGATTATCGGAATTACAAATGTTGGTAAATCAACATTGTTTAATTGTATGTCGAATGCAAAAGTAGAAATTACCAATTTTGCGTTTAGCTCAAACAAGTCAAATATTGGTATTATCAATGTGCCGGATAACAGACTTCTTAAGTTGGAAGAACTGCAGCCAACCGAAAAGATTATTCCGGCTACCGTAGAAATTTTAGATATTCCGGGGCTTACGAAAGGAGCAAATCAGGGCGAGGGTGTAGGAAATAAATTTCTGGCTGATATTCGAAATACCGATGCGTTGATTCATGTTTTGCGTTGTTTTGATGATGAAAATTTACCACATGTTGATGGCTCGGTTGATCCTGTGCGCGATATTGAGACCATCGATTTTGAATTACAGGTGAAAGATCTGGAATCTGTTGAGAAAAAAATCCAGCGTTACGAGAAACTTGCCAAAACGGGCGATAAAGAAGCGAAAGAAGGCATAGAAGTTTTAAAAGGATTAAAAGAACATCTGGAATCGATTCAAAGTGCGCGCGATTATAAAATGACTGATAAAGATAAAAAGCATATCGAAGATTTATTTTTATTAACATCGAAACCTGTAATTTATGTTTGTAACGTAGATGATGCTTCGGCTGTTAATGGCAATGCATATGTTGAAAGAGTAAAGGAAGCATTGAAAGATCAGGATACAGAAATTCTTGTTATTGCTGGAAAGCTAGAAGCAGAAATTGCTGATTTAGAAGATCAGGATGATAGAAAAGAATTTTTAAGTGATGCAGGATTGGAAGAGCCTGGTGTAAATAAATTAATTCGTAGTGCCTATTCTTTACTTAATTTAATGTCGTTTTTCACCATTGGTCCTAAAGAAATTCGCGCCTGGACGATTAAAAAAGGAATGACTGCTCCACAAGCAGCCGGTGCTATTCATAGCGATCTGGAACGTGGTTTTATTCGTGCCGAAGTAATGAAATACGATGATTTTATTTCGATAGGTTCGGAAGTAAAGGTTAAGGAAGCTGGAAAATTTCATGTTGAAGGGAAAAATTATATTGTGGATGATGGTGACATCTTGCATATACGATTCAACGTATAAATCCCGGATTGAAGTATAATTAAACCATTTCTGAAGAAACGATCTTAAAATTATTACTATAAATTTTCCTGGTAGCAGAGTTTTATTAATTTTAGCTCGAAGTAGTTAAAATTTCAATGTCAGATAAAATGATTAAATCCTTAAGCTTGAGAACAATTTTATTATATAGTGTTTTATTACTCTTTTTTGTTCATCCTTTAAAAGCTCAAAACCATTTTCATAAAAAGCCAAAACTGGTTGTAGGAATCGTGATTGAAGAAATGCGTTACGAAATGCTTCTTCGATATTGGGATTCGTTTGGAGAGAACGGTTTTAAGAAAATTATTGATCAGGGAGCATTTTGTACACAAACACATCATAATTATTTAATTACTCAGAATGGTGTGGGGCAGGCAAGTATTGTTACCGGAACTTATCCTTCATATCATGGAATAATTTCGAACGATTGGTACGATCGCTTGAGCGATAAAATGATTCAGTGTGCAGATGAAAGTAGCTTTAATTTAATGGATGGTGAAATATCCATGGGAAATTTTACTCCAAACAATGTTTTAACTTCCACAATTGGCGATGAAATTAAACTGTCGAATAACGATAGTTCAAAAATAGTTTCTATTTCTTTAAATCCGGTTTCGGCGGTGCTCTCGGGTGGCCGTCTGGCTGATTATGCTTTTTGGTTTAATAATCACGATGGCGGCTGGATTACCGGGAATTATTATATCGATTCGTTGCCAGAATGGGTTAAAGATTTTAATGCCAAGGGGTTTCAGGATGTTTATATTCGAAAAAGCTGGGCAAGTATGTATTCTTTATCCGATAATTATAAAAAAAGTTTACCCGATGATAATCCGTTTGAAATAGGGTTCAGTAATTATCGATACACTTTTCCTTATGATTTGCCTTACTTAAGAAACAGATCGGGAAATTATAAATACTTAAAATTTACACCTTTTGGCAATACCTATACAAAAGATTTTGCCGTATCTGCAATTGTTTCAGAAAAACTGGGCAAAGATGAATATACCGATTTTTTAAGCATTAGCTTTTCTGCTTCGCATTATAGTGGCGAATTATTTGGACCACGGTCGGTTGAAATGGAGGACATATTTCTTCGTTTAGACAAAGATCTGGAACATTTTATTCAGTTTCTGGATGATGAGCTAGGTATGGAAAATGTTTTATTATATATCACTTCGGATAGAGGAGTTTCGGAAGTGCCGGAGTATTTAATTCATAAAAAACAAAATGCCGGTATTTTTGATGGCGCAAAGGCCGTAACTTTATTAAACAGTTACCTGAGTATTCTTTACGAGGATGGAGAATGGATTAAATCATATCACTCAAGACAAATATATTTTAATCAAAGTTTAATAGATCAAACAGGAGTTGATTTAAAAGAAATACAGGAAAAAACAGCCGGTTTTATGGTTCAGTTTAAAGGTGTAGCAAATGCACTTCCTGGAGCAACCATACTGTCAACAAACTTTGATTCCGGCATAAAAAAGAAAATTCAGAATAGTTATCACCAGAAAAGATCAGGCGATGTATTAATAAATCTGGAACCAGGGTGGATTGAAAAAAATGGCAGGGTAACCAATTCTGGATCCGGATATGTTTACGATACGCATGTTCCTCTCATTTGGTATGGTTGGAAAGTAAAAACGAATAGAGTTGATAAGTCGATTGACATCAATGATATAGCGCCAACCGTTTCGTGGATCTTAAATATTACAGCACCTAATGCTTCAATGGGTGAACCAATTTACCAAATAGTTGAATAAAATGGCTTGGCTTTTATTGTTTATTGCCGGTATATTTGAAATAGGATGGGCTATTGGAATGAAATACACCCATGGCTTTACCAAATTAATTCCATCGGTTTTAACACTTGTTTCAATGATTTTAAGTGTTTATTTATTATCGTTGGCAACCAAACAAATTCCGATTGGAACAGCTTATGCTGTGTGGACAGGTATTGGTATTGCCGGAACTTCCATTTTAGGTGTCATTATTTTTAATGAACCCGTAGAAGTTTTAAAAGTGGTTTTTATTTTAATGATTTTAGTAGCTATTGTTGGTTTAAAAGTGATATCAAATTAAACCAGCTTATCGCAGAGTAACAATCTGCTGTCTCTGCTTAAGGTAACCGATAAATCATTAATTAAACAAGGAGCTTCTAAATTTTCATCGTTCGATTTAATTGCTTTACCGGTTATTAATATAGCTATTTTGTCTTCAATATCGATATTCCGAACTTTTTTAGCTAAAATCAATTCCCCTCTATTTAACCACTTTTGCATCTCGGCATGATGCACCTTGCTGTACTGATCCAATTCGCTAAGAATGTTTTCTGCAAGCCTTGGTGCAGCTATTTGCCAAAGTTTGTCTTCCAGCGTTTGGTTGTCGTTTATAACTTGCTGCATGCTTACTGAAGTTAATCGAAGCACTGTAACCGGAGATTCAGCAGTTATGGTTGCTGTTCGTGGCACATTGGTTAGTACCGCAATTTCTCCAATAACACTTCCTTTTCCAAGAATATCAATTAACTTTTTATTTATTGTTACTTTAACCGTTCCACGGGCTACCACATAAAGACCATCTACCTGTCCGTGTTCTTTTATAATTTTTTCCCCAACCGCATAGTTTCTATGCTGGAACAAGCTTACTACTTTATTAAACGTAGCTTTGTCGAGCTCCTTGAGCCATAGAATTTCCTGTAGTAGTTTTGCTTTTTCGGGAGGGACAATTTCTGGTGGCGAGTCCAATAGTTTTTTCATTCGTTCTTCAATGCTTTCAATCATTTTATGGGCTTCGTCAGAGCCAATTTGTCCTTTCTTTTGCAATCGTTCAACAATTTTCAGTTCGTTATTTAAATTAGACCTGATTGCCTGTCGTGTTGCAATTGAATCATAAATCTCAGGATAGGTATTTTTAAGATTTCGTAAGAAGGTTAAACCATGAATTCTGTTCTCGTTAATTTCGTTTTCAATGGTTGCTAAATCCTGATCGATCGTTAATTCTTCAGAATCAGAACTAATAGCCATACTTTCTATCAGCTTAAGGTTTTCGTATTGTGCTTCAACAAATCCGCGAGCAGCATCGTAGCTGGTTACTAATCGTTCGAAGAAAAAACGTTGGGATATCTTACCAAGCAGCGGAACAGACTGCAACTTATTTAAATATTTTGGTGTTTTCCATAGTTGTTCCAGGTCTTTACGCTCCGACAGTGGAATTTTTCCTTCTGAGTCAATTATTTCATTAATCGCATCACTAAGGTTTCGCACGGCTATTGCACCAAGCAAACCTTCTTTAAACTGATTCCAGTAGCTGCTTTTTTCTTTTTCGAGTACTCTGCGTCTTTTTTCATATAAATTTGCATATTCTCCCTGGTCTAAAACAATTTCAATATCTTCTGGTTGTTCTGGCAAATATAATTTTACGCTTTCCCAGTTTGCTCTGCCAAGAAAACGATCTGATTTAAGTTTTTCCATGGAGTTTTCGGAAGCAGAACGCAAATAGCTTTTAGCATTTAAAATCATTTTTTGTTTTGCCGGAGCTATACTTGTTAGCCCAAGCCAGTTTAATAGAGCCTTAATGGTTGTGGCATTTATAAGAAGAGTAAGCGTTACAATACCTGCAGTGTAAAAAAGAAACTGATTCCGGATGGTTGCATCGATTTTTGCTTCGCCGGCAACAATTAAAGCTAATGCCAGACCTACAGCTCCGCGCAAGGCCCCCCACCAGAGTACGTATGAATCTTTTTTGGTCAGTCCATAACCTGCTTTTTTCATGACTGGAAAGAAAAGTGCAATGACCATTGCTCTTACAATGTGTATCCCGATATATAATAATAACAATATTAAAAAATCATTAGCTGTAAACACAATATTGTTGGAGATAACAACACCTACAATCAGGAAGATAAGCGTATTTGCAATAAAGGCAAAAAGCTCCCAAAACTCGTGCAAGAAATGTTCTACTTCAGGACTAATTCGTGTTCGTCCAACACTTGCCATTAATAAACCTAATGCAACAAGTCCTAAAACGCCCGAAACATGCAGAAAATGTTCAGCAATGTAAAAAGTCATGTAGGCAGCAGCAACAATCACTGTTATCTCCACTAAAGCATCGTTAAAAACCTTTTTTACCCAGGCAATAACAATATAACCAACTGCCAAACCTACTAAGGTTCCACCCACGGCCACTCTCAGGAATTCAATAAAAGGCGATGTTTCAGAGCTATTTCCGGTTAAGGTCATGAATATTACCATAAAAATCACAATGGCGGTTCCATCATTTAACATGGATTCCCCTTCAATTAATGTCCCTAGTTTTTTACTGGCACCTACTTCTTTTAGAATAGCTACTACGGCAACCGGATCAGTTGCACTAACAACTGTACCAAACAATAAGGCCAATGCCCAGGTCCAGTTATTAAAACCAATTCCTGCCATTTTAATTCCAATTATAATTAATGCAGACAATGCAATGGCTACAATAATTCCGGGAACAGCAAGAATAAATGCGTTGGCTGATGTCTTTTTAAATGTATGCACATCCATCGCAAAAGCAGCTTCGAATATTAAAGTGGGTAAGAATACATATAAAATAAGATGTGGGTCGATTTTTCCTGCCCAACTAACAGCTTCTGTAATAAAGCTGGCATCTAAACTTAATCCAATGATGTTCCATTCGCCAAAATAGCCTAAGCGTGATAATGCTCCAAGTCCTAAACCAATTACAAGTAAGGAGACTGTATAGGGAAGTGGGCTTTTTTTAAGAAAATGCCTGGTACCTGCACCAATTATTAATGCAATGATTAAAAAAAATAGCGGACTCATGTTTCCTTTGTGTCCGTTTTCTTCATGATCTTCTTCTACTTTATGTTCAGTTGTTTCAGGCAAGCTTTGTTTCGAAACAACTTCATGTTCTTGTTTTTCATGTTCCTGAGCAAAAACATGATGCGGATTTGAACTGAAAGAAATAAGTAAAGTAAGAATAATTAACAGGCGGAATGATCTTTTCAATAGACTTATCATCATGATTTTGGATTAAGATTTGAAACCCAAGATACAAAAAAAAATCTTACATATTAAAAAAGCTATTCCCAAAACTTACACAATGTTATTAATTCTAATTTCTTTGATGAATCCTAAATCTACAAAGATGCATTGTTTTTTGGGAATAGCTAGGGTAGGTTTATGGTAACCTTAAATCTTGTGGTGTTTTAATCTATTTTTACGTGTCCCCAGTTTTCTCCTTTTCTAATTCTATTGAGCTGGGTATGTGTAATTCCAAATTCTTTGGCCAGTTTATAAAGTTTATTTTTACCACGCGCTAATTTCTTTTTAAGCCTGATTACATCCGTTTCCGAAAGCTTAGAGTAGTTAATAGCACCCCGGTTATAATTAGGGTTAATTTTTTGATGGGCAAACATGGTTTCTTTGGTTACCCATTTTAAATTTTGAACATGATTGTTGGTTTTATCAAAATCAAGATGAATTACATGTTCCTGCTTACTGTTATCTTTAGGAATAAAACTTTCTGCAACCAGTTTATGCACGTATCTGGTTGTTCTTTTATTACCTTCCAGCTTGATGTTTAAAATCTTGTATCCTTTAAGGCTGGATCCTCTAATGATGGCTCCCTTTTCTTTATCGACTTTAAAGCTTTTGATACGGCCAAAATTTGAAATTTCGTACACTTCGTTAGCGGCCAGATTTTCAATCCTAACAGGCTTCCAGACTTCTCCGGTTAATCTTTGAATTATATCTCTTGAATTATCATTACTCATCTTGCAAACCTTTTATAAGGATATCTTAATCGATTTCAGAATTATAGACCTTAATTGTTTTAAAGGGTTTAATTCGAGATGAGTATTTTTAGATTTTTTCTAAGAAATGTCAATAATAATGAATATAGATTATGGATTTAATGCTTGAGTTAAAGCAGAAAGAATTAAGTGATTTTTTTCGATAGCTGTACCAACAACTACGATGTCGGCTCCGGCTTTTGCAGCATTTGCAACATCTTCAGGGGTTTTAATTCCACCACCTACCATCAATGGAATTTGAATATTCTTTTTCACACTTTCAATCATCCTGGTATTAACTGTTTGATCGGCTCCGCTTCCGGCTTCAAGATAAATATATTTGAGTCCGAGCATTTCTCCTGCCATGGCAGTTGCAACAGCAATATCGGTTTTATTTGCAGGAATCGGCTGGGTGTTGCTCATGTATTCTACAGAAGTTGGTTTACCACCATCAATAAGAATATAGCCTGTCGGAAGTACTTCCAGCTTGCTTCGCTTGATGTGTGACGAAGCAATTACGTGGTTTCCAATAAGTAGATCAGGGTTTCTCCCGGAAATTAACGACAGCAGTAATATTCCATCTGCTTTATCCGAAATTTGTAGTAAACTGCCTGGAAAAAGAACAACTGGTATTTGTGTGTGTGATTTTATTATTTCAATCGATTTGTCAATATCGTTATTTAGCAGGCTTCCTCCAATAAACAGTAAGTCGACATTAAACTGATTTGCTTGTTTTGCAATATTTTGCAGATCCTGTTTAGAATAATTGTCGGGATCAATCAGTAAAGCAAATAATTTTTTGCCAGTGCGAATGCTATTATGGATAAACTCAGATATCATGTTAAAATTTATTTATAACACCACACGATTGAGTAGTTTTTTAGCTTGAAATAATTTAAGGTAAACTTCTCATTCATGTAGCTATTGTTAACCATCCCAACAATTAATCCGTTTTCTTTTGGTGTAAAAGGTTCTATGTTTAAGTTGGTAACAAAATTAATATCTACTTTATCGCATATTTTATACAAGGCTTCTTTTGCGCACCAGTGAAGATATAAATGATAAAGCTCATTGTCTTTCTGAATAAAATCCAGTTCTTCGGGACGTAAAAATTTATCGGCTATTCGAAGAATTTTGGCCGACATAAATTCTAAATCCAAACCCACTCTTTTTTTCTTACTCATTAATATCGCGGTTAAGTTTTTAGAGTGCGATATACTTATGTTATATGAATTATTATGAAGATATGGTTTTCGTTCGGGTCCGTAAACAATTTTGGATTCCTTACCGAGCATTTCTTTAAGTAGTGTTCTAACACTTAACCATTCGAGTTTTCGTTGATGATTTCTAAAACTTTCAACTGTTACTATATCTTTTTCGTCAAGATGTAGTCCTGATCTTAAGGAATCATAATCTTCGGTAATTTCCCATACTCCGAATTCTACGTCATCATTAAAATGTTCTCTAACAATTACTCCCATGAATTAAAAAATTAATTCCACTCAAAAGATTCAATAAGTACTTTTATGTCCGATTTTATATAATCTATAACAGGGGCCAGTGAGTCTTTGTTTGGCTCCACATTAATATACAGTGCTCCTCTCAAATAGTTTTCTACACTATCAGTTAAAAAGAATTGCACCGACGAAGCTGCATTGCCTTCTATTTCGTATAAAATGCCATATACCTGTTTTTCTGGTTTTACAAACATGGTTTCGTTTATGGCATCTGCTTTTATTGTATGCTTGTAAGCTAAATCACGCGAATCTTCAATTAATTGATTGATATTATGATTTACTTTTTTATAGCTAATATGTATTTTACCATTTAAATCGGGATACTCAATGTTTATCCAGTATTTTTCCGAAAGCCTTGTGTTATCATTATTAATTTTAGCAAAAGCCGGGTACTGAAACGCATATGGAAAGCTATCGGGTAGAGATTTATATTCTTTTTTTGGCATATCAATCCTGAAAAAACCTCTTGGTTTAGGGGTATAACTACGTTTACATGCGCCTAAAAACAGCAAGCCGCAAATAAAAAGTATACTAAAACAAGTAAAGAGATTTTTTCGATACATGCTTTGATTGCTTATTCGTTGATAGTTACCTTAATTTGTTTAATCCTTCGTTTGTCAACAGATTCGATGGTAAAGGTAAGATTTTTATATTCAATTTTTTTATTTTTCGCGGGGATTTCACCTGTAAGCTCAAGTATTACGCCGGCTATAGTATCTGCATCGCCTTTTATATCTTCAAAGAAATCATCATCAATATCCACAATTTTCAGAAAATCATTAATTAATGTTTTGCCTTCAAAAAGATAGGTCGATTCGTTTATTTGAGAAAAGATTAATTCATCTTCGTCAGATTCATCAGTAATTTCACCCACGATTTCTTCCAATACATCTTCGAGCGTAACAATGCCGCTTGTTCCTCCATACTCATCGATCACAATAGCCATATGAATTTTATTTTCCTGAAACTCTTTTAATAAATCGTTAATCTTTTTGTTTTCGGGAACGAAGTATGGTGGCCTGATTAATGTTTGCCATTTAAATTCATCTTCTTCATTTAAATGGGGCAATAAGTCTTTTATAAATAATATGCCTTTCACATTATCAAAGGATTCAGAATAAATTGGGATACGCGAATGCCCCGATTCTATTACCGATTCCAGAAGTCCTTTAAACTGAGTATTTATTTCAATTGCCACTACATCAACTCTCGATTTCATAATTTCCCTGGCATCTATGTTACCGAACTTTACGATTCCTTTTAGGATATTTTCATCTTCGGTAATTTGATGCGTGGTTAGGTTCAATGCCTGCGAAAGATCGTCGATGGTTATATTTTGTTTAATGTGTGCCAGCTTTTTCCCTATTATGGATGATGTATTAATCATTAATATGCTAAACGGGTGTAGAATTTTTTCAAAGATTAAAATGGATAATGATGCATTTCTGGCAAATTTTTTAGCTCTGTTTTTTGCATAGAATTTTGGCAGGATTTCTCCAAAAAGCAATAAAACAAATGCAATAATGGTAATTTGAATTATAAAACCCCAGGCAGGAGCTTTTGTGAAATCAAATAACCAGTTTAGTGTTATTCCCATTAAAAAAATAAAGCAAACATTTACAAAGCCATTGGCAATTGTAAGGGTTGC
>CAYVEW010000060.1:0-3317 GCA_964450375.1 uncultured Bacteroidales bacterium
AATATAAGCCAGCCTAAGAATTTTCCTATAAGGCCGCTTAATAAAGGAATGGTATTGAATAAGCCTTCTCAGACTCTTCCTCTTGAGGCTTGTCTGGATGCTATGAATTATATCATTACGGAAAATGGGCCGCAAAAAAGACCTGGCTATGAGCCGTATGGTAATACCGGATATGATGCTATTATTAAACTTGCTTATAAGTTTATAGATCTGTTTACTTTCTGGACTACTTCTTCCGGCGAGGCTGACAGGGAGCTGTTACTTATAACAGATGGGGGGCTTTATAAGGTAGGTCTCGGGGGACTTGAGGAAGTTGCCTGGGCATATAGTACCGGAACAATAACTGTTTCAGGTAACTCTGTAACAGGAGCAGGAACAGACTTTCTGACAGCAGCTATTTACCCGGATGATATCTTAAGATGCGGAGATGAAGAGGCCAGAGTTCTAGAAGTTGTTAATGCTACTAACATTACACTTAAAACTACAGGCGATATTACAGATACAGTAGGAGCTGCTTACAGTATACAGAGGGCTTTTAATACAGAGTCTACTCATCTTTGTGACTGGGTTGTAACACCGGATAAAGAACTCATATTTACAGACCTTAATGCTCCTCTTGTGGTTTATAAGTATGATAACCCTGCAGGCAGCCAGATGGAAATGTATATACAAAGTGACGATTACAGGATTATGTCCAGCACTGAGCCGGAAGATTTTGTAGCTAACTGTATTACACTTTTTCAGGACAGACTTTTTGTAGGCTACACTATAGAGCCTACTGATGGGGTCAGACGGCAGAGAATACGCTGGAGCAAAGTTACTAACCTTCGGGACTTCAGTGAAAGCACTGCTTATATTGATTTGCCGTATACTCAAGGAGCTATTCAGAGATTAGTTCCTATGGGAAATATTCTTGTTGTGTATTTCTCGGATGCGATATTCTTTGGGATACCTACAAATAATCCAGATCTTCCGGTAGCTTTCCAGAAAGTAGAGACAGGGCATATGGGTTTGATAGGGCAGAAAGCTGTAATTCCTTTTATTGACGGGCATTTCTTTGTAAGCCAGGATGATGTATTTTATCTTTCAAGCAGCGGTCCTGAAAGGATTGGAAGTCCTGTAATTAAGAGGACTATTAAGGAAAGTAATTTCAGAGAAAGAGTCTATGCTGCTCCGGACTTAGAACATGAGAGAATTGTTTTTGGGTTTACTAAAGACTCTGATCAGATGGAGGAACTTTGGAGTTTTAGCTATAAGTCTAAAGGTTGGAGCTATGAGAATGTCAGTTCTTATATGATAGCAAACCCATTGTTAAGTCTAGACCTTAGCTGGGCTGACCTTGCAGGTTTTACCTGGGATGATCTTGTAGATACTTATGCTACATGGGACAGTATGTCGGCTAAAGAAAATGAAATGCGGTTCTTTATAGAGAGTAGTGGGTTTCTACGGCAGCTTTCTAGTAACAGTGCTTATGACTTGTTAGCTGACAATGCAGGGGATGTTATCTCAAGTCCTATAGTAACTGTATATGAAACCCCGGATATGGATTTTGATGAGCCTGATACTGTTAAGACTTTTATGAGGTTAAGTATGAAGGTTTCGTTTGATACTTATCCTACAACTAATACGCTGTTTTCTGTCCAGGGAAGTTGGAATAGAGGCAGGAGCTGGAAGAGCTTAGGAAGTCTTACAATCCGGGCAGGTAATGATGAAGGTTATGTTACTTTTCTTATGACCAGTTCTCATGTGAGATTTAAACTTACCTGTACTTCAGAGGTTGCTCCTTATACTGTAGAGGAACTTGTTATAAAGGTCAGAGGAAGAGGAGCAGAATTAAGTATTGGTATGCAGGGGGCTGGTAACGTATGACCTTAGTAACAATTAAAAGTAAAGAGATAGACAGGATCTATGACCGGGTTAAACATATTGATGAGTATCAAGGCCAGAGAGGATATATGTTTTTCTGTAATGCTGTTTATGATTCTCTTCTTTTGTTTGAGTTTCCCTGGGGGATTATACGTGTTACGGATTTTATCCCGGGAGATAGCGTTATCGCTCATGGCCTGTTTTTAAATAAAGGTATTTTAAGAAATATAGAGGACCTTAAAAGGTGTGCTGATTATACGCTTGAACTGTGTAAGATACATTATATAAGAGTCATCGTACCGGCAGCAAATAAAAATCTTGCAAGGCTGCTGGACAGAAGCTGCTTTCATAAGGTCCTGCCGTTGAGAAATTTTGTATATAATGGTATTATACATGAGGACGGAACTATGTATGAGTATGGAGGTAAGAGATGAGTAAAGGAAAAAATGTTAAGGTAGGCGGCGCAGAAGATTATGAATTTGCGGACCCTACTGGTGGATACCAGAAAGGCATGGACCAGTTTACCAATATGGCAAACTTCGGGAAAGATAATCTATTAGGTTTTTCAGATCCTAACATGGCTTATAATTCTTTTATGAGCCGCGCTCCGGGGACTCTGGATTTTGCTGCCGGTGCTACTTCTCCTCTTACTGAAATGCTTAATTCTTTAGCTGCTAAAGAGGCAAATGCCGGGATAGCAAACGCCGGGACACAGTTCGCAGGGCAGGGGGCTTTGCACAGCGGAGCTGCTGCTAGAGCTATGGGAGAAGCCAGCGCAAACCCGTTTGCTAAAGTCGCTTCAGACCAGCAGGCTATGCAGATAGGACTTGCAGGTAACTTAATGGGTCAGGACCTTGCAGGAGCTTACGGGTTTCAGAACAATGCTATGAATACCTACGGGAATATTTATAATTCTGGTATGCAGGGGTATGGAAACATGGCAGCTGGACAGGGTGGCATGGTAGCTCCTCAGTATCAGTATAAGAAAGGCTTCGGAGATTATATGGGTGAGACATTTAACACTGCAGTAGGCGGTGCTATAGGGCTTGGCTCTCTCGGCTGGAAACCCTTCGGGTAAGGAGATAAGATATGGCGAATATACCACAGATCGGATTTATAGGACCTACAGGAACTCAGCTTCAGGACTCACAGGCTAACAGAAGAGCAAGCCTTTTGCAGAACCTGGGACAGATAATAATCCAGAATAGAAAACTTGAAGAAGAGCAGAGACAATATAATACGAATAAGACTTTTGAAATAGGATTAGATGTTCTTGAGAATCAGTATAAAGGAAACTGGGCTGAAGCTATCGAGAATAATGATCCTACTATTAAAAGCATGTTTGCTATTTACGGAGACGAAGGGCTTGAAATGTTTGATAAGCTCAAAGCTTCCGGAGGTATGGGGCAGTCAGCTTCTCAAATAACAGAACGGGGTGCTAAGTACCGGGT
>CAYVEW010000060.1:3417-12941 GCA_964450375.1 uncultured Bacteroidales bacterium
ACAAGAACTACAGAATACTCTGAACCGGGAGTCGGTAATGCTGCAGGAGAGGAAGGCCAGCGTGATATCCGGAGGAAAGAAGTTCCGGTAGATCCTACTAAAGAAGGTGGAAGATACGCAGGAGAAGGGTACGGAAAACCGCTGGACCGGGAAGAAATGCTTAGAAGAGCAAACGCTAAAGAGGCTCAGTTCTTTGAAGGCTACAATGAATTATCAGAACCTGAGAGAGAAGTTGTTGCGCAGGTATTTGAAAAGACAGGAATGGTTCCTAAGAGCAAAGAAGCTGTGCAGAAAATACTTCAGGAACAGGAAGAGCAGAAAGGAATGGAAGCTGTTAAGACTGTTGCTGAAAGTGCGCAGGCTACTCCGGAAGAGGTAGTCAAAACTGCAGAGGCTGTTGGAGAATCTGAGGAGAGTTTTGTTAAAGCTGCCTTGATAGATCCGAAGAGTGTTTCTACTATTGTAGAAAAATATAATACCTTAGCTCCTTCTCAGTTTAACGATTTTATAAAGAGTACTAATCTGCCCGAAGGAACTCAGGGTGCTATTATTAAAGCAGCAACTGAATCTTATAGAAGTCTTAATCCTAAAGAGAAAGTGCTTTATGGAAAGGCTACTAATTCTGCAGCTAAAAATATGGCTAATGCAAATAGACCTGGTAAGCTGGGAAACCCGGAGCTTGCAGAGGCTCTTAAAGGATCTCAGAAAGTCTACGCCCGGGTAGCTATGGAGCTTGGGAAGGGGCTAGAAAATATGGACCCGGCTGTACTGGCCAGTTTAACCCCGGACCAGAGATCAGGCTTTCAGCTTAAGGAAGCAGCAGGACAATTCGATGAAACTATGAAGCTTGAGAGAGATAAGTTTGAGGCTCTTAAAGAGGCCCAGGCAGCAGGCATTGCTATGGACTGGCTGAAATATAACACTACAAAAAAGGCTATGGAAGAGGGGGGAGAGCAGAAAACTCTTACTAAAGAAACTGTAGAAGTTTTTAAAGTTCTTCAGCAGGATGTAGAAAAAGAGCTTGCTCCTTTGTACGAAAAGTATGGAGATGATCCGGAAAAATTAAAAGGTGCTATAGAAAAGAAGCTTGGTATAGATGCTAGATTTAAGGATAACTTTGAGACTTATAAAAAGATGGGGGCTGATATACTTGGTGTTCCTATAGCTAAGATTACAAGCTCTGTCGAAAGCGGTATGTGGTTGTGGAAGTCAGAAACTCCTGTGGATTACTCTGCAATTTCCGGTATAGGGACTTCTCCTACAGTAAACTTCGGAGGAGGAAATCCCGGGGCAGAGACTGACCTGAGTGATGAGTATAGTAGATAAGTAAGGAGTTAATATGGATAACCCTATAAAGGTAGACCTTGATAATAGACTCGCAAGGATGGAGAATGATCCTCGATTCAAGAGTATGGATTATGCAGAACAGCAAAATCAAAGGCAGCTCCTTATAAGTAAAGTGCTTCCTAAAGATGCAAGATTTAATACACTGAGTCCTGAGCAAAAGTTTTCTACTATAAGTAAAATCGCAGCCAGCAGACGGCCTGTATTTGAGAACCAGGAAATATCTAATCGTTTAGGGGATGCTTTTACTGCAGCAGAAAACGGAGACCTTGACCCGTCTGTTATAAACACTTTGTCTCTGGGCCGGGGGATTTTCAATGAGAGTGTTATTGCGAATATGGCAGTAAGACCTCTCTTTAAAATGATAGATAGCTCTATTCCTAAAGATAGTTTGAAGTATACTCCCAGCATCGATGCTCTGACCGGGACAGATGGCGATAAGGTTATCTCGTATTTAAGAAGCAAGGCAAGTCAGCAGAAAGAGATGGCTACCGGGAGAGCTTATGAGACCCTGGGATACATTGCCGGGTTTGTGGGGGACCTTGCAGTATTTCATGGCAGTTGGACAAAACTCACAGGTAAAGCTATAACAGCTACTTCAGCTAAGATTGCAGCTAACACTGTAGGTAAGACAGCCTGGGCGGCAAGGGTAGCGTTTCCTACTTTTGTATCCGGTACATCCGGAGGAGCTTACGGGGTTTTCAGAGAGCAGTTCTTAGGAATGGTTAATAATGATGACGAAAGATTACAGAAAAGCTTTAAGAATGTTCTTAAGACTTTCGGAGAATATGCTGTAATTGATTATGCTTTAGGTCTTACACTCGGGACAGTGATTCCTCATATAAAAACACTTAAGCATCTTAAGACAGGACAGACAAGTAAGGCTGCAAATAAGCTTACTCCTAAAGATTATGAAACGCTGGTACTGCAGCTGGCAAATGGCGAACCTCCTGCAGCAGTCTATAATCAGCTGGATGATATTACAAGATTACAGATAGACTCTGAGGCACTGCTTCACAAAGTAGCAGGAAAGATAAACGATAAGATCAGACTTAATATTTATGAGGACCTTGTGTATAAAGCTGGCAAGGGAGATATGAGAGCTATCTATAATCCCGTAAGCGGCAAGTATGCTATTGCTAATCTTGTGGAAGATGCTGATGTAATTCCGATCAGAGAGTTTGATGATATTATTAAAGCCAGGCGAGAAGTAAGTAAGGGGCTTTTAGCAAAATATAATAAGCTCCCTGATGATGCTGCAAGAGAAGCATTTCTAGCAGAGACTGGATCCATGATGCAGTATGCTAAAACTGAAAACGCTATCGATAATGTTTTCGATGCTACAAAGGGCGGCGGTACTCTGGACCCAAAGGTAAAAAGCCTTTTAACTCCTAAGCATAAAGCTAAAGGTTTTATATCTCCTGTAGACAGACCTTATATCGGAGTCGGAGAAGCAGACCTCTATGAGAAAGCTCTCAAGGAAGAGCTGGATAAAACCGGGGGCTTCATAGGCAGATTTAAAGTCACAACTTCTGATGAGATGGTAGCAAATATTTCTAAGGGTAAGAACCCGTTCCAGGGCAGCAAGGCTGTAAACATCATGAACGGCTCCGGAGATACAGAAGCTTTTATAATGATAAAATATCCGGCAACTAACCAGGCCATTGCAAAGGCAGACGAACTGGCGGCTAAGGCAATCGCTAACGGGGCAGAAGACGGAGCAGAAACTCTAAGAAATGTTTATCTTATGGAAGCAGGGTTTGACGGGATTGTATTAGATAAAAACACAGTGCAGATGTTTTACCCTGACAAGCTTAAGTTCATAGCTAATGAGTTTAACGCAGCAACAGGAAAAATAGGCAAGCTTAATCTTGAATCTGTAGCTGCAGATCCTATAACTTCCAGAGCTGTTATTGAAAGAAGTTTTACCGGTAAGCTTTCAAGTAAAGCTTTCATGGCTAACAAGCAGATGCTGGTAGATACTGCAGCACAGAAGTTTGTAGGCAAGCTGGACTTAGAAGATGCTAATGCTTTTACAAAAGTTTACTTTGACGGTCTCGGAATTGACAGCAGCAAAGTAAGCATTAAGCTTTCAAAGAGCGTTGATCATATTGGATTAGATAAATCTATAAGGGCTTATGGTACTATCAAGAATGGCAAAGCTATTATAGAAATCCCCGGAGAGATCTCTTCTCCTAAAGCACAGAAAGCTTTTGTAAGAGAGTTCTTTGATGAGCTGAAAAATGTAGCAGAAACTCTAGGAAAAGACGTAGATACTTTTGTTAAGAAAGTACCGTCCGGATCTTCTGTGAGCAGGCTCCTGACAAGAAGCAAGGCACAGTTCAGAGTTCCTTTCTCAACACAGAAAGCTCAGACAGCCTGGCTTAAAGATGTAGTCCAGAGCAGCAACGGGTCTTTTATAAGCAGGGCTTCAGGTTATGAAGTTAAGTTTCCTAAGAAGGCCCCGATATTTGCTAAGGACCTCGAGGAACTCACAGACAAGATAATGGTAAGTACCCTTGATGAAGGCTTCCTTAAGTTAGACCTTTCAAGGCAGGGCTTTTCTTTAAGCAGAATAGAAGATCAGTATATCCTGAGAGGCAAGAGTCTTACAAAACCTATAACAGCAAACTCTATTGGAGAACTCTTAGATGAAGTAAACTACAGGCCTAGTAAGATAAGTAATAAGTATGCTCCTAAAGTTGTGCAGATAAATGAGGACAGTGTAGATATAACTTTTGACGCAGGTGTTATGATAGGCAACAGGGCCTCAGTACGAAGGGCCTTAGCTAACTTTGAAGATATAAACAAAGTAGCAGCCAATAAAAAAATTGTAAGCGTGGAAGACGGAGATATCTTTATTGCTCCTTCAGGCAAGATGGAAGTTCATATGCCGCAGATAGGTGTAGTAGAAGAGTTCTCTGACATTAAAGCTGCCCGTAAGTTTATTCATGGGGGCTGGGCTAAGTACGACAGTATCAAAAAGTTTGCAGACAGAAAAAGTTTACAGATGTGGTTTGACAAAGGCGTCGCTAAGTTCAGTGATGGTAATACAATACATTCTGCTACCTCCACAGAAGAGATCGGTAAAATCCTGGCTAAGTACCCGGACGTTACAGGAGCAAGGAATATCCTGGAGGGTTTAGATCCTCAGAGTTTAACAGCTATGGATAAGGTCCTTGCAAACTTTAATACAGCCCAGATACCGCAGCTTGATAACAGGCTTATAAAAACTTACCCGGATTTTGTCCCCGTTAAGAAGAGTAAATGGGGCTTAAGGAAAGAGGCCAGGATCCTGACACAGAACATGGACTACGTTATGGATAAAACCATGAAGGAACTCAACAGACCGGACCTCTTAAGAAAATACAAAGACATAGAAGTCACAGCAAGAATTTCCCAGACTAAAATAGTTAAGGCCCAGCAGGCTCTTGAATATTCCTTCACAGGCAAGAACGGCAAGCTGATTGATATAAAGAGAAGAAGAGCTATCTTTTATCACTTGGGCGCACAGACAGAAGGAGAAGAGCTTAAGGCCCTTGAAATGTTTGGAGAGCTATCTGCAGAAGAAAAGATGATAGGAGAAAAGGTAAGGACCTTACTCGGTAAGGATGCTTTCTCCGGATTAGCTAATGCTTTTAATGTAGATCCTGATTTATTCTTGAGCAATTATATGCCGCGTGTTATGGAGTGGGCTGCTAAGAACGCAAAGCTTCTTAATAAGGCTACCACAGCAGAGGAACTTTTTGATATGGTTTATCAGAGTTCAAGAGGAACCAAAGCTCCGTCTAAGCTTAAGGCTTTCTTTAAGAATATGAGAGCAAGTGATGTTCTTTCTTTTGAAGCTATGGATGATCCTATTAAAGTTCTCGATACTTATATTAAGGTAGGCTATAGGCAGAAGTACATGGGGCCAGCGTGGGAAGCGCTGCAGGAAACCATGAAGAAAGGAGACTTGCCTCAGAGTGTAACAAGAAGAATACATAGGTATAGAGAACACTTAATGGGAGTCTACAGTACAGAAGGAAGGGAAACAGCAGAGCAGTTCGGTAATGTGCTGGCTCAAAAGTTAGGTATGAATAACGGCCGGGAACTTGTCAGTGCTTACTTCTCTGTTAACTATCTTTCTAATATGGGATTCAGGCCCTGGCTTGCGGTGAGAAACTCTACCCAGGTATGGACAACTCTGGCTCCCAGGATGGGTAATGAATGGGTCAACAAAGCTCTTAAGTCTGTTAATGAAATGGGAGAAGACGGTTATAAATATCTCATAAAGATCGGCCTTATCCAGGATGCGCCTCCGGTTGTTAACCAGATTATGGATGCAGATAACTTAATAGGAAGGCTTACTCATAGAGGACTCGCAATGTTTAAGCGGTCTGATGATATAACCAGAGCTGTTGCTTTCAATACTGCTACTGTAAGATTCGATGATGCTTTCAGTAAATTAAAAAGAGGAGTCATAAAGAATACAGATGACTTTTTAAAAGAAGCAGGTGTTCTTAAGATGGATGATGATACGATCCGGGAAGTAAGAAGACTTACTAAGATCGGAACAGACGATGCTATTGAAGCCGCCAGAACAAAGTACGGTATGCAGCTTTCAGAGGATACAATGTTTGGCTACAGAAAGAGTCAGGCACCTATGGCATTTACAGGGTCCTTCGCAGGAGAACTCTTTGGCCAGTATGGAACATACTCTGCAGGTTACAGAGCTAACATATACAGGGGCCTAAGTCAGGGATCTACAGCAGATAAGGTAGGCTTTGCAGCAAGATTCTTAGGAAACCAGGCGGCTCTGTTCGGGGCTTTCTCAGCCCTCGGAATCAAAGCCTATAATTTTATTCCCGGTATGCCGGCCCTCTTTGGAGGCGGTCCTCAGTGGGAAGTCATGGTAGCTTTAATGCAGTCCGGGGCTACAGATTATAGAGGAAGCCAGGCCAGAGCAAAACTCAACAGATATTTTTCTCCTATAGGCTACAATAAAACAGAGGGCTTTAAAGCCCAGTATCCTGAAATGGCTCCCGGAAATATCCAGATAAGATACGCTAAGAAAGCCTGGGACTATATGCAGCAGGGCGATATCTGGAAAGCTTTTCTTGCTATGACTACTACTCCGGTTACAGATGAAGATCAGTTTGATTTTTTACGATAACTATTTATCTTTTTTATAAAGCTTTCAGTGTCCTCTATTTTAATGAGGACCTGAGAGTTATCTTTTAAAACTGCTAAGATCGTTACATACAAAGTAAACTTATCAATTAAATATTCATAAGACTTAAAAGCTTTTGTGTTATACATTGCCCCCAGTTCGTCCTGCACAGAGCAGTCAAGTTTTGTAAGGTTAGGTAAGTTTTTAAGAGATTTCTTAAGGGCTTTCCTTCTCCTGTAAAAGTAGCAGGAGATTGAGTTTCTGGAGCAGCCTGCTAAGAAAGCCAGCTTAGAAAAATCCCTCGGCAGCATCTGATCAGTATTACGTTCTAAGAACTCTGCTATAACACTTGAGTGTCCTATATTTTTCTTAGACAATTCTAAAGCTTCTCTTCTATTCTTATACTTAATATCATTTCTTCTGAAGTAAGAAGCTAAGGCTACATGGGAGACTCCCAAAGCTGCTGCTGTCTTTCTTAAAGTCTCATGTACTTCGTAAGCTTTCAGGATTTTATCCTTTCCGAACCTGTCTTCTAAAGAGGGTCTTCCTCTTCTTTTTTTCTCGCTCATTCTTCCTCCCCTCCCGGGTCTTTATTTAATTTATATATCTCATTACCATTACTGGTAGGGTATGTTCTAACATTACCATCTAAGGAAATTGTTAATGCTCCGTCCTGTGCCATATAATCTATTACAGAGTTAAGGTCCTTAGCAGGGATGTGAGTTTTCCTCAGCATATCTGTACGTGTAACAGCCTTATATTTTCTAAGCACATTCATTATTTTTCTGCTATCATCTTTGAAGTCCGCAGATGTAAGGTCTAAGATCAGCTCTGCACTTCTGGCATATGTATAATTAAGCAGTTGTATAGCATCCCGTATATCCTGCTTAGAAATAATTTTATCATCCACAGTATATCTGTTGAGTCTTAATAGAAATGCTACCTTTAAAACATTTATATTAAGTCTGCTTCTGAAACCCTGCTCTGCAGGATTAGCTTCAAGGTGGTCCCGAAACATATGATACCATCTGTCGTATTCTGCAAAAGCTTCTCCGGACAGAGAGTATTCTCCTAAAGACTGCTCGCAGATCCATGCAAGTCTTTTTGATAATTCATCCATAGTAGGACCGTTCTTAACTTCCCGTGGTATAGAAAACCTTCTGTTATTACACGGCTGGTAAACTAAAATACATCTGGAAAGAAAGCCGTCTCCTAAAGCTGCTGCCGGTATAGAGTTTTTAAAACCGGTAGGAGTAGTAGCAGCTAACATAGACAAATACGTTCTTTGCAGCTGTTTCTTACCTCGGGCTATGGTAGTCCAGTCCCAGGTATCCCGGGGATTATAAAGGTCTAATAAGACCTCTATAAAACCCTCAGTATAACTTCTCTTACCGATAGAAGAGGCCATCTCAGACAGGACAATTCCTGCCTCAGACGTAGCTTTATATCTCAAAGGCTTATTAGTTTTAGGATTTATAATAACATTACCTGCAGGGTCCTTAAAAGAAAAGCTCTGCACGCCTTCTTTTTCACTCGGCAGCATAGAGTTTAACAGGCTTTCAGGAGTCATTTTATCCTTTACGATATTGATAGTCTTCATTTTTCTAATGTTCTCATTCTCAATATACTTCTGCATCCTCTTTATTATCGGCATACCGATATCGTCAATTGTTGTAGACTTACGGCCTCCTGCAGGTCCGGCAAGAATAGCATAGATATTCCCGAACATATTGTTAGGGTACCATTTAACATACGCCTCTCTCTTTACGCAGGTAGACAATAGAAAAAGACCGGACCATATCGTATACAGAGTCGGTACTTCCATACCTCTCATATAATAAATCATATCTGTAAGAAACCCTTTCTGAGAAGGAATAGCATCATCGGAAAGATCTTTGTTCCAGAACTTATCCGGGTCCTTATCCTCATCGTAGGGGGTTGGAATATTCAATTCGTCAATCAATTAGCTACCCTCAATGGCTTTTTAAATTTCGTACTCTGTTAAATGACCCCAGTCTTTTCCGACTTCAAAATCTACAGGGAAAACATAAGACTTTCCTTTGATCTTAACCGGAGCTTCCATAAGACCTTTAATAATTTTAGCCTCTTTTTTAAGAAGATTATCCGGGACCTCAAACCCTATACTATCATGGACAGTAATTATAAGTTTGCTCTTAAGAATCCCTTTATCAATTGCATCTGATATCCGTATCAAAGACATATTAAGAATATCTGCAGCAGTAGACTGAATAGGAAAGTTTAAGCCTTCTCTTGTGATCTCATTATCACTCCCTAAGAAATACCTTACTCTTCCGAAAGCATTATTCAAGCATCTGTCAGCTAACACAGTATCTTTTGTTTTCTCTTCCCACTTAGTAATTGCCTTATGAGCTTTCTTATACTTACTATCAATCTCACAAAACTTTTCAAAGGTAAGGTTCAGTTCCGGAACAGCCTGGACAAGTCTTCTGTGTATTCCCTGCAATCCTCCTCCATAACCTCGACCAAAGATATAAGTTTTACAGGCTCTGTAGGCATGCTTATAAAGAGGATGGTCTTCCTTAAGACCAAAGAGCAGGTCCTGATTTATTTTGTGGACCTTAAGACCGCTGGCAAAAACATCCTGTAAAGGCTTGTCCCCTGTGACTGCAGCTGTAACTCTGAGTTCAAGGTTAGAGTAGTCTCCATAAAGAAGAGTCTTCCCTTTCTCCGCTACAAAGATATGCTTCGCTTCATCAGGCAGATTCTGTGCATTACCAGCTTCACCTGCTTTCTTATCACCTGAAGCGAATCTCCCGGTATTAGTCCCTGTAATACGGTAAGGGAATTTTACTCTGCTACTCTCATCTACAGGAAATTTTGTATAGGTAGAATCAAGTTTACTTAAAGCTGTGTATTCTCTGTAAGCAGTAATAAACTCTGTAAGTTTTTTACAAGCTGCTTCTTTTACATCATGCTCAGGCTTTCGTCTCTTAAGCTTAGATATTCTTGCAAGCTCATTATTAGCAGCTACCTGAATAGAGATCAT
>CAYVEW010000060.1:13041-14313 GCA_964450375.1 uncultured Bacteroidales bacterium
GCAGCCTGATCTATCTTAACACCGTTTCTCATAAGCATCATAACAGGATTTACAAGCTTCATAGCTATTGTCTCATAAACCTTATATGTTTTATCCTCTTTAGCTTCTTTAATAAGCTCGGGCAAAATCTGTTTTAGAGTCACACAGTCTCTGGCATTATAGGACCGGCTTTCTTCGTCCGGTAAATCAATAAGTCTTTCAGGTTTATGGATGGTCTCTTTCCAGTACGGGGTCTTACCATACACAGATACAATATAACCTAAGTTATGCGGAAGCTCAGGTGAAATACAATGATGTAAGATCATAGTATCATGCTGCAGGTTCTTAACCGGAGTCCCAAAATGCTCCAACCATCTTGTGTCAAAGAGGGCGTTCTGAAAAATAGTAGGAGACTTAGCCATAAGCTCCTTCAGGATATCATGAGCTTTCATTCTGTCCATAGAAGACCAGTAAGCTTTTCCATGCTGCTTACAGAAAGGTATTACAATAGCTTCCTCAGCAGAACAGGCAAGGCCTACCATAAGAATACGGCCCTTTCCTGGTACCAGAGAAGTCGTCTCTATATCTACACCGAGAGGAGTCTTATTCTTAAGGACCTTATCACGGAATTTCTCAAGGTCTTTTATAGTAGGATACAGATTAAACTTTTCCTTCGGGGGCTTATAACCTTTATCAACTATGCTATAAGCTTTCTCAAGATCATTGATAAAAGATACTTCATGTTTAAGCTGCCCTCTGAAAAGGAAAGACGGATGAAATGTAGGTACGCAGACAAAATCATATGGAGCTTTATCTGTAAGGATAAGCTTATTATCTTTTATATTAAGCATATAAACAGAACCTCTGTTCTTGCTTATAGACCCAGGAATATTAAGAGCGTGCGCTGCAGAAGCTCCTACAGCTACAAGAACTTTTGTTCCTTTCTTCTTAAGAGTCTTAAGCTCATCTATAAAACCTTTCCTGCAGCACTGAACTGCATCCTGGGCCTCGAGCGTATCAAACTTATTGTTAGGCGGCCGACAGATAATAACGTTTGTTTTATGCGCAAGATAAAACTTTCTTCCTATCTCTGCTACAGTCCCTTTAAGCATCCGGCCCGAGGCCCCGACAAACGGTGTACCGCATTCATCCTCTTCTCGCCCCGGCGCTTCACCTATAAAAGCAATCTGAGGTTTTTCAGAATCAGACACGCCATAACATTTATTTAAGATACCGCCTTCTAAGGGGCAGTCTTTACAGTTAGATGTTTTTCTTAATATTTTATATGGCATT
>CAYVEW010000060.1:14413-16646 GCA_964450375.1 uncultured Bacteroidales bacterium
ATTATTTCCTTGTTAAGAGCAGGACCGCAACAGTATCTACAACTATAAATGCTATTGTTGTGTTCCGGTAAAAGATTTTCTTTTCTTTTTCCTGCAGGACCTTAGCTTCTGTTTTTGAAAGATCTTTGATAGCCTCAGACAAGAGGTCCTGGGTGTTATTATATTTATCTTTGAGAAGTTCTGCAGTCTCTTTGTAGTAAAGTGCCTGTCTCATATTACCTATTGTTATAGTAACTTCTTCATTATCTCCTTCCTGAAAAGAGGGGGGATCAAACTCAAAGTCATTAGAAAAAACTACTGTGTTAGTCAGTATTAGCAGCAGGCTTAACATTAAAAGCTTCTTTAAATGCATCTATTACCTCCTGTTTAGTTTCTTTTTCAAGTCTCTTTATAACTTCTTTGGCCCGATATCTTAAGTCTTCCTGCTCTTTAGCGGCCTCAGAGGCAAGCTTATAACTGAGAGGCTTGTCTATCTGGAGGATCTCTAAAGCATCTTCTACATTTTTTCTATGCCGCATAATCAGCCATACAATCCAGACTGTAAATCCACATCCGATAGCTATACCGGATAAAATACTTTTCCATATCTTACTCATACTTTTTCTCCTGTTTCTAAAGACTTCGTAATCTTATTCCATGAGGTTTTTGTAATCTCTTCTATAATAGGCGCTAATACAGAGGGAATAGAATCACTACTAAGCGGAGGATCATAAGATAAATATATAAGAGTAAGAAGCAAAGCATTACGCTGCTTAGCGAGAATCTGTACTTCAGATGTAAGACAAACGTCTGCTTTTTTACCTTTGATTCTACCGTTAAAGTTTGTCGGGTAATATACAGGAAGGCGTTCTATTATACTCATGTTATCTCCTTGTCTTTTAGCAGGGTAAACTCCTGAGCTGAGATCTCAACTATCTCGCCGCCCTTTGTATATACAATTATACAATTAGCACTTCCGAAAGATAACCCTGTAATGTTCTTAAAGATTTTTTCTTCGTTAGAGGTTGTTGTATAGTGAAGGTCCCAGCCTGACTTATTAGCTATTACATTAAACTTAAGGATCTCCTCGCGGAATTTCTCATACTCTTCCTCAGACATTTCATGTTCTGTGGTATTTTCTGCGAGGTAATACTTCATAATATCTCTACCTCTACAGGCTTCTTGGTTTCCCGTAAGATACCGTAAAAGTTCTGAGCTTCTCTGATGTAATTGAAAGCATCCTGGACCTTGATCTTTGTAGGCAGGATAAACTTTCCGCAAGAAGTATTAACAGGTCCTAAGTCAAGCTCTGCTGTGGGAATATCAGATGGTTCATACCAGACCTCATTAGCTTTAAACCTAGCCCAGAAAGGATCTTTTACAACAGCGATAAGGTATTCACAGTCTTTCATAAGCGGAGTCATGCAGGGCTGGTAGATTTTAATTATCTTTATCCAGTCAGATAAAGCAAATAATACATTAGAAAGGATGACCTGTTCTTCTGGATCAAGTTCTTCTTTTATGGTTAAGCAAAGGATTTTACCTTTCAGTTTAAAGGTACTTTCTGCAGTCCGGATTGCATTAAGAAGATTAACATCTGTTACAGGTGTATCTCCTTTCGAAAGGACCAGCATTGGTAATCCGTTATAAGCAGCCCCTTCTCCTAAAGTATATTTTAAAGAAACATTTATTGTTGTTTTCATTTCGTTCTCCTTTAAAAAAGAATGACAGCAGCTGTTACACTGCTGCCTATTCTTACAGCAGCTTATTCTATTCTACAGCTTCATACTTCACTATAGAATGTTCAGGTCTTGCGTTTCCTTCAGCGTCCTGACCGTCTTTCTGAATGACAGTTGCTACGAAAGAGGTCCCTTCGAAGTCACTGAACTCAAGAGCATCAGCTCTCATTGTAACTCCAGTAGCATCTACAAGGGATTTAAGTTCATCGACAAAGATGTAACCGTACTCTTCGTACTTAGGATGATCGTCATGCATTTCAATAAGTCTCTGGTAGAAAACTTTGTCTACCAGTCCAGCATTAGCCGGATCAAAAGCTTCTTCGCATTTGAGTTTGAAAGTATGAACAGTAGCAAGCCCGTTCTTTGAGTCTTTCTCTGTATATTTGTCTACAGAAAAGACGTACTTGCCGGGAGCGAACAGAGTAAATGAACTCTGCATACCTTTTGATTTTGAAAGTCCTGGGATTTTTCTTTTAGCCATAATGAAATCTCCTGATAAGAAATAAAATAAGAAC
>CAYVEW010000060.1:16746-18005 GCA_964450375.1 uncultured Bacteroidales bacterium
TCTTTGTCTATGTCTAAGCCGATAGAGTCCGGGTCCTGGGTAAACATATCTGATACTGCAAGAGCTGTTATTGTAGCATCTACTAATGCTCTTTTCTTAGCTATCTTAATTACAGTATTGTAAACATCTGCTATGTCAGGGTTTTCAATAGATTTTCTGTAGCCTACATACCATTTACCTCCAACCTTTACTGTAGCAAACTCAAGCTTTTCTTTTTTAAGAATAGCTGCAGTCTTAGGAACTACATTGTTGTTCTTCAGGATAAGAGGGAGTTTCTCTGCATCTCTGCTGTCCCACCAGGCCGCAGGTAAAAGAACTTTAGTTGGAAAAGTTTCGTATCGATACCGGTATTTCTTTTCCATAGTAGAGCAGGTACCTAAGCCGGATCCTACATAAGGACCTGAAGCATGGTAAAGCTCACAAGTAACATCGTATGTTATATGACCTTTCTCATGAACAGTTTTTTCTATTTTATATTTTGGTAAGAGCCGGAAAGTCATACAGAGTTTTTCTGCTCCGGCTTTAAACAGGAACTTGTTTGATATTCCAGATACTGTTCCGTAATGAGTTCCTTCCTGCATAACAGACTTCATTACATTATGTATTTTAAGTACCTGATTTTTAAGCATACCTATGGAAAGCTCTTCAGAGCCTACAGGCATTGTGACAAGATCTTTAGCCATTATTTTTCTCCTTGTTATCATAAATCCTTTTTCTTAATCTTAAGTATTCGTCTAAGTTGTTGATCAGATTATAAACCGGGAAAGACCTGAAGTATTCTTCGGAGTAAAGCCAGTCTACAGCAACAGCAATATCATGGTTATAGTAAGGAGTAATGAACCCTCTTAAAACTTCAGATGTTTCAAAGTCCAGATTAAGTTTCTGGATAACAGTTTCAGTAACTGTGAACTCCCCGTGTATGTAGCCTGTAACATAAATAAGTTTGGTTTCGATGGTCAGGTCTCTCCATGCTTCATAGTTTATTGTTGTATAATTCTTTTCTTCAGCGAATAGTATGTTACCATAAAGTAACATTACTGTCAACAAAATAAAAAATATTTTTCTTTTCATTTTAATACCCATTACCTTTTTCATTTGCTTGCTGCAGAAGGCTTTTTTTCTCCCAGGGATGCTCTATGTTATATAAACATTTCTCAATTCTATCCAACCTTCTTGCAATATCAATTGCAATTTCTTTAAGAGTTTTTTCTTTTTCCGGTTTTGTTTTCTCATAACTACACATTTTATTTTCCTTATTT
>CAYVEW010000060.1:18105-19957 GCA_964450375.1 uncultured Bacteroidales bacterium
ATTATACCAAACATTTCAAAACCCTTTCTTGGGTAAGCTACGATATTATATTCTTCTGAATTATCTATTCCAGCTTTTTTATAAAACTGATTAAGAATTTTACTTCTGTCATTATCTAAAGTCTCAATATAAGTAATTGTTTCTTTTAAATCATCTTTTAAATCTGTAACAGGTGCAGTACAGGTAGAGACCATAGGAGGCTGCGGATCGGAAGTAAAATTTCCCAGTGACATAACTTCATACGGATTATCTATAAATTTTTGCAGAGTGTTGAGTGCTTCCTCCAAAGTTTTTTTCACCAATTTTTTATTACAAGAATCTTTATTATTGCTCATAATCTATTCCTTATACCATCCAATAAGCTCTTCAAGCTCTCCGATTGTTTTACCTATTGGCAGGGCATTGGCTTTGATGACTCTGTTATAATCAGTAAACTTCGAATACTGTAAATAAGCAGGGTAATAATCTTCCATTTCATCCCCTGCGTAAAAGCAAAATACAGCATCACCCTCTTTAGGCTCACAGACTTCTTTTACAACTGATTTATGGATTTTGATATATCCTTTTTTATCTATTAGACTTTTTATTACCTCGTGGTTACATCCCATATTACCACCTTCACCACTATGATGCTGGATATGTACTTCCTTCCCCAAAAACTCAACAGCGACTTTCGGATCAGTCACTATGATATAGTCGGAGAGGATTTCGCCTTTTCCGTCACACTTACCACAATCACAAATACATTCATCAGGGAATTCTGAATAAGAAGCTTCTGGGGTATTTAATAAACCAGTTCCGCCACACTCAGGACAATCAACCATTTCATATTCAAAGTTTTTCATTTTAAACTCCTTTTACGAACAGGTTTCCGCAAGCAGGACAAATAAAAAACTTTATAGATGTTACGGCTTTAGAATCCTCTGATATTACGGATGTCCTGTATAGGTCTTTCTTCTGACCAGCCTCTTTGCATACTGGACAGTGTGTTAAAGTTTTAAATGGTTTCATAGTTTTAACTCCTTTAATCTAATCCACAGCAAGTATCTTCTACATAGTCTGTGGGAATTGGTTTTGTTCTGGATCTGTTACGTTTAAGTCCTGGAGGCAGGCGTTTTACTAAGAGAAGATTATTGTCACAGATAGAAGCGTATTCACAGGGCTTAAAGAAAGCATTACAGTAATAAGTATTGCGAGGAAAGAGCATATAAGGATCATAACCTTGCTTGTAAGCTTCTACTTTCTGTGCGATCTCTGTCTGCAGCTGAGCTGTTGAAGACAGGAACTGATTTATTCTCCTGTCAGATCTGATTATTATATCGCCTCGGACACAGGAAATGTTTGAAGTGTTAGGGGATTTCTTGTTCCAGTATGCTATGTCAGGGATGACCCCATAGATAGGCTTCTTGTAAAAGGTCTTTGCTCCCCAGGTATAGGCTGTTGCCTGGTCTCCGTAATAGACCCCGAGTTCTGTTGTCCTGATAGAAAATGAGGAGGTTTTAGTTTCAAGAATAAAAACGTTTTTGTCTCCGGTTTTCTCCTGAACAACAGCATCGAGGCGCATTGTGAATATGTACGGAGTCCCGGGGATAGTCAGAATTATTTCGTCCTCTACACCGAGGAAGTTAAAGCGTTTTAGATCTGCTTTGCCGAGCTTATCAATCCAGTGTTTGAGGAGGATAGGGCAGCGGTCTAAGGTTTCAAGGTAAACAGTTTTGTCTTCGAACTCTATGTCCCGGGATTTTATTTCTGAGATGCATTTGTTGAGGGCTTTCTTTTCAGAGCCTGTAGTATAGAAGGTAGCTTTGCCTTCGTGAAATGCGGATCCGTTGATAAGAGGCTGGGCTGTGTA